>CAXUDF010000117.1:0-11407 GCA_964249695.1 uncultured Acidobacteriaceae bacterium
CGCCATGAGCGCGGCCGCTGATGCTGCAGCTGTCTGCTCAATTTAGGATGGCGCCATACCCGCCTGTTCGGCCTGTCTCTGAGCGCAACCCGCTCCGCCGAGCGGAGAAGTGCGGTCATGAAAGACTTAAAGCGACAAAGGAGCCGAAGCACGATGAGCATTTTTGATCCGAGCGCCTTGCCGACAGGCATTGCCTGGACCTGGGTCGCCTCCGCTGCCCCGATCGCACTTGAAGCCGGAGCGCTGCTGCGGAAGTTCTATGCCGAAGGGGTCGCGACCGAGTACAAGACCGACGTCGACCTGGTGACCGAAGCCGACCGCACCAGCGAAAAGCTGCTGCTGGACCGCCTGACCGCAGCGTTCCCGGAGCACGGTATTTTCGGCGAGGAAGGCACCCGCGCACGGCTCGACTCGGAGTACCGCTGGTACATTGACCCGCTGGACGGCACGACCAATTTCGCGCATGGTTTCCCGGTCTTTTGTGTCTCGCTCGGGCTGGAGCACCGCCCGGCCGGCACCCTCGAGGGGCAGGACGGCTCGCTCGTGGCCGCGGTTTTGTACGACCCCATGCGCGACGAACTGTTCGTCGCGGAGCAGGGCAAAGGCGCGTACCTGAACGGCCGGCCCATGCGCGTGTCGCGCACGCCGCTCCTCGGCGAGGCGCTGCTCGCCACCGGCTTCCCGAGCCGCTCGCGCCACCAGAACCCGAACGCGCACTTTTACCATGAGATCACGATGCGTTCACACGGCGTGCGCCGCGCGGGGTCCGCTGCGCTGGACCTGGCCTACGTCGCGGCCGGGCGCATGGATGCCTACTGGGAGTTCCGACTGAACCCGTGGGATACCGCGGCAGGCGTGCTGCTGGTGCTCGAAGCCGGGGGCACTGTCACAAACTTTGACGGCAGCCCGTTTGAGCTGGCGAGCAGGGAAGTGCTCGCAACGAATCGACTGCTGGAAGCGGAACTGCTGCCGATCTTTGCTGACATGTTTGCAGGACGAAATCTGCTGCCGCTGCTGAGCCCGGCGGAGTTTGCTGCGCGGCGAAAAGCCGCGTCTGACGAGCGTTTGAGCGGTCTGTAGCTGCTGTGATACCTGGTCCAGCCTGCTACAATCTGCCTACACTTACCCTTTCAAGTACCGCACCGGAGACGCCGCAAATGGCCTACGTAATCGCTGAACCCTGCATTGGCACCAAGGACCACGCCTGCGTCGATGCCTGCCCTGTCGACTGCATTCACCCCAAGAAGGACGAGGGCGATTTCGACGGCGTCGATCAGCTGTTCATCGATCCAGTCGAGTGCATCGACTGTGGCGCGTGCGTGCCGGTCTGCCCGGTGTCGGCCATCTTCGCCGGCGACGACCTGCCGGAAAAGTGGGCGCACTTCGCCGACAAGAACTCGGCGCACTTCGGGCGATAAGGCACCTTTCGAGCTGTAGAGAAAGCAAGCTGATCAGCGGCTGGAGGCGTGGGTATGGCTGGCTTGAAGTATGTTGAGCGACCTGCCTCCGAGCCGTCCAAGTAGAACTAAGTCGTTCTCCGGCAGCATTCTCAAAAAAGCTTCCATCACCCGCGCAACCCCACTCTCCTTGTCGGAAGAAGATCGGAAAAGGAGACCACTCCGTCTCTTACCGTCAGTCTATTCCTGCGGAATCTTGCTCCAAAGCCAGTCCAGGTCCAGATAAACAGCTGTACCACTCACCGCGAGCCTGTCGGCAGGAAGCCACGATTTCTCCTTCGGTCCCTCCCAGGCAAAGGCTTCCCGTGCCTCAGGGTCGATCAGCCAAACATGGGCAACACCCATTCGGCTTAGATCCGAGGCTCGGTCGCGCAACTCCGTGAATCTATCCTCGGGGGAAAGAACCTCGATGGCAATGAGTGGCGGCTCATCCTGTGTCTTGCTACGGATAGGCCCCAGGCGGGCGACTGCAACATCTGGAAGGCGGAAGTTTGAGGAAGCGACTCGTGTCCGCACTTCAGGCAGAGGCATGACGGTCCACTCCTCCATGTGCATTGCGAACCAGTGCACGATCATTGCTTGAACAAATGCATGAAGAGTGGTCGGCATCGGTTTCTCCCGCAACTGGCCGTCGATCAACTCCGGTTCGCGCTCGTACGAAGTATTTAGGTACTCTTGAACGCTGACCAGCTGTGCTGCTTCCATGGGCTGCCTCCAAACGATCTCGCCTTAGATTAGCCCCCGCCGCTAACCTCGCGTGTATCCGCGTACAGCCGCTTTACTTCTCGACTGTCTGCGTATCATTGCTCGCCGTTAAAGTTTGACTATTTACGAAGCGGTACCGAGCGGAGCCGCGGCCGTAGCCGCAGCCCTAAAACTCATTCCACAACTGCTGGTTGTACACCTCGTGGTGAAACTGCACCTCGGGCGCTTTGACAAACGTCCCCAGCAGGCGCGCGCAGCGATCGGCAGAGCCTTGCTTCAGGTCCGCGAAACGGCCTTTTACGTCTTCCCCCAGCAGCTCGGTCGTCCACTCCGCGTTGCGAAAATCCTCGAGCGCGGTGTAGATGTTGTCTGGCAGATACCGCTGCGCCTGGCGAAGATTTGCAATTTCGGCGGTCTTGCCCTCAAGCCCAGACCGAAAGATCGAGTACAGCACCAGGTACGGGTTCGAGTCCGGCGCGACCGACCGCACCTCTACCCGCGCGCTTTTCTCATTGCCGATCGGCACCCGGATCATCGAGCCGCGGTCGGTCGCCGACGCCTTGATCTGGTTGGGCGCCTCAAAGTGCGGGTCGAGCCGGCGGTACGCGTTGACGCTCGAGTTCAGCAGCAGGCAGATGTCGTTGCCGTGGGTCAGGATGCGGTCAATGAACGCCCATGCTGGCTTCGAAAGCTTTTCCTCGCCGGCCGCGTCCCAGAAGATGTTCTTGCCAGCCTTGGTGATGGATACATTGGTGTGCATGCCGCTGCCGTTGACGCCGACGACCGGCTTCGGCAGGAACGACGCCGTCATGCCCATCTGCTGCGCGATCTGCCGGCAGATCAGCTTGTAGAGCTGGATCTGGTCGGCCGCCGCGACCACCTCACCGTAGCTGTAGTTGATCTCAAACTGCGAGGGCGCGACCTCGGGGTGATCCTTCTCATTCTCAAACCCCATGGCGCGCTGCACCTCGGCAGCGCGGTCGATGAACTCGCGCAGCGGGTCGCCGGGGAGCGAGTGATAGTAGCCGCCATGGTTGACGTAGTCAAAGCGCGGATTTGTGTAGAAGTTCCGCTCCGCGTCGCGCCCCTGGAACAGGAAGCCCTCAATCTCGTTGGCCGCGTTCAGCGTGTAGCCGTCGCGGTCAAACTGCTCCTGGGCAAAGCCCTTCAGCACGCCGCGCAGGTCGCCCGCATACGGCTTACCCGCCTTGTCGATCACCTCGCCGAACACCAGCACCTTGCCCGAGCCGAAGACGTCCGCGGGCGGCCAATAGAACGCCGCCCAATCAATCCCAAGCCGCAGGTCGCTTTCGCGCTGCGCGGTAAAGCCTCGGATCGATGAGCCGTCAAACGTGAGATTGTCATAGCTCGACACCAGGAAGCGCTTGTCATAGTCCAGCATGTGCAGGCGGCCTTCCAGATCGCTGAAAAGCACCGTTACGGCCTTGATCCCGTCTTCGCCTCGGAGATACTGGAGGCGTTTCTCGCGAATCTCGTCCGGCGCCACACGCTTGCGGCGCTCCTCCTTGGCTTCGAGGTTCAGCTTTTCCAATTCTTCATAGGGGAGGGAAAGGAAGGAACGCAATGTACTTGATTTCGGATCGTTCAACTCGGATCTCCTGTAGACGCGCAGCGCACCGTGTTTTGCGCACGGCGGCGAGGGTGCGCCCGCTTGGCAACAGGTTACAGTTCGCCGTTTCGCTTGCCTATCAGCATTTGAGAAAGTGATCCTGCCGATAACAACCTTCTATGCCGCGCCGCGGGAGAGACCGCGATTCAAGGGGAACTGAAAGCGGCCGATACAGTAGCGGAGGCCGCTGCCGGCAAGGCGGCAATGGGTCCGCTGGCCAATGTATTGGCTGAGATAACGAGAAACGGAGAGGGCTTTGCTCGATACATTGACAGGGGACGCGCAGGGGGAGCGCTGGCACATTCTCGATGCCGGCACGGTGCTGATCCAGGAGTTCGCCTCGGCTTTTAGCGCCCTGTACCCCTCAATTGTCTGGGTGCCGCGCATGCAGTATCTCCGCCTAGGCCACACAGCCCCGCGGGTCGACGCGATCGCGAACCCGCCCACCACGGTGCACCGCTTTGCCCTGCAGCGCGGCTATGCGCGGCCGCTTGTCCGCACGCTGCTGCCGTTTGAAGACGACCTGCTGCGCACCATGTTGGCCGAGTGCGACGATCCGCGATGCGCGCCGGTTATTATCTCGACCCCGCACTACGCCCCGCTGGCGGAAAAATGGCCCGGCCCGGTCATCTATCACTCGACCGACCTGACGAGTGCCTACGAGCATGAGGATCCGCGCGAGATCACGGCTCTCGATGCGCGCATGTGCCGCGTGGCCCGGCTTGTGTGCCCTAACTCGCAGCGCATTGCCGACTATTTCACAGCGAAAGCGGGCTGCGATCCCGCAAAGATTGCGATCATCCCAAATGCCACGCGCGAAACCAACATCGCGCCCGCCCCGCTGCTGCAGCCCGCCGAGCTTCCCCCGGATATCCGGCACATCCCGAGGCCGATAGCAGGGGTTCTGGGCAATCTCGCCAACAATATGGACTGGCCGCTCCTTGAAGACGCGATCGAGCGAACGCCGCAGCTCCGCTGGGTTTTTGTGGGGCCAACCTCCATGGCGATCCCGGATCGAGTACAGAGCGAGGCGCGCGCACGCGTAATGCAGCGGGCGCACTTCGTCGGCGGCAAACCTTACGGCGAGCTGCAGGCCTATGCGCAGTCGTTTGATCTGGCCGTGCTGCCGTACCTCAAGGGTGAACCCCAGTACTCCGGCAGCTCGACGCGTTTCTTCCAGCACCTGGCGGCGTGCCGGCCCATGATCAGCACCCGCGGCTTTGCGATGTTGGTGGAGAAGCCGCCGCTGTTAACGCTGGTTGACACTGCGGAAGAGCTGGCTGATGCGGTCCGCGTGCTAGAGACGCAAGGCTTTCAGGACGGCTACGAAACAAAGCGCTGGGAGGAGAGCAAACGGAATACCTGGACGGAACGATCCCGGGCGATGGTCGCCGCCTTTCGGCAGATCAGTCCCTAGACTGAGCGCCTGGGCTACGGACGCGCTAAAGCCATGCAGCTCCGCGCTATCATCGCGGGAGCAGGGGAGGGCGCGCGAGCCGCATAGCACCGCGCGGCCTTCGCGGCTGCGCGCAAAGCTCTGCGCCCACGAGGGAAAGCCACGCAACTGCAAGCCGAAGCCGTCGTTCTGCGCTCCTGGCCCGTGCATGAGGCGGACCTGATCGTCTCGCTGTTTACGCGCGAGGCCGGCAAGATCAAGGGCGTGGCGAAATCCGCATCGAAATCGCGTCGCCGCTTCGGAGGCGCGCTTGAGCCGATGACCCATGTGCGCGCGCTCTACGTCACCAGGCCCAAACAGGAGCTGGTGCGGCTCGATTCGCTCGAAATCCTGCGATCGCCATTGTCAGACCCCGCAGACTACGGCCGGGCCGCTGCGCTCGCTTTTTATACCGAGGTGCTCGACGAGATGCTGCCCGACGGCGCTCCGCCGGATGCCTTTCAGGACAGGACGCAGGACGCTACCTTTCGCCTGCTCCTGAGCGTGCTGGAGCAAACCCGCGTAGGCCGCATATGGATGCCGGTGACCTACTTTGCGCTCTGGATGGTGCGATTGATGGGTTCCATGCCGGACACACGCCGGTGCACCCTGTGCGGCCGCGTATTTCTGGCGGATGAGCCGAGCTATTTTCATCCTGATGCGGACGGGCTGTTTTGCGAGGAACACCGGCGTTTGGGCTCGCTTGCACTCGCCCCGGCCTCGCGCACGCTGGCTGAGGAGGTCTTCCGTGGGCCGCCCGAGCGCTTTGCCGCCCAAAGCTGGCCGCGCAGCCGCGCTGCCGATCTCCGGCGCCTCGCCATGCAGTCACTTGAGCGGCACGGCGAGCAGCGGCTGCAGTCAGCCGCTGCTCTGGCACGCCTTCTCGGGTAACGATGGCGTATCGCCTCAGTGCCCGGCGCTTGCGGCGGTCGGTGCGTCCGTTGAGGGCTTTGCCGCTGTGGAGGCCGTGGCCGTCTTCCCCTTCGCCCAATCGGGCGTAGTCACCAGCCATCTTTCAGTGATGGCCCCGCCATCACCCGCGCCTGTCTCGACCGTACCCGCGGCCAGCTTCGTCTTCTTGCCCGCCAGCAGGTCAAACTGGCTGGTTGTGCCCGGGGCGAGAGCCGGGCTGAAGCTCATCGAGACCGTGTGTTCCAGCTTTGCCTCGGTCGGCCCAAAGCGAACCCGGCTGATCGTCCAGCCGCTGCCTGTTTGCTGCGCTTCCACGGCCATCGTCGTGCCGTGCCGCGCGTCGTCGAAGTTCACCGCGCTTGCTCCCTTGCCCGCGACCGCGTGGGCCGTCAGCTCGGTCCCAAGCGCGCTGTGCAGCTTCCAGGTCGCGCCTGGTGGGATCGCAGCGGGCTGCTCAACGGCCCACGAGGAGCTGAGGGGCGCCACTGTCAGCAGGTGCACCCCGGTCGAGATCGCCCCGTGGTAGGGCACAAAGTACGGCGGCTTCGCATACTCCGTCCACACGTCGGCGGTGCTCGTGACCGCGCCGATTTTGAGCGCGGTTCCCTCGCCGGCAAGCGCGCCCTGCTCGCGATACAGAAAGACCGGGACCGGCGCCTCGATCGGCGACATGCCGCTGCCCTGGTCGCTGATGTCGGTGCCCTGCACAAACTGCCATAGTACCGGCTGCTCTTTCTCATTGGTGAAGCGCAGCAGGTATTGCGCGTCCTTGGCAGGCGCCGCGGGTGCGTCCAGCTGCATGCGCACCAGGTAGGCGTCGCCTCCGCGCGCCTTGTCCTCGGCCAGCAGCTCGGGTTGGTTCACGTAGTGGATCTGTTTGCCGGTCGCGCGCTCGGTCAGGGCGACGTCGTAGATCGGCTGCTTCGCCCGGTCATCCACGTCGAGCACGATCATGGAGTAGGGCAGCTCCGCACCGACAAACTGCACCAGCTGCATGGGCCAGTAGCGATAGACGAGCCCTGCCGGAGGCAGCAGCGGCGGGGCTGCTCCTACGGTAGGCGCGGTCTGCGCTGAAGCGCTCGCGGCGAGCACGGCAAGTAGAGAAAGGACGACTTTCGCATCAGGACGGCGGGCGTTTGTACGAAGATTAGTACGCGGCATGGTGGTCCTCTGGTCGTGCGGGTTCAGAACGAAAAGCGTGTGCCGAGCTCCAGCCGCCGCGCGGCCTCGGCCGCGACCGACTCGCCCAATGCGCCCGAGGACACGATGGTGTTCACGGCAGTCACGTTTGTGTGGTTCAGAATGTTGGCGCTGCGTGCGTTAAAAGCAATGGAGCGCGGCGACTCCTTCGATTTGCCCAGCCGGAACGACCGGCTCAGGTTCATATCCAGGTGGATCCGGCTAGGCATGGTGCCCAGGTTGCGCGGCACGTCGCCGTTCACCGTGTTGGTACTAAGCAGCCCGAAGCGCGTTGCATAGACACCGTTCGTACCGGCAGAAGCGGCTGCCGCGTAGGTTGGCCGATCGTTGAAGTCACCGTCTCCATTCGCGTCCGTGCCGTTGACCACGTTGTAAGGATTGCCGCTTTCCGCGTCGAGCTGCAGGTCAAGCTCCACCTTGCTGGGCAGGTTGACGTTGCCGAACATGAAGAACTGGTTGGTCCGCTGCCAGTCCGGCCGCGCGAACTCGCCGGCGTTGGTGTACGAGGACTGCGGAATGACTGCGCCGCGCCCGGTATCCGCCGAAAAGTTCTGGTACACATACCCCGCGAAGAAGCCGAAGCGTTTGTAGCTGTGCTGGTCAAGCCCGACGAAGATGACGTCGCCGCCAAGGTGCCCGGTGTTCTGGAACTGCAGGATGTTGAGGTTGGGCGCGAACGGGCGCGGTGCCAGCAGTGCCTCTGTCGGGCTCGGCACCACGTTGCCGCTTGAGGCTACCAGCGGCGCGTTGATGTTGCGCTGCCGTACATCGTTCCAGGCCTCACCGACAAATAGGTTCCCTTGCGCATGCCAGTGGTGCGGAAAGTCGTGCTCCACGCCAAGCTGGCCCTGGAAGGAGCCGGACTGCATCAGCGAGTGCGGAAACTGCTCCACCGTGCTGACCTGGATGGAGCCGGCGACCGGCGTCAGCGGCGCGGCGAAGCTCGGCGAGTACACGAGCGCCTCGCTCTGTCGAACGCCATTGAGCCGGTACACCTGCGTCGCCTCTGACTGTGGGTTGATGCTGGAAAACAAGCCGGCCCGCACGTGGATGACGGTCTTCGACTTCTTGTCAGGCGCCCAGGAAAAGCCGACCCGCGGATCGAAGTTGTTGTACGAACCCGGGCTGGTCTCAATGGCGTAGCGCAGGCCCGCCGACACGGTCAGCCGCTGCGCCAGCTTGATCGTGTCCTGCGCGTACAAGGCCAGCCGCCACTGCGTGAGCGGCACCAGCGGGTTGCCGCTGTTCTGCTGGAAGGTGGTCGGCGCGCCGCCCGGCTGCCCCGCAAGCGCCAGCTGGTACTGCTGGATCGGCGACAGATTGGTCGCAGTGCCGCCCGTACCCACAGCCACGCTGGAGCCGCCGCCAAACAGGTATGCGCCGTTGAAGGTATCCGGATCGTAGTCGTGGATGAAGATCCCGAGGGACTGCGCGCCCACCTTCCAGGAGTGCCGGCCGGCGGTGATCAGCGCGTCATCGTCGATCTCCAGGTCGCGCTCCCGGTCATTGAAAGCGCCGGCCGTAGACCCGCCGCCATTGAAGAAGCCGGCCACGTCGAGCGCTGCAATGGTCGAGGTCGGCGTGTCCTCGGTCCGCTTCCAGGTGTAGCCGATATGCGTTTCATGCAGCAGGTTCGCGCTCAAGGTCTGCGTGTTGGTAAAGCGCAGGTCGTACTCGTCCTGCAGGCTGCCGTAGCCTGCCTGCTCGAGCGTAAGCCCGCCAACGCCCTGGTTGCCCAGGTTGTTGGTGTTAGCGGAGAAGGAGAGGGTGGCGACGTCCTTCGGCGTCACCTGCCAGTCGCCGCGGGCGGACGCAATCCACAGCCGCTGCGGGGCGGACACAGTCTGATTCAGCGGGACCACGCTGCCGTCAGCGCCAAGGGTCTGCGCGCGCACGATGTTGAACTCGTTGATGTCGCGCTTTTCGAGCGCGAGCGAGAAGTCCGCGACCTTCGGAACAATCGGCCCGCTCAGCTCAAAGCCGTAGCGGCGCTTGGAGGCCGGCGTCGCCGCGATGGAGAACGGGTCCGTCGCGTTGAGGCTGCCCTCGCTGTCGATAAAAAACAGCGCACCGTGGTACGAGGCTGCGCCGGGCTTGGTGAAGATCTCGATACGTCCGCCGTCATACGGCGGGTCGACGTACTCGGCCGAAAACATGTCCGGGTTCACACGAATCGAGGCGATCGAGCTTTTGGGCGGCAGCGCGCTTCCGTTCTGGAAGCCGTCGACCGAGATGGTTGCCGAGCCGGGCGAGCCGCCGCTCGTCGCCGCCAGGATCTGCAGCTGCCGCGCAAAGTCGTCCGGGTCATCGGCCAGTTGCTGCACATCTTTCGAGTTCAGGGTCGTCGTGCCCGCGCCGTGGTCGGCGTCGATCGTGGTCGCGTCCTCGCCGACCTGTACGTCGGTTTCCACGCGCGCCAGCTGCATCTGCACGGTCAGATGGAGCGAGTCGCCGGCGTTCTTCTCGACCGGCATCGCGTTGGGTGCAAAGCCATCCGCCTCGGTCGTTACCTCCGTCACGCCCGTGGGGACGCAGGGCAGGACAAAATGGCCTGCAGCATCGGTCACAGCTTCGGTTCCATCGGCGCTGCGCACGTGCGCCCCGGCAAGCGAGGAACCGTTTGGGTCGAGCACCACGCCGTCAACATGAACGCCTGCCGCGCAGTGCGCCTGCGCCAGCACGCTGCCCGGGCTCAGCAGACCACCCAGTGCCGCCGCGAGCTTCCACTTGTTTCCCCTGCTTCCCATGCCGTCCCCCATCTGTATGTCCCTATCCTCTGCGATTTGCGGTGCAGACCCCAGTGGGAATCGTCAGGAATCCAGGTTGACAATTGTCACGTGAAGCCGCACCACGCTTGCGCAGCCTGATACGCAGGGGGCCTCTGGATAGTTCAGCGTGGAGTGCCTCGGCTGAACCGCTCCGGTAAACTTGAGGCTGGCGGACGCTTTCCGCCGCTGAAAGATGGTCGCGTGGCTTCTTCCGCAGTTCCTGTCTCCCGCACGCGAGACAGTCTTACGTTTCAGGAGATCCTGTTTCGCCTCCAACGCTTCTGGGCGGAGCGCGGCTGCGTCATCCAGCAGCCTTTCGATATCGAGGTCGGCGCGGGCACTATGTCGCCGGAGACGTTTTTGCGTGTTTTAGGACCGCGCCCGGTCCGTCTTGCTTATGCCCAGCCATCACGGCGCCCGGCCGACGGGCGCTACGGCGAGAACCCGAACCGGCTTTACAAGCACACGCAGTTTCAAGTCGTGCTGAAGCCGCCGCCGGGCAACGTGCAGGACGTGTATCTCGACTCGCTCAAGGCGCTCGGCATTGACCTGCGCGAACACGACCTGAAGTTTGAAGAAGACAACTGGGAGTGGCCGGTGGGCGGCGCCTGGGGTGTGGGCTGGCAGGTAATGCTCGACGGGCTGGAAATCACACAGTTCACCTATTTTCAGCAATGCGGCGGCATGGACCTGGACCCGATTACGGGCGAGATCACCTACGGGCTCGAGCGCATCGCGGGCTTCCTGCAGGATGTGGATTCGATCTACGACATTGTGTGGGCGCGCGATCCGGAAACAGGTACGGCGGTCACCTACGGCGATATGCGTTTGCAGGAGGAATTGCAGCTTTCCGTATACAGCTTTGAAGCGGCCGAGGTCGCGAAGCTTTGGGAGCATCTGCGCCTGTACGAGAGCGAGTGCGCCGGTTTGCTGGCTAGCTTTAAAGACGCGGAAACGCTTGCCGGCGAGCACGCGCGGCAGCATGAGCGGCTGCTCGGCGAGGAAGCATCGCGTCCGCCGGAGGAGCTCGACCTGCGACGCTTTCCCGTGCTGGGCGCCTACGAGCTGTGCCTCAAGTGCTCGCACCTATTTAACCTGCTCGACGCGCGCGGCGCGATCTCTGTGACGGAGCGAGTGGCGGTGATGGCGCGCATCCGCACGCTGGTGGTAGGCGTGGCGCGTGCCTATGCGGCGCAGGCCGCGCATGCAGCGCGCGAGGGAAAGAGTGAAGCCCATGGCTGATTTTTTGCTGGAGATCGGGCTTGAAGAAGTGCCGGCGCGCATGCTCGCGGCGGCGCAG
>CAXUDF010000118.1:0-11003 GCA_964249695.1 uncultured Acidobacteriaceae bacterium
ACCTACCCGCATGAGTGCTGCGGCGTTATGCTCGGCCACTTCATCGCAGACATCATTCAAGTGGAAACAGCAGTACGCGCCGGCAACACCCGCACCGACTCCGCGCACAACCGTTACCACATCGCACCGGTCGAGCTCATCAGGATTCAGCGGCAGGCGCGCGAGCGCGGGCTCGACATCGTCGGCTTTTACCACTCGCACCCCGACCACCCCGCGCAATGGTCAAAGACCGACTTTGCCGAAGCCCACTGGCTCGGCTGCTCCTATGTGATCACCGCGGTCGAGCACGGCAAAGCCGCGGCTACAAATGCTTTCCGGCTGCAGGGCGCAAGCGAGGACGACAAGCGGTTCCTTGATGAGGGCATCGAAGTGGTGCTCCCGGCAGTGGAGCTTCCAGCATCGGAGCTCCCGGAAGCAGTGCAAAGCTAGTCCACGAAGCCGCCCTTGCACCGCGCTACGCGGCCGAGACATCTATCTCCCTGAAGACGTATCCGAGGAGCAAGCATGCAGATCCACATCCCTACCCCGTTGCGAGCCTTTACCGGCCAGCAGGCCACGGTTTCCGTCGAGGCCTCCACAATCAGCGGGGCGCTCGACCAGCTCACCAGCACGCATCCCGAGCTCAAGCGGCACCTGTTCAGCGAGGAAGGCAAACTGCGCGCGTTTGTGAACCTCTACCTCAATGACGAAGACGTGCGCTACCTGCCGGAAAAGGAAGCGACCGCGACCGGCTCTGCCGACGAGCTTTCCATCATTCCATCCATCGCCGGCGGGATCGAGCGACTTCGCTCTCTTCACGCGTCGGCACATGCGCACTCACAGGAGCTCTGAGATGGGCAAACTCGACGGCAAAACAGCAGTCATCACTGCCGCCACCTCCGGGATGGCACTCGCGACCGCCCGCCTCTTCGTCGAGGAGGGCGCCTATGTCTTCATCACCGGCCGCCGGCAGGACGCGCTCGATGAAGCTGTCCGCTCTATCGGCAGAAACGTGACCGGCGTTCAGGGCGATGCCGCAAATATTTCCGACCTCGACCGCCTGTACGCGACCGTCGAGCGCGAGCGCGGCCACCTTGACATCCTCTTTGCCAGCGCCGGCCTCAGCGGCGTCGCGCCCCTCGGCTCCATCACCGAGGAGCAGTTTGACTCCATCTTCGGCCTCAACGCTCGCGGAACCCTCTTCACCGTGCAAAAGGCGCTGCCGCTGCTGCGCGACGGCGGCTCCATCTTTATGAACGGCTCGATCGCCAGCATCAAGGGGCTGCCCGGGCGCACCGTCTACGCCGGCAGCAAGGCCACCCTGCTTGCTTTCGCGCGCGTCTGGGTCGTGGAGCTCAAAGCGCGCAATATCCGCGTCAATGTTCTCAGCCCCGGCCCTATCGACACCCCCGCGATGGCGCAGGCACCGGCCGAGCTGCGTGACTCCATGCGCGCCAACGTGCCACGCGGGTCGCTCGGAACCCCGGAGGAGATCGCCACCGTCGCCCTTTTCCTCGCTTCCAGCGACTCAAGCTTCGTCAACGGCATTGAGCTCTGCGTGGACGGCGGCCTCGCCCAGATTTAACCCTTCACCCTCAGGACCCTTATGGCCACAGCGATCGAATCTCCCGTAACTCTCCCCGAGCTCACCACCGACGAGCTCCAACGCTATGCCCGCCACCTCATCCTCCCCGAGGTGGGTCTCGAGGGCCAACAGAAGCTGAAGGCCGCCCGCGTTCTCTGCGTCGGCACCGGCGGGCTCGGCGCGCCGCTCGCGTTGTACCTCGCGGCTGCAGGCGTCGGCACGCTCGGCCTGGTCGACTTTGACACCGTGGACGTCTCGAACCTGCAGCGCCAGATCATCCACGCGACCCCGGACGTCGGCACTCTCAAGGTAGACTCCGCCGCGAACAAGCTCCACGCGCTCAACCCGGCGCTCCGCATCGTGAAGCACAACACCATGCTCACCAGCGCGAACGCGCTTGAGATATTCGCGGACTATGACGTCATCGCCGACGGCACTGACAACTTTCAGACGCGCTACCTGGTCAATGACGCGTGCGTGCTGTTGGGCAAGCCGAATGCATACGGGTCAATCTTTCGCTTCGAAGGCCAGTGCAGCGTCTTCGCGGCTGAAAACGGCCCCTGCTACCGCTGCCTCTATCCCGAGCCGCCGCCGCCGGGCCTGGTTCCCTCCTGCGCCGAAGGCGGCGTGCTCGGCATCCTTCCGGGCCTGGTCGGGGTCATGCAGGCGACTGAGGTTATTAAGCTGATCCTGAATATCGGCGAGCCTTTGGTCGGGCGCCTGCTGCTCATCGACGCGCTCTCCATGCGCTTCCGCGAGCTCAAGCTGCGCAAGAATCCGGACTGCCCCGTCTGCGGCACCCATCCGACGGTCACAGAGCTGATCGACTACAACCAGTTCTGCGGCGTCGCCGGCGCTTCTGAATCTGTGTCTGAAACAGCAGCAAAAGGAGGCACGTTGCCGCAGCAGAATGGTATTGAGCAAATCCCGGTTACCGAGCTGAAGCGTCGTCGCGACGCGGGTGAGCAGCCCTTTGTGCTCGACGTGCGCGAGCCCTGGGAGTACCAGGTTGCGAACCTGGGCGGCCACTTGATCCCGCAGGGGGAGCTCGCCGCGCGCACCGCGGAGCTGCCCCGCGACCGCACCATCGTGGTGCAGTGCAAGAGCGGCGGCCGCAGCCAGAACGCTGCTGAACTCCTCAAGGCTCAAGGCTTCCAGGTGGAAAACCTGGCCGGCGGCATCCTTGGTTGGTCGAACGAGGTCGACCCGAGCATACCGAAGTACTGAAATCTTCCTGGAATCATCGGCTCAAGCGGAAGCTCTCGAGAGATACGCTGTGCAAGGGAAAGCGATGGCCCGCGCCGAAACGCAGGGCCATCGCACCGCGCGTTTGCTGCTAGCGGCGCGGTCGCGTAAACGAGCTCGTATGCCCCTGGCGCCCCGTGTACGAATGGCTTACCGAGTTCGGTGTCCTTGTCGCCGCACTCGAGGTCGTCCTCCCCTGGTCTCCGGTGCGGCTTCGGTCGACGCTCGTCACACCGCCCGCGCTGTTCACGTTCGTGCTATGCAATACAGTCTGCCCTGCGGTGTTGGTGCGGCTTCCCGTCGTCTGTCGACTGTAGGCTCCGTTCCCCCGCTGCACCGAAGTATCGTGGCTGGCTGTCGCGCCATTGCGGCCGGTACCCGAGGCGTCCGTCGTCCGCGTATGCTCGCCGTTCTGATTGGTCGTCGATGTGTCGCGAGTTGAGCTTCCCCCATTTGGGCCAGTCCGCGTCACGTCGCGGTTGTAGCCGCCTTGCGCATTGCGCCCGGCGGTCGCGTCGACTGAAGATGTCTTGCCGTTCACCCCAGTGTGGGTCGTGTCATCCGTGTGTGTGCCATTCTGATTTGCATACGTCCGGTCGGTCGAAGAGCTTTGGCCATTTGCGCGCGTATCAGTCGTATCCACGCTGCGGTCTCCGGGCGCGCCCGACCGAGTTTTTGTGATCGTTGAGCCATTCCGCTTTGTATAGGTGGACGTGCCGTCGCCCGGCGCGGGCGGCGGGGTTGTGGTCTGCGCCAGGGCAGCGGACGCACAGACAAGTGCAGCAGATAAAACAACAGGAACCGTGGCAATCCGGAACATGGCAGGTTCTCCTTGCGGCCCATTCGTCCAGGCCCTCCTTTACAAGAACCCGGAATGCGCCGGCATTGTTGCGTGCGCAGAAGAAAAAGGGCAGGGATGCGTCTCGCTGCGAAGCCCTCTTCGCGTCGTCCGCTGCCTCTTCGGCCGCAGCTTCCGTCCATCCTGCGTACTGTTACCGAACAAACACAAACGCCGCCCGGGCAGGCTGCTAGCCTTTTCCTCGTGAGCACCGCGACCCAGAGCCCCCTCCTTGAAGCCCCATTTGAAGTCCCTGCCAGCGCCCGCGCGGAGCTCGATGCCCAATCGCTCCAGGAGCACACCGGCTCCGTCCACTGGCCGCTCGCCATCGCCCTCGTCGTTTTCCACCTACTCGCACTGTCTGCGTTCTTCTTCTTCACCTGGTCCGCGCTCATCCCCTTCGCCATCATGTGGGTGCTCGCGCAGAATATCGGCATCGGCATGAGCTACCACCGGCAGCTCACCCACCGCGGCTTCTCCACGCCCAAGTGGGTCGAGTACACGATGGCTCTCTGCGCGACATTCGCGCTCGAAGGCGGCCCCATTTTCTGGGTAGCCGTGCATCGCCTGCACCACCAGACCACCGACAAGCCCGGCGACCCGCACTCCCCGCGCGACGGCGCCTGGTGGTCGCACATGGGCTGGATGCTGTGGGGCCGCATCCACAATCACAACCCCATGCTCGACCGCTACGTACCCGACCTCAAGCGCCAGCCGTTTTACCAATGGCTGAGCCGCTGGCACTGGCTCCCGGTCACGCTCGTCGGCTTCGTCTTTCTCTTTACCGGCATCTTCCTGCCGGGCGGCAGCCTGTTTCGCGGTGTTTCCTGGGTGCTGTGGGGCATTTTCCTGCGCGTCGTGCTGGGGCTCCATGTCACCTGGCTCGTCAACTCGGCCACCCACATGTGGGGCTCCCGCCGGTTTGCCACCCGCGACGATTCGCGCAACAACTGGTGGGTCGCGCTGCTTTCAGGCGGCGAGGGCTGGCACAACAATCACCACGCCCACCCGGTCTCTGCCCGCCACGGCATGGCCTGGTACGAGCTTGACGTCAATTACTGGGGCATCCGGCTGCTCGGCCTGCTAGGGCTCGCGAAAAAGATCACCGTGCAGGGCCCGGACCGCCAGCAGGATGCGCGCCCCGGCTCTGCGGAAACGCGCATCCTGCATCGTTGACCCGCGGTCAGGCTCGCCCATTTGGCACCGGGCGGGCAGCTGCTCTATCGCTGATAGCTTTGCTCACGGACGTCACATTCAGCATCTGCTGCTGGAAGTCCGCAAGCCCGTTCGGACCGGACGGCACAAACACGACAGTGCTGTTGGGCGAGGTACCCACGGCTGACAGCATGTCCGTCCAATTTGTAAACAGCAGCATCGCGTATGCCTCTTCGCCCGGCACGTCCGCCGACTGCTTGATCAGCTCGATCGCTTCTTTGAAGCCTTTCGCGATCGCGATCCGCTCGTTGGCAATGCCGATACCCTGCAGCTGTTTCGCTTCCGCCTGGGCATTTGCGGCCGCCACTACCTTGATCCGCTCCGCCTCGCCCTGCGCGCGTGCCGACACCTGGTTCCGGTTCGCGATGTTGATCGCATCCATCGCCTGCCGCACCTGTGGGCTCGGTACGATGTCTGTCACCAGGACGCGATTGATCCCGTAGCCGACCGGCCCCATTTCCTTGTCGAGCTCCGCCTTCACCCACATCGCAATCTGCGGCTGCGAGCTGTACACCTCGTCGAAATCCATGCTCGGGATATGCCCCAGCAGAATGTTATTGACGATGGCTTCCATCTGCGAGCGCGGGCTCGCCATCGTGTACACGGCTTCAAACAGCTTTGTGGGAATGATCGAGTACTGGATCGAGACCGGGATGGCGACAAAGACGTTGTCTTTGGTCTTCGTCTCCATCTTCAAATCGGCCTGCTGCACCTTGAGCGACATCTCAAAGTGGCGCTCGACAAATGGCAGCTTCACATTCAGCCCGGCACCGCCGGTACGGTTGAACTTGCCGAATCGCTCAATCACGGCAGCATTCCCGGAGCTTACGGTGAAAAACGACGAGGCGAGCAGCACAAGCCCAACGACAAAAAGAACAGCAGCGACACTTAGCGTAACGATCATGGCGGGTTTCCTCCTGGAGTGACCCGCCACAGATACTACGCTCGCTTTTCTCAGCTTCTCCTAAATTCGAGAGCTGCCCAGGGCTGCAGCTCAGACCCGCGTCCGATTATCCGCCCAGGCTTCCGCCAGCAGCGACGCGGCTTTCGCCGCTGGAATCTTTTCTACCCTCCGGCTGGCATCGCGGCCGGCAAAGAAAATCAACGCGGTAAATGCAGCTAGAACGGTTCCAAGTGCCACCAAAATCTTGTTCATACCCTCTCCTGTGTGTCCTGGCCGTACAAACAATCAGCTCACTAGGACAGGCGCAACAAGCGAAGAGTTGTCCGGCTATCGGCTCGCCGATTGTGGCAGATCGTCGTAGCGTTTTTCCCCGGCGGGGATCGCCACTGGCAAACGGTTTTCGCGCGGCGCCAGCGGACAGGTCGCAAACGGAGAGTAGGCGCACGGCGGGTTCACAGCCTGGTTAAAGTCGAGCTCCACCGTGCCCTCCTTCGCCATGCCATAGCTTGGGGCCGGCGTGGTCAAAAAGCGCCCGCCGCCGTCGGTTTCCAGACGGCTTGTCGCATCGCGAAAGACAAAGAAGAGCGCGCCACCCTCGACCGTCGGCGTCAGCCGCTCTGTCCTGCCGTCGATCAGGAACTCGGCATATCCCGGCACCGGTTCGGCCCGCACCTGCCCCAGCTTATTTGTGATATCCAGAGTATGCGGCGTCGAATACGGCACCCACCTGGCCTGCACACGGTAGCGCGCCTCGGGTTTATACCAGGCAAGGCCATGGAAGTGCAGCCGCGCCGGCGCTTGAGCATCCTTGACGCGGAGGTACTTTTCCCCGCCGCGATCAATCACCCATAGCAGCACAGCGCCCGACCGCATCGCGTGTGCCGCATCCTCATCGCCCGTGTTCACGCGTGCGCCGGCTGACGCAGCGCGGCCCGCCACGGCAAGCGTCGGGTCCACAGCGGCAAATGTAATGGCCTCGCCTTGCTTGTGCAGGGTGAGCAGGTGCGCGGGCACATGCGCCACCACAACTTCTTCATTCTGGGCCGAGCCCACCTGCGTGTCCCCGTCCTGCAGTTTCTCAAGCGCGACGAGCGAAAACCAGCCATCCGGGAGCATCAGGCTTTGAGCGCGTGCCGCGCGCAGCTCCGTGTAATCGGGCGCGCCCTCGCCGGCTGACCATGCCGGCACGGCTGCGCCCACAGCGAACAATCCGAGTACCAGCAGCCATGCGCGTCGCCTCATCGCAACAGCATACGGGCAAAGCCGTCTAGAATGGAGCGCGATTCCGAAGGAGTGCTTCATGCCGCGTTCTCCACTCTTTGCCTGCTTTGCCGTGTGCCTCCTCTGCGCCCTGCCTGCATCGCTCCCCGCGCAATCAGCCGAGCCGGTCACCATAGACGCGCGCGCCCCCGGCACTCCGTTTCCGCACTTCTGGGAGCAGATGTTCGGCTCCGGCCGTGCCGTGCTTTCGCTCCGCGACGACTACCGCCGCGACATGCAGGCCGTCAAGGCGGCGACCGGCTTCCAGTACGTGCGCTTCCACGGCGTGTTCGACGACGACATGGGCGTCTACGACGAAGACGCGAGCGGCAACCCCATCTACAACTGGAGCTACGTTGACCAAAGCTACGACGGCCTGCTCGCGCTCGGCGTCAAGCCGTTTGTCGAGATCAGCTTTATGCCGAAAAAGCTGGCCAGTGACCCGAATGACGTGCAGTTCTTCTGGTATCGCCCCAACGTGACCGCGCCGAAAGACTACGCGAAGTGGGACGCGCTGATCACTGCTTTCACCCGGCATTTGATCGAGCGCTACGGCGTTGACGAGGTGGCGAGCTGGTACTTCGAGGTGTGGAACGAACCCAATATCGACTTCTGGCACGCCAAGCCCAAGCAGCCCACCTACTTCGAGCTCTACGACCACACCGCGCGCGCGGTCAAGGCTGTGAACCCGCGCCTGCGCATCGGCGGCCCTGCGTCCGCGCAGGCCGGCTGGGTCGACGCCATGATCGCCCACGCCGCGGCAACGCACGTCCCGCTCGACTTCGTTTCTTCGCACGTCTACGGCGACGACGTATCGCATGACGTGTTTCCGGACGACCCTAACCGCCCCATCCCCGGCCACCAGATGGTCGCCGCCGGCATTGCCAAGGTGCACGAGCAGATCCTCCACTCCGCCATGCCGCACATCCCGCTCATCTGGAGCGAGTTCAACGCGAGCTACGCGAACCACCAGCCCATCACTGACGCCACCTACATGGGCCCCTGGATGGCCGACACCATCCGGCAGGTCGCGGGCGACGCGGAGCCGGAAGTCCAAATGATGAGCTACTGGACCTTCTCCGACGTCTTCGAGGAGCAGGGCCCGGTCAAAACGCCGTTCTACGGCGGCTTCGGCCTGCTCGCCGAGCGCGGCATCCCCAAGCCGTCGTTCCTCGTCTTTTCCCTGCTGCACACGCTGGGCGATACGCGCCTGCCGGTTCGTTCAGAGAACGTGCTCGCTACCCGGCGCGCCGACGGTACTCTCGTGCTCGCCGCCTGGAACCTGGCCGAACCCCCAGGCTCGACGGTCCCCGCGAAGACTGTCGTCATCACCATGCCAGGATTGCCGAGCAGCGCAAAGGCTACCGTGCGGCGCGTCGACGCCGACCACGGCGACACCCTGAGCGCCTGGAAGCAGATGGGCTCGCCCGCCTACCCCTCACTCGCCCAAATCGCTAAACTCAAACAGGTCGGCACCCTCGGCGCGCCGGAGCCGCTTGCGATCTCCGCTGACCACTTCACGCTGCAGATTCCCTCCAGCGGCTTGGCAGTGATCGAGGTGAAGCCGTAGACATGCGATGACCGAAATCGGCGTCACTTTTGGCGTTCAGGAGCTGCGCCACTCTTCCCCAGGCATGATCCGCTTCATAAATTGATCAAAAAGCGGAACAGTGAAGGCTGTATCGCCGTGTGCGGGACTCCAGATCATCCCGTCCTTGATCAAGCCTCCGCGCACCGGTGCCAAAGACTGAACCGGTTTTTGCAGCACAGCAGCGATGTCGCCTGAACGATGCGGTCCTTCGCCTAGTGCAGCCATCGCCCGAATGTACCGCTTCTCACTCGGCTTAAGACGATCAAAGCGGACCAGGAAGAAACCCGCATCCAGGGCTGCATTCGCATCAACTGTCGCCTGCTTCACGTCGCGCAACGTGATCTGGTTGCCTGTTGCGATATCCCATGCGTGCTTGCCCCACTCCTGCAGAAAGTAGGGGTATCCATGCGTTTGTTTCAGTATTTCTTCGATCGCAGTGTCGCTGTAGCTCACTCCCTCATCCTCGGCCGGCTTACGAAGCGCGTCCGTTGCGTCCGTAGCTCCTAGTGCGCCGATAGTCGGGAAAGTGAATAGTCGCTCGGCGTAAGACTTGGCCATACCTGAGAGAGCGCGCAGTTGCGGCAACCCTGCGCCTACCAGCGTGAGCGGTAGTTCTTGTTGGGCACAGTGGTGCAGTGCCGTGATCAACGCGCGAAAGTCCTCCTCGCGCTCAGGCAGGTACTGCATTTCGTCCAGGAAAAGCACAGCGACCGTTTCGGCACTTTGCGCAGCTCGCGCCACCTGCTCAAGAAGCACGCTCAGGTCCCTCTCCAGGTTTCCGTTGTCCGCAAGGCCCGGCTCCCCAGGACGGTCGAAGCCTACTTCAATATCGGTGTACTTCACCTTCAACGACCTGGCAAAGCCGGTAAGCGCGCGCAATCCGCGTTCGGCAAACTCCTTCGCTCGTTCCATTCGGCTCATCTGCAGCAGAGCTGCCCGCAACTCGGGAGCCAGAATGGCAGGCAGTGAGCGATTTTCGGGTGTTTCAAGACGCATCGTCTGAAAGCCTGCGTCGGCTGCATCGCGCCGCATACGGTCAAGCAGCACCGTTTTACCGACGCCGCGCAGCCCCACCATAATGACGCCCTTGGCCGCCCGGCCTTGCCGAAGCCGTGCAAGTGAAATGCCGATCTCGCGGCGTAGTGGTCCGCGGCCGGCGAGTTCTGGCGGCGGGGTGCCGGCACCGGGAGCATACGGGTTGCGTATCGGATCCATATATTAGGAGTTTATCGAGTTTAGCAAAAAGCGTTAACTTCGCTAATCTCTGCATACATCACCATTCTGATCGGCTCCTCTCCGGCTTCCTTCAGCGATGTAGCGGCTCTTCTGGGCTATCTACCAAACTGCGCGACTAAGGCACGTACGCTGGAGGCAGGCCGATGTCTTTAAACACTACGCATGACACTACCTACGACGCCGCAATCCTAGGCGCAGGCGCGGCCGGCCTTTTTGCCGCCGGCCTGCTCGCGCAGCGCGGCCTGCGCGTGCTACTGGTGGACCACGCCCCGGCGCCAGGACGCAAAATCCTCATCTCGGGCGGGGGCCGCGCCAACTTCACCAACCTCAACACGCGCCCCGAGCACTTTCTTTCCGAGAACCCCCACTTCGCTAAATCCGCGCTGGCGCGCTACACGCCTGAGCAGTTCGTCGCGCTGGTCGAGCGTTACGGCCTTACCTACCACGCAAAAACGCCCGGGCAGCTCTTCCTGGACGGCTCCGCTCGCCAGCTCGTCGACCTGCTGCTGGCCGAGTGCGCAGGCGCGGAGCTTCGACTCGCGACTGAAATCCTTTCGGTCGGGCGCAACGTCGTAGACGGCGTTGTACCGGGCGTCTTTCACGAAAGCGATTGCTTCGTCCTCAGCCTTCGCACAGCCGGCAGAGAGGAAGCCGTTCGCACCCGGCACCTCGTCGTCGCCACAGGCGGCCTCTCTATCCCCAAGCTCGGCGCTACCGGTCTCGGCTACGACCTGGCACGGCAGTTCGGCCTGCGTGTTGTGCCTACCCGCCCGGCGCTCGTGCCGTTCACCTTTCCTCCGGAAGACCAGGAGCGCTTCGAAGGCCTAAGCGGCGTCGCAACCGAGGCCGTGCTGCGCCTCACCCCAGGCTCCAGCAAACCCGCACCCGGCAAACGCGCCCGCCCCATCCAACCTACTGTCGAGTTCCGCGATAAGGTACTCATCACACACCGGGGTCTCAGCGGGCCCGCGACCCTGCAGCTTTCCTCCTACTGGCAGCCGGGCGCGGCCATTTCCATCGATCTTGCACCGGACCGCGCGGTCAACGCGCCCCTGCTCCAAAGCCCCGCGGGCCGCGACCGCTCGGCCGCGCTGGCCGCCTGGTCCAGCGCGCTGCCCAATCGTTTGGCCGAGCGCCTGCTCGCGCTCGC
>CAXUDF010000119.1:0-10998 GCA_964249695.1 uncultured Acidobacteriaceae bacterium
GGATGTTGCAGGCCGTACATTTTAATAGGCTGCGACTCTACGGTGAACGTCCCCCACTCATATGCGTATTTCTCATCGATGAGTTTCGCTGGTTTACCTTGTCTTTCCTCATCCAGTTCGGGAAAGATTTTCCATGCCAATCTGCTAAAGACGAAGACATGGGTAGGCATCCCCCTCTTCAAAATGTTTTTCAAAAGATCCTTTGCTTCAAGCGCCAATGGATTGCTCGCCCTGAGGCTAGATACTTCTCTTTGTTCGAGTAATCGAGTCTGAGCGGCGCTTTTTGATTGCGAGTCTCCAAGCTTGTAGATGGAATAAGGAAGATAGTTGGCGAAGATTACGCGTTGCCAAATGGCGGGACCTTCGTCGAAGGCGTACTCCAACGCTGCGAAGAATGGCAGCCAAGCTTTATGGTCCAAGTATCTCGCTACTGTCTCATTCGTAAGATTCGGGCTGTCATGCTCAGGCTCGGTGACATAGTGAGACTCCCCCAAGAGCATGTACCGAGCTTGGCTGCTTTCAGGTGCCTTGTAGTCGCCCCCGCAGTAGATGTCGTGCATATGTTCTCCCTTCAACTTTGTCGACCTATTAGCGTCGGCCTGGTACCTTCAGCCTTGTTTCTAAAAACCCTAGCAGCGTATCCGCACCGAGCGCGAGCAGAGCCGCCGGGATGGCCCCAGCTAATACCAGCCGGTTGTCGACCGACGCAACCCCGCGAAAAATGAACTCGCCAAGCCCGCCTGCACCCACCGCGGCGGCAATCGTAGCGATGCCGACCGCGGTCACTGTCGCGGTCCGCAGCCCGGCCAGGATGATCGAAGCCGCGAGCGGCAGCTCGACTTTCGTCAATCGCTGCCAGCCCGTCATGCCGAGCGCGTGCGCGACGTCGACCACCGCCGGCTCGACCCCGAGAATGCCGACGTAGGTGTTGCGCAGGATGGGCAGCAGCGCGTAGCCGGTGAGCGCGACGATGGCGATGCGGGATGCGCGCTCGCCCAGCCACGGCAGCGGCAGCAGGAAGCCAAGCAGCGCGAGCGAGGGGATCGTCTGGATGATGTTTGCGACGGTGAGCACCGGCTTCGCGAGCCGGCGGTAGCGGGTCAGCAGGATGCCGAGCGGGATCCCGATGGCAGCGGCAAAGAGCAGTGCGGCACCGGTGAGCCAGATGTGCTCGAGGGTGAGCGTGGCGATCTCGGTGGAGTGCTCGCGCAGGAAGTTCTCGGCCAGCAGCGCCGGCAGGCCCGGCGCTGCGGTCGGCCAGAGAGTGGTCGGCCAGAAAGCGGTCGGCAAAGACCCGGGCGACATCATCAACCCGCGATCCGGCGTTCGCCAGGCTGCGGCTCTCTCACTGGACGCTCGTCGACCTGCGGCCCGCCGCTCTGGTTCTCGCCAGCTGAACGCTCGCCGGTCTGACGCTCACCAACCTTGCGCTCACCCCGGTGAAACGCGCAGACATACTCAGCGACCGCGTGCTGCTGCGAGTGGAGAAAGTCGGCCGGCGCGAGATCAGCCTCGACCTTCCCGTCGGTCACCAGCAAGATGCGGTCGGCCAGGTACATCGCCTCATCGAGATCGTGCGTGACCAGCAGAACCGTTTTCGCCTCACCGCGGTCGCGCAGCCGCTGCAGCAGGCCGCGCAGCATGTCCTGCATTTCGGCGCGAGTGAGCGGGTCAAGCGCACCGAACGGCTCGTCCATGAGCAGGATCGGCGGCTCGGCGGCGAGCGCGCGGGCCAGGCCGACCCGCTGCCGCTGACCGCCGGACAGCTCGTGCGGGTAGCGTTTGGAGAAGCGCGCCGGGTCGAGCCCGACCGCGGTAAGGCGCGTGCGCACCTGCTCGGCAAAACCCTTGCGCGCTTGCCCGGCCAGTTCAGGAACCATGGTCACGTTGCGCGCGATAGACAGGTGCGGGAACAGCCCGGTCTCCTGGATGACGTAGCCGATGCCGCGGCGCAGCTCGATGAGGCTTTTGCGCGAGATGTCCTCGCCGTGCACCCGGATGGTGCCCGAGGTCGGGCGGACGAGGCCGTTGACCATGCGCAGCAGCGTGGTTTTGCCGGAGCCCGAGCGGCCGAGCACCGCGGTCACCGTGCCGGTCTCGAGCGCGAGCGTGATGCTGTCGAGCAGCGGGCGCTTGTCGACGAGGAGGCTTACTTCGGAGAACTCTATGGCTGCGGCCAGGCGAACCTCCCCTGCTTGCTGCGTCGCTCCCTCAAATCACGCTCCGAAGACCGTGTCATCCTGAACAGACCGCGTCATCCTGAGCGTAGCGAAGGACCTGCTGTTCTCGCTAAGCGGAGTAAAAAGCAGGTCCTTCACTTCGTTCAGGATGACGCGGTGTTCGGGCAGGATCACGCTGAGTTCAAGCTCCATCCTCTGCGCCAGCGGCGGCCACGGCGGTCGACGGCCCGGAGCCTTTCACGCGCACCACGGTGATCTTCGAGAAGCCTTCCTTGAAGGACGGCGCCCGCAGACGCTCGCCCATCTTCTGCATGATCTCTTCAGAGACGACGCGCTCGCGGCGGCGGTTCCGCTCCATGCAGACCTCGAACGGCACGTCGAAAAACACGGCGTGCACGTCATAGCCGAAGCTCTTCGCCATCTTGATCCACTGGCGGCGCTCGTGCGGGCTCAGGTTGGTCGCGTCCACGTAGTTCCACGGCATCTTCGCGATCAAACGGGCCCGCAGCAGCGAACGCAGCGTCGAGAAGACCAGCCCCTGGTAGCGCTGCTCCGTAATGTCGTCAAACAGGATGGTGCGCAGCATGTCGCTCGACAAAGGCTGCACTGCCCGGCGCTTGAACCAGGTGGTTTTGCCGGACCCCGGCAGCCCGATCGTCAGCACAACAAAGCCGCGCGGCGCGCGCGGGTTGGCGGCCTGCGCGGCCGGCGGCGGTGTTGAGGGCGAGTCCGGCTGCGTTTCATGCACCAGCTTGCCGACCGGCTCCTCAGGCGCTACTGCAGCTTCATCGGCAACCGAGACACCTTGCTCCGGCGCCGGTTCGGGATCGCGCCCGGCGGCAAGCGGCTCGTCTGTACCGTAGGCAGGCTCGTGTGCAGGTACATCCTGCGCAGGCGCTGCATCGGCTAAACGACCCTCGGGCTCTGCCGCAACCGGCACCGAGCCGGCCGGGTTCTCCGCATATGAGGGGCGCAGCGGCGCCAGTTGGCCTTGCGGCAGTTCCTGCCCTATTTTTCCAGTGGACTCCGAGTCATTCGGGCCACGCTTTCCACGTCGTCTCATGATTGTTTCGCGCCACCACTCGCGCATGCCTTGGATGGTACACACCTCGGCTGCGCTGCTGCAATCCTGGTGCAATCCTTAACTGGACTTTTGATGCAGGAAGGCTCGGCTCCGTACACGATTTGCGCTGTGGAGCGGGCGCCCGTCGACCGAGGTGAACTACCCGCGGCCAGGGTCGGCGCATCTGGCAGGCAGGCAGAGAAAGGGTTGAACCAGAAAAGTTGGGCAGGGTCCCGGCGCGTCGACTGCACAACCCGCTGTCCATGCTTTAGCATCGTCTCTGCAGTGAGCGGGTCGAGTGTCAGCTCACAAGGATGAGGAGCGCATCGCAATGGCAGTCAAGGTAGGCATCAACGGCTTTGGACGCATCGGCCGCAACGTCCTCCGGTCGGCTCTGGGCAACCCGGAGATCGAGTTTGTCGCAATCAATGACCTGACCAGCCCGGTCACGCTGGCCCACCTGCTCAAGTACGACTCCATCCTTGGCAATATCTCGAACGACATTCGGGCGACTGAAGGCGCAATCACTATCGATGGCAAAACCATTAAAGTGTTCGCCGAGCGGGAACCGCAGAAGCTGGACTGGAGCGCGACCGGCGCGGAAATCATCATCGAGTCGACGGGGCACTTTACCGATGCGACCAAGGCCTGCCATCACCTGGGCGGCTCGGTCAAGAAGGTCATCATTTCGGCCCCAGCGACTAACGAGGACATCACGGTCGTACTCGGGGTGAACCAGGACAAGTACGATCCCTCGAAGCACAACATCATCTCCAATGCGTCCTGCACGACCAACAGTCTGGCACCGGTCGTCAAGGTCATGAACGAAAGCTTCGGCATCGTTTCCGGCATTATGACCACCGTGCACAGCTACACCAACGACCAGGTCATTCTTGATTTTCCGCACAAGGACCTGCGCCGGGCGCGCGCGGCTGCCATGTCCATGATTCCGAGCTCGACCGGCGCAGCCAAAGCGCTCAAGCTGGTCATCCCGGAGATGGCAGGCAAGCTGGACGGCTTTGCCATGCGCGTGCCGACGCCGAACGTTTCGATTGTCGACCTCACGTTTGTCGCGGAAAAGCCGGTGAGCGTGCAGGCGGTGAACCAAGCCTTCAAGGCCGCGGCAGAAGCTGGCCCGCTTAAGGACATCCTGGGGTACTCGACTGAACCTCTGGTGTCGGTCGACTTTCGCGGCGACTCCCGTTCTTCGATTGTCGATGCCGAGCTGACCAAGGTCGTCGGGCAGTCCGTCAAGGTGCTTTCCTGGTACGACAATGAGTGGGGCTACTCGAGCCGTGTGCGAGACCTGCTGCTGTTTGTTGCCTCGAAAGGCCTTTAGCTTTAACTGCCCCAAGCACCCCGGAGTTCTGACTTCCCCATGCCTAAGCTGTCTATTCGCGATCTTGATCTCGAGCACAAGCACGTACTTATCCGCGTTGACTTTAACGTTCCGTTGAGCGAGGACGGCTCCGAGATCACGGACGACACGCGCATCCGTGAAACGCTGCCGACCATCCAGTACGCGCTTGAGCGGAATGCAAAGCTGATTCTTGCATCGCATCTCGGCCGACCGAAGGGCAAACCCACGCCCAAGTACAGCCTGCGCCCGGTTGTGGACCGGCTGCGCATTCTGCTCGACCACCGGATGGGCGCGAAGATCAACGTCGCCTTTGCGCCGGACTGCGTGGGCGAGATTGCCGAAGAGTTGTCGCGGCAGCTGGAGTCAGGGCAGGTGCTGCTGCTCGAGAACCTGCGCTTCCACCCGGAAGAAGAAGCAAATGACCCGGCCTTCGCGAAGAAGCTGGCCTCGCTTTGCGAGATTTACGTGAACGATGCCTTCGGCACGGCGCACCGCGCGCATGCCTCGACGGAGGGCATCACGCACCACGTCAAGCAGGCGGCGGCGGGCCTGTTGATGGAGAAAGAGCTGAACTTTTTGGGCGAAGCGCTGGGGCTCGGTCCCGGCGGGACTGACCCGAAAAAGCCGTTTGTTGCGATCCTTGGCGGCGCAAAGGTGTCGGACAAGATCGGCGTGATTGAGAACCTGCTGGGCAAGGTAGACGCGCTACTGGTCGGCGGCGGCATGGCCTACACCTTTCTGAAGGCCAAAGGACAGGGTGTGGGCAAGTCGCTGGTGGAGGCAGAAAAGATTGAGCTGGCCGCTGCGATGCTTGCGAAAGCAGAAGCAGCGGGGGTGCGCTTCCTGCTGCCGACCGACCATGTGCTGGCCGACCGCTTTGCCCCGGATGCAAAGACGCAGGTCGTGTCGGGCACCGGCGAGTTCCCAGAGGACTGGA
Source organism: uncultured Acidobacteriaceae bacterium (assembly GCA_964249695.1). GTDB lineage: Bacteria > Acidobacteriota > Terriglobia > Terriglobales > Acidobacteriaceae > EB88. The sequence continues at coordinate 5,541 of CAXUDF010000119.1, forward strand.
TGGCGCTCGACATCGGTCCTGAGACCGTAAAGGCGTTTACAGCGGAAATTGCGGGCGCGGCAACAATTGTGTGGAACGGGCCAATGGGCGTGTTTGAGCTGCCGGCGTTTGCTGCCGGAACCACAGCGGTTGCCGAGGCAGTAGCAGGGAACCCGGCTGCGGTGACCGTGGTCGGCGGCGGCGATTCCGTCGCGGCTCTGCGGCAGAGCGGGATTTCCGAGGGGATCAGTCATATATCGACCGGGGGCGGGGCGTCGCTTGAGTTTCTGGAAGGCAAAAAGCTGCCCGGTGTTGAGGCTTTGTCCGAGAAGTAACGTCCCGTCGGGAAGGCCGAGATCCCGAACGGCCTGGTAAGGAGATCTGGAAATCGCTAGTACCCGCAAGCCGCTGATCGCAGCCAACTGGAAGATGTTCAAGACGCCAGACGAGGCCTGCGCCTACGCCGATGCGTTTTTGCCGCTGGTTGCCGGACACACGCGCGATGAGATCGCGATCTGCCCGACCTTTCTCGCGCTGCGCTCGTTTGCCGAGCGGGTCAGGGGCTCGCTGGTGCTGGTGGGCGCGCAGGATATGCATGCCGAAAAGGAGGGCGCATACACGGGCGAGATTTCCGCGCCGATGCTCAAAGCGGTCGGCGTCTCGCACGTGATCCTGGGCCACTCTGAGCGGCGCCACTACAACCACGAAAGCGACTGGGATGTGAACCGGAAGCTGCACGCCGCGCTCAAGGAAGCGGTGACGCCCATCGTGTGCATCGGCGAGGTGCAGGAGGAGCGCGAAGAGGGCCGCACCAACGACGTATTGCTGCGCCAGATCAAGCTGGGGCTCGACGGGATCAAGCCTGAGAACGCGGCGCCGATCGTGATTGCCTATGAGCCGATCTGGGCGATCGGCTCGGGCCAGGCTGCGTCGCCCGAGATCGCGGACGAAACGCACGCTTTTATTCGCGGCGCGGTTCGTGAGCGGCTCGGCGAGGCCGTGGCGAACGGGATGCGGATCCTGTATGGAGGCAGCGTGAAGCCGGGCTCGACCGCGGCGCTGCTGGAAAAACCGGAGATCGACGGCGCGCTGGTAGGCGGCGCGAGTTTGAACCCGGAGTCGTTCGCGCAGATTATCAAGTACTGAGGCGTCAGCCTCCTCGAGAGCCCCGCTGCAGAATCTGTGGGCGAAAACTCCCCGGGAGCATAGCCGGCCCCCCGGGATGAGCTCAGTTGGCGGGGATAGCAGCGACACGCAGGATCTGCCCCGAGGGGCCCGGCGCCGCGCCGAAGTTCGAGATGTAGAGTGCCTTGTCCGGCCCGAACGTCATTGCGGTGGGTAGGAAAAGCCCGGTTACGATGTCCTCGATCGCGCCGGATGGATTGACCCGCACCACCTTGCCCGTCTTCGGAGTGATGCCGCCCCCAGTAGCCAGCTCCAGCACGTAGAGCAGTCCATCCGGCCCGATCGCCATGCCCGTGATGGTTGTAAAACCAGCCTTGGAAGCTGCCACCCGGTACTGCCCGAAGCCGTAATAGGGAAGCGTGAAGCCGGGCAAGGGATCATTCAGCAGGGACTCGCGCGAGACTGTGAGTACGCGCGCAGTCTGCGGCTCAAAGGGCGCGATGCTCAGGCTGCCGACGTAGAAGTTGTCCCCGTAGCCCACGATCGATGTGGTGACGATATGGCCCTGTGAGGCTGAGACATCCAAAGCGAGGCTGGTTTGACCGCCTGGCTCGATGGAGACGATCTCCCCATGGTTGGCCTCAGCGGCCAGCAGGCGTCCACCACTCGCGATCAGGTCATACCATGACCCATCCGGATCGTAGCCTGTCGCGCTTGGGTATTGGCCGGGATGGGCGGCCAGGAACTCGCTGAGATTGGCGACCTGTACGTACTGGCCGCTGTCGGGGTTCACCTGGAGAATGGACGCTGGAAAGCCAGGATTGCCGTGCGCGCAGCCGCCGCCGCCCACCATGGCATAGAGCTCGCCGTTGCCGAAGACCAGCCCGGCCGCGCCTTCGACGCTGCCCTGGTTGTCGATGGTAGACGGCAGGCCCGCGACCAGCGTGGTGCGTACCCCATGAGTGTCGACCCGGGAGATCCTCGCAGTAAGGCCGCCGTGATCAGGCCCGATCGGCGCAGGCACCTGCTGGCACTGGCCGACAGTGGATGTTGTGCCGCCCAGACCGGCCTCAGCGACGTAAAGGGTGCCGTCTGGGCCAAACGCAAGGCCGCGCGGCCCTTCAAGCCCTGAGGCGTAGAGGGTGGCATTCGGAGGGAGAGGAGCCTGGCCGTGAGCGGCTGCCGGCGCCGCGGCAAACAGGGCGGCGAGGAATGCGGGAAGATATGCGTGGAAAAACGAAGTTTTGCTCAAGGGACGGACCTCCTGAAGGTGCGGGCAGCGTGAAGTAGCCGGAGCTTTCCTCAAGAAGAGAAAGCTCATGCAGCGCGCGGCAGGCGGTCCTGTTGGCTTTGCTGGCCGGGCGCGTCCGCAGACGGGGCGGCTCACGACAGCGCGCGTGCAATCAGGTTGCTATGCGCGGGCGACGATGCCCGGGCCCAATGGGGGGAGGGCCAATCACGCAAAAGAATAAGAGTGTCGGGTGCGGTGAACTGCGCCGGACGCGACTCTTATATGCGCAGGGAGGGCAGCTTGCAAGCGGAAAGTTCGCGCTCTACCGGAGGCAGACCAGGCGCAGAATTCAAGTGCAAGCCGCTTGTTCCTCGCGTTTGAGTCAGGTCAGCATCGCGGCAGTAGACAGTCAGTCATCAAGCTACAGTGGTCGTGCACGGACTGCGTTCCGTCTATCGAACCCGCATGACCAAACGACCTAGATCGACGGAGCGGACTCGCTCTCAAACAGGTGCCCCATCTTTTCGCGCTTTACGTCCAGGTAGTGCTCGAAGCTTTGCTCAACCGGCACGAGCGCCGGGATGCGCTCGACGACCTGGATGCCCGCACGCTCGAGTGCGGCGACCTTCTCGGGATTATTGGTGAGCAGGCGAACCGCGGGAACCTCAAGCGCAAGCAGCATGGCGGCCTGCATGTCGAATTCCCGGCAGTCCGGGCGGAAGCCCAGCTCCACGTTCGCCTCGACCGTATCGCGGCCCTGCTCCTGCAGCTCATAGGCCTTGAGCTTTGCCATCAGGCCGATGCCGCGGCCTTCCTGCTGGTCGTAGAGGATGATGCCCGCGCCGAGGGCTGCGATGGAGCGCAGTGCGAGCTCAAGCTGTAAACGGCAGTCGCAGCGAAGCGAGTGAAACACATCACCCGTGAGGCACTGAGAGTGGATGCGGACCAGCGGCGGGGCGGAGTGGATATCGCCCATGATGAGGGCGATGGCTTCCTCGTGCTCCAGTGTGTTCTCGGGCGTACGCGGCCGCTTTTCGTCGCAGGGCGTGTGCCCGGACAGCTCGCCGGTAAAGCCGAGGATGCGGAAGTTGCCCCAGCGTGTCGGCAGGGCGGTATCGGCAACCTTGGTCACGCGGGCAAGCGGCATGGCTTGATTATACGAGCGGGCGTTTGCGCGGCTGGGCTTCGGTGGTGCCCAGCGTTCAGAAAACATGCGAGACGCCAACCAAATCTATGCGTCATCCTGAGCGCAGCGAAAGACCTGCTGTTGCTTCGTGTCATGGCAAAAAGCAGGTCCTTCGTCGCTCTGCTCCTCAGGATGACGCTTTCTCCTGGCGCCTGGTTTTTCGACGAGTCAACGTTTCACACCCTCTCAAGATGACGCTGTTTGGAGTGTGAAATGACTCCAGATGAAGTGCGCCTATCCAGTCTCAAGTGCCCCGGTCCAGGCCTCCTGCGGGTGGCGTAGAGTGGGAGCGTGCTTGATCCGAAGCTCATCCTCATCACGCTGCTGATCAAGCTGGGCGTCGCAGCGGCTGTCTCGAACGCGCTGGGACGGTCGCGCTCCTTTCAGCGCGTGCTGTTTGCCGAGCAGCGCCGGCCAGCGCAGCAGCTGCGCCTCATCCTGTTTCTCTGCGTGCCGCTCGCGCTTGGGGTGTGGATCCGCACCACGGTCCCGAACTTCTACGCTGCCGACATCGCGTTTGAAACCACGATCATCCTGGGCGTGTTGCTCGGCCCGCTCTCGGCCATGGCCGGCGCCTGCATGCTTGCGTTTCCGGCTGTGCTCCACCGCGAATTCCTGACCCTGCCGTTCCTGCTTTTTGTCGGCCTCACCGCAGGCGCGTTTGGGCGGCTGGTGGAAGCGGAAGAGGTGTGGTCGTTTTCACCGTTTATCGACCTCAGCATTTATCGCTGGTTCCACCGCAACCTTCGCCAGCCCCGGTTTGACCGGCAAATCCTGCTGCTGCTGTTAATCGTGGGGCTGGAGGGGATGCGCGAGTGGCTGGGGCACGCTCTGCCGCACCAGCTGTTCGCCCTTCCCACGCCAAGCTTGCTCCTGAGGGGCTGCGTCTGGCTGTGCGCGGCGATGGTGGTCGGCATTCCACTGAAGATGTGGAACGCGATCCGCATTGAACAAAAGTTTGAAGAGCAAAAGCGCCTGGTGTTGGAGGCGCGGCTGGACGCGTTGCAGCGGCAGATCAACCCGCACTTTCTATTCAACACTTTGAACTCGATCGCCACGCTGATCCGGGTGCGGCCCGAGCAGGCGCGCGAGCTGATCGTCAAGCTAGCCAACATCCTCCGCGCGCTGCTCAAGGATCACGATTCCTACGTCCCGTTTCGCGAGGAGCTCAACTTTACCGACGACTACCTGGGCATCGAGGTGGTGCGTTTTGGCGCGGACAAGCTGCGCATCGTCAAGGAGATTGAGCCTGCGACGCTGGAGCTGCAGGTGCCGAGCATGCTGCTGCAGCCGCTGGTGGAGAACAGCATCAAGCACGGGCTGGAGCCCCGCATCTCAGGCGGCACCATCACGCTTCGCTCTCGTTTGGAGGGCGGCAAGTTTGTCATTGAGGTGGAGGATGACGGGGTTGGGATCGCGCCCGAGCGGGCGCTGCGGACCGGTGTGCTGACGCAGGAGGGCAACGGCATCGGCATGCGCAACGTGCGGGAGCGCCTGGAGGTGCTGTATGGCAACGCGGCCGGGCTTGAGATCACGAGCCGCCCGGGACGCGGCACGCGGGTGACGATGCAGATGCCGCAGGCCGCTGTGGCGACTTCCGCCGTTTGAGGCGCGCCGGCTGACGGTTCCCGCGTCTTTAAGCTGCCGACTGCGATTTACGAAGCTGCAAGCACCTGCTCGTAGAATGCCTCGTACTGCGGGATAATCCTTGTTGTACAAAAGCGTGTCTGCGCGGTTTGCCGCGCTGCGGTCGCCATAGCCGCCAGCGCGGCGTCGTCCTGCAGCAGGCCGATCGCCGCGCGCGCCATGCCGTCCACGTCGCCCACCGGGTACAGGCACCCGTTGACGCCGTCCTCAATCAGCTCCGGCACGCCTCCCTGGCGGGTGGCGATGGTCGGCACGCGGCAGGCCGCTGCTTCAAGCGCAACCAGGCCAAA
>CAXUDF010000120.1:0-10994 GCA_964249695.1 uncultured Acidobacteriaceae bacterium
GCGAGCCTGACGTGTCGGTGCAGCTGGTCGGGACCGCTCCTCTCGCCATCTTCCACGTCGAAGGCTCCCGCTCCAGCGTGAGCCGCGTGCGCGACTGGCAGTTTTCGCTTACCTGGGCTCTTGAGCGCCGCAGCCTGTTTACTCCGCGCGCCCTTGCCGCCTTCATCGCTACCGAGTGTGCCGCGCAAGCGCACTCCGCAGGCTGGAGCGAGCGCCTGCTGCTTCTGCGCGCTCTGCTCTCGACCGGCCCGCAGGCCTTGCGGGCGCTGCCGCATGCCGCTATGTTCCTGCTTACGTCGCAAGGCACACGCCGTGCCCTGCGCGACCGTTTGCGGCCTGTAGGAGCGACCGCCCGAGCAACTTAGACGGACTTATGGGTTCGAACTTTCCGGGTACGAGAGCGCTGGACGTTGTTTCTTAAATGAAGACACACGTCATCGTTCTGCAAAGGTGTGACTTCGTGCGCACAGCTGCTTCCGGGCATCGTCTCGTAATTCTGCGCAGGGGATAGCGCGGCGGGATTTGACCGGTCATCTGGAGCGAGACTGCTTGTTGTCCGCAGTGGCAGCGCCCCGAAGGTCTAGTGAAGCCCCGCGTCCGCCGGCAGCGCGACCTCTGCCGGGCGTGCCGGTTCATCCGGCAGCAGCGACTCGCGCTCGATGACCGGATGCTGCGGAGCGGAGCCTTGCTCCAGCCCGCGCGTCCGCAGCAGTTCAGCCATGACGCGCTGCTTTCGCAGCTGTCCCCACTGCCTTGCAGTGATTGCCGCAAACTCCAAATTGCCGAAGAAGTAGCGCTTCCAGAGCCGCCGCGGCTCAAGCACAAGCCGGTACAGCCACTCCACGCCGAGCGCGTGCGTCCACGCGGGCGCCCGCTTGCGAAGACCGGCCTGCGTATCGAGCGCCGCCCCTACGGAGAGAACGGCACCGATCGGCAGCGAGCCGCACTCGTCCAGCATCCAGATCTCCTGCTTGGGTGCGCCGAGCGCAACGCAGAGTAGATCCGGTTTCGCCGCGGCGATCCGCGCACGCACGGCCTCATTCAGGTGCTCGTCCTGCTCAAAGCGCAGGGGAGGACAGTCTGTGCCTGCGATCACGAGCCCCGGGTAACGCTCCCGCAGCGCTTTGGCGGCGCCCTCAGCCGCGCTCGGCAGCCCGCCCAGGAAGTAGACCGACAAACCGTGCTCGGCGCACAAGGCGCACATGCGCTCCATAAATTCGCCGCCCGGCACTCGCTCCGGAATGCGCTGCCCGAGCAGGCGTGCTCCCCAGACGACCGACATGCCGTCCGGCAGACACAATGCTGCTCCTCGCAAAGCCTGGGCGAAAGCAGGGTTCTTTGCTGCCAGAGACACGAGGAACGCGTTGGGCCCCATCACCTGAAGGGGTGTCCAGGCGGCTTCAGCGTGGCGCTGCTGCAAGGCCTCCAACAGCCACTCTGCGGAGCCGCGCAGGTCCACCGCATCCACCGGAGCAGCGCCGAAAAAGACGCGATTCCGGGTAGGAGCTTTCCAGAGCGGGGGCATGCCGCCGGCTCTACCGTCACCGTTCGCTACGCTGAGGAATGCTGCGGCCATAACACGTCCTTCCTCTGTTGGAATAGCCTCGGTTCCACGCCATTGCTGATCGCCTGCGAAGGGTGAAGTTCGTCACGAAAGCGGCGAAGTACATAGCCCGGCGAGGCAACAAAGGCACCCAGGAGCGCCTGTAACGCCTGAAGATGCTCGCTCTGCCCAAGATGCATGTTGAACAGTCGAAGCTTCTCCTTGGAGGCAAGCGAGAAGCCGCCCAGCAGCCCAAGCAGCTCGCCTTCCACGTCGCTCAGGCGCTCGGGTGTCCTGCTTTGCAGCTGCGAAAGCAGCAGATACTGAACATACAACCCATGGAGCGCCTGCTGCTGCAGATTTCGTGAGGTCAGGCTGCCGGCGTTCTGCCTGTACAGGAGCAGAATGTCCGGAATGAAGCGGATGTCGTAAGCCAGCGCCATGCGCCACCAGAGGTCTGCGTCCTCGCACTGAATGCCGGGGCGGTAGCCGCCGATCGCGATGGTTTTCTCCACGTTGAGGGCCGCGCTGGGATGGCAGATAGCCGGCAGGTAGCCAGAGCGCGCTACAGAGCGGATCTGGTCCGGGGTGCCGCGCGTGCAGCGGTACAGCCCGACGCTCTTTCGCCGAGGGTAGTACGCCGCGTTCGAATAGAACATTCCTGCTTCAGGGTTCTCTTCGATCGCACGCTGCAAGGTCATCATGCGTTCCGGAGTAGAGATATCATCCGCGTCCTGGCGCACCAGCCAGGGCGTTTCGCACTCGCGGAGCATCCGGTTCAGCGTGAAGGTAAGTCCGCAGTGCTGTTGCTCTACCACCCGAAGCCGCGCGTCGCGAATAGAGCAGAGGTATTCGAGGCTGCCGTCCGTCGAGCCATCCACAATTGCCAGCAGCTGTAGGCTTGCCTGTGTCTGCCCCAAAATGCTCTCCACCGCTTCAGGCAGGTAGGGCATTGCATTGTGGACGGGCAGGCCGACTGTCAGCATTCCGTGTTCGCTCCGTTGCTCCAACATGGGTATCTCTTCAAGGCAAGTAGGTGTTTTCTTCACGCTCCGCGCCACCCGGCCTTCCGGGCAAAGGAGCTAAGCCACTCTCTTATCTACTCTAAAACTCTGCACCCTAGTCAACTTTTCTCTCTCCGGGTAAGACTTACGTAATCTCGCGTGCCCGTGAAACCGGTGGTAGGTTTTTCCCAACACCATTCCAAAGAGCTCGCGGAGCGTGCGTCAGAGCAGCGCTCCCGAAACGATGCTGATGACTGCACCTTCCACGCTGCCGGTAGCTACGGCCAGGCCCGTCACCTTCGCGGCCATGTGCATCGTCCTACGCCGCCGCCGCTCTGCCTTGGTTTGGCCTCTGGTACTTCTGCTTGTAGCTGCGGCTTTGTCCTGTCTTCTCGCCACGCCGCGGTATCGCGCGACAGCGGAAATCCAGGTGCAAAAGGAGACCGGAGGCTCGTTCGGGCTGGACAATGCTCAGGCGGGCGGCGCCGATACACCGAGCGACTCGCTTGACTACACCATGACGCTGCAGACCGAGGTGGGCATTCTCGGTTCTCCGGCGCTGGCCTATGCGGTCATTGAAGCAGAACACCTGGAGAACACACCCGACTACTTCCAGCCGCTGGGTGCAAAGCCTAGCCCTTCAAGCTTGCCGGCCTGGCTCACATTGAAGAGCCACTTGGAGCCTCTGAGTGTTGCGCTCGCCGAAGCGCCGAATCGCCGCTACGCGGCCGCAAAAATCTTCAAAGCACACTTGAAAGTCACGTCGCTCCCCGGTACGCGCTTGATCGACGTTTCCTACACAGATCGCGATCCGGTGCGTGCGGCAGCCGTGACGAACACGATCACGCGCGTTCTGGCAGATATGGCTTTTCAGCAAAAGTTCACAGCCACCCATGAGGGCTCGGCATGGCTCTCCGGCCAGTTGGACGAGCTTCGGACGCGTACGCAGCAGGCCGAAGCCAAGGCGGATCTGCTGCAGCGCGGAACGGGCATGTTCGGCCGGGATGCTTCCCGCAACGTTGTGCTGGAGCGTCTGGACAGCCTGAACCAGGTGCTGATGGCAGCGGAAAGCAATCGCATTCTGAAGGAGGCGATTGACAAGGTCGCTTCTGAAGGAAGCCCCGAATTTATCTCAAGCCTAAGCGGCAATTCGAGTACGGGCTCAGTCGCTTCGATCAACACTTCGCTGTCTTTACTCCAGGGTTTGCGGCAGCAGGAATCCCAGGTGCGTGCGGATCTTTCAGAGAAGAGCATGCGGTACGGGCCTGCAAACCCGAAGATTGCGGAGCTTCGCGCACAACTTTCCGACCTGGGTACTTCGGTCGCGGCCGAGACAGCCCGCCTTGGACAAAGGGCCCATACCGACTGGGAAATTGCCGAGCGCCAGGAAACATCGGCTCGGGCGGCCTTCGAGCAACAAAAGCAGCTTGCCAGTAAGCAGAACGACAGCGTTCTTGCATACGAGCTCGCCAAGCAGGAAGCCGACAGCGGTCGAGAGCTTTATGAAGGGCTCCTTGCAAAGTTGAAGCAAACCAGCCTTCTTGAGGGTTTGCGGGCGAACAATGTGTCCGTCGTCAGTCCAGCTGTGGTGCCCTCGCTTGAGCATCCATCGTCCCCGAATATTCTGCTCAGACTCGGCGGCGCTGCGGCGCTCGGCATTTTTCTTGGTTTCGCCTCCATTGCTTTTGCCGAGCTCCGGGATACTTCGATCCAGTCGCTAGCGGATGTCGAACTGCTGCTGGGGGCGCCGTTGCTGGCGATTTTGCCGCTCGTGCAGGAGCCTTCGCGCTTGCTTAGCCGTCGTAAACAGAACCTGTTGGGTCATCCCGGAGGGCAGGAACAGAACGGATCAGCGCCGGGAGGCCGCCTGTGCCCTCCATTGCTGGATGGCCGGCAATCCATGTTCAGCGAGGGGTTGCGAGCTCTTCGGACTACGCTTCAGCTGTCGCGCTTCGGAGGCTCATCGAGAGTCATTCTGATCACGAGCTGCCTCGAAGCAGAAGGCAAAACCACGCTTGCTCTGAACCTTGCTGCGTCCTTTGCACAAGCCGGCGCGCGTGTGCTGCTGGTAGACGCGGACATGCGCCGCCCCATGCTGTACCGCCATGGTGCAACTCCCCCTCGCGCCGGCCTTGCGACAGCGCTTTCCGGTCGTGACCCGGTAGCTGCGCATACGATATCCGCCGCGCTGCCGACCCTTGAAGTCTTATCTGGAGCGGAGCTGCCGCCATTTCCGTCGGAGCTTCTTGGATCACCGCGCATGGCGCAGCTTTGTGAGGAGTGGAGGGCGAGCTATGACTACGTCCTTCTTGATTCGCCGCCCGTGCTCCCCGTAACAGATGCTGTGCTGCTCTCGCAGTACAGCGACGTCACTCTTCTGGTGGCGCGGCATCAGCAAACGACCAAGCAAGCACTCCGCCGCGGTGTCGAAGCACTGCAAAGGCAGTCAGCTGTTCCGGTGCCGGTTGGCGTCGTGCTCAACGGTGTTGCGCGCAGTTCGGGTGAGTTTTACGAGTACTTCGGCCATAAGGGGGATCTTCATGCGAGCCACGGTACTTAGTCTGTCGCTTCTTCTGGCTGCAAGCTTCGCACCTCCGGCTCAAGCGCAGGCGCAGGCGGGTGAGAGCCTGCGCATTTCCGCGGGAGACTTGCTGTCGGTACACGTTTTCCGAGAGGACGATCTGGACACAAAGCTGCGCGTCAAGGATGCCGGCACCGTCACTCTTCCACTTATCGGGCCTGTCAAGGTTGCGGGGCTGGCCGCCGCGGACGCAGCGGAGCTTATCGCAGCTCGGTATCGTACGGAGGGCTTGCTGAAACAGCCGCAGGTCTCAGTCCTTATTGAGGAGTCAGTCGCCGGGCAGGTTGCAGTCCTGGGAGAAGTAGCCCGGCCGGGGACTGTACCGGTGAATAGCCGCCGCAGCCTCCTTGACGTTCTCGCGCAAGCCGGCGGTCTGCTCAAAACAGCCGATGGTCATGTCACCCTGCGACGCGCCTCAGGAGAGTCCACGCAAATCCTGGTGGCAAATGATGCTGCCCATCAGCTTGCGGCCTCGAACCTCCTGGTTCAGCCAGGCGATACAGTTTTGGTACCGCGTGCGGGGATTGTGTACGTCCTGGGTGATGTCGGCCGGCCCGGTGGATACCTGATGCAGGATGACGCGCAGCTCTCCCTGCTGCAGGCGTTGTCTCTCGCAGCGGGTCCCAGCAAAACGGCAAATGAGCAGGGTGCGCGCCTGATCCGGAAACAGAACGGTACCTCGGTGGAGATGCCTCTTCACCTCCGAGCCACGGAGCGAGGCAAGACGCCGGACCTTGCGCTTCAGAACGACGACATTGTGTACGTTCCTTTCTCGCTAGCGAGAAATCTGGCGCTCGGGTCCTCGACGATTGCAGCGTCGGCAGCCTCTGCGGTGATTTACTCGGCATGGTGATCCGCGAAGCACTTGGAGCAGTACGACTGGAGAACGTGGTCGTTGTAGGCATCCTGATGTTTTTCGGCATCGCCGGTTCAATTCCCGGCATTGCGCCAAACCAGGCCAGCGAGATGACAGGCACTGCGGCAACCGGCCTCCAGATGGTCGCCGGCATTGTGTCGCAGCTCCTGGTCAACCTGTGCATCGTCTGTCTGCTGACAGCCTACCGGCACGATCTTCGGCAACACGCCGGCATGTTCGTGGGCGCGATGGCATTGCCCTGCTGGGCACTGCTTTCGGCAGCATGGTCCCAGGCGCCGCTGTTGACTCTTCGGCGTGCCATCCCGTTCGCTTTGTCGACCGCTTTTGGCGTTCTGCTGGCTGCCAAGTGGCAGGACAGCAGGATTCTGGCGCGGCTCCTGACGGCGTTTGCGCTTCTCTCCGTCTGGTCTGCCACGCTGGCTTTGGGCTTTCCTTCCATCGGGCTCGACGCTTCAAGCGGCCACGGGGGAGACTGGCAGGGCGTCTTCACGCAGAAGAACGCGTGCGGGCGCGCCATGGTGTTTGCCGCCGCCGCTGTCCTGGCCAGCGGACGCCTTACTGTGCCGCGGGCACTTTTACTTCTGCTATTCAGCGCCGAGCTTGTCCTGAGCGGTTCACGGGGAGCATGGCTCCTCGGCCTTGCCGTCATCTCACTTCTGCTTCTCTTCCGGGCGAGTTGCCGTCTGGACCAGTCGGCGCGCACCTTCTTTCTGGCCTCTCTCGTGTTCACGGCAGGAGCGGTCACCGTAGCTGGAACGCTGGGCTTTGCAGAACTGGCTCCTATGCTCGGCCGCGACCCGACACTTACTGGGCGAACAGCGATCTGGCATGAGGTTTGGCTGGCCATTCTTCGCCATCCAGTCTTCGGCTACGGGTTCTCGGCCTTTTGGCGGGGGGCGCAGGGCGCGTCCTGGAGCGTTGTGGTCGCACTTCGCTTTGTTCTCTTCCATGCCCACGACGGTTTTCTCGAGATCTGGCTGGAGCTGGGTGCGTGCGGACTGTTGCTCTTTGCTCTCACCTTTTGCCGAGCCGCCTACCTGCTCTGGCCCGAGGTGCGCGCCGGGCGCTATCGCGAGGCTGCCTGGCCGCTGTCTGTGCTCTTCCTGGTGGCCGCGTATGACTTCGACGAGAACACGCTGCTCACCTTCAATGGACTTTTCTTCGTCCTGTACGCAGCCGTGCTGGTTCGCCTCGAGCTGCTGAACCGGGAGCACATGCGTGAGGAGCGAACGTCCTCAGGCGGCGTAAGCGAACGCACACCCGCTTTCCTGCTCCATCTACGTAGGCCAGCGCTTGCGATGATGGATCCCGCCGACCCCCAGCCAGATACGGCGTTTTCACTGCCGGCGGCTGAGCCAATTTTTGTAGGCCACAGAAGCCCATGGCTCTAGCCGGCGAGCATACCGTCCGGCTAGCCTCGGACTTCACAACCAGAAGCCCGCACCCCAAGACGGCTCGCTTCTACCGCCCTGAGCTCGACATGCTGCGGCTTCTCGCGTTTTTTATGGTGTGGCTCGCGCATGCGCTGCTTGCTTTCTCCACGGTGGCGCCGTTTCGACTCCTTCTTGCCATTGAGGGCGTTGGAAGCTGCGGTGTGCCGATCTTCTTTTTCCTGTCGGCTTTCCTGATCACCGAATTGCTGACGAGAGAGCGGCTCCTCACGGGAACGATGCACCTGCCAGGCTTTTACGTGCGGCGCATGCTGCGGATCTGGCCGCTTTACCTCGGCGTTCTCCTCGCCTATGGGCTTCTAGGTCTTCGCTGGCACGGCTTCCGCATCGAGCCGGGCCGCCTGCTGGCCTCCGTGCTTCTCGCAGGCAACTGGTACATCGTGCTTCATCCCGCAATCACCACGCCCATGCGCGCGCTGTGGAGCGTCTCCGTCGAAGAACAGTGGTACCTCTTGTGGCCTCGGTTGCTTCGCGATCTCTCGCGGAAACAGCTGCTCCTGGCCTGCTGGGCACTGATCCTTGCCTCTCAATTGCTGCTTGTTTTGCTGGCGCACGGCTCGGGTAACCGCTCGCTCGCCGTCACCGCGTGGGATAACAGCGGCGTGCAATTCCAGTTTTTCGCCCTGGGTGCGGCCGCGGCTCTGCTGCTCGACGGCCGCATCCCGGAGCTTCGTCTCCGTTCGCGCGGCCTGCTCGGCTGCGCGGCTGCAGCCCTCCTGCTGGCAGCTTCGGCGCTCTGCCACATCAAGGAGCCTGGCGTGATTCATACGAGCCAGGCGCTTGTTTCCGGGTATCTTCTGACCGGTGCCGGAACGGTGTGCCTTTTCTTCAGCTTCTACGGTGCGCCGGCAGCCTGCTGCTCGCGCACACTGGTTCGCCTCGGCCAGCTCTCCTTCGGGCTGTATGTCTTCCACGAAACAGGCTTCTTTCTGGCAAACGCCGCGGCACGTAAAGCCGGATGGCCGCAAACCGTGCCGGCGCTGCTGGGCGAAAAGCTGCTCGCACTGCTGCTGGCCGTGGTTTTCGCCTTTGGGAGCTATCACGCGTGGGAGCTGCCCTTTTTGCGCCTAAAGCAGCGCTGGACGTTTGTGCGTACACGCGAGGCCCAATGAAGCCGCGCGTGCTCATTTTCCGGGCGGATCTGCTCCCCCTGTCGGAGACCTTCATTGCAGGCCAGGCCCGCGCGCTGTGCCGCTATGAGCCCCGCTTCCTCGGGCTTCGTCGGCCTCGCCCATGTCTCCCCCTGCCGACGAAGCCCTTATGCGGCGAAGGCATCGGTGCGGCGCAGCGCTTCCTCTATCGCCACACCGGACTTGCCCCGTCGCTGATGCGCGCGGCACGTCGGGAACAGGCAGCGCTGATTCACGCGCATTTTGCACCGGACGCTGCCGAGGTGCTCCCACTGCGCCGCTGGCTCAAGCTGCCTCTCCTCGTCACCCTGCACGGCTATGACGTCATGTGCGACGACGAGACGCACCGGCAGGACCGGCGAGGGCGCGTGTACCTGGAGCGCCGAGAACAGCTTTGGGCCGAAGCCTCCCTGTTCCTCTGCGTCTCCGACGCTCTTCGCAAGCAGGCGACTGCGAGGGGTTTCCCCGAGAGAAAACTTCGCGTCCTACCGCTCGGCATCGATACGCGCCGCTTGTGCTTCAACCCGCTCCTTCCCGCGGCTCCTCGGATCCTTTTTGTCGGGCGCCTCGTTCCGAAGAAGGGCTGCCACCTGCTGCTAGAAGCAATGCAACGCGTGCAGAAGCAGCTGCCGCACGCGCGGCTCCTGATCGCAGGCGATGGACCGGAGCGGGGCCGTTTGGAGCGTACAGCCGCGGAACGGACCACCGGCACGGAGTTTCTGGGGCTACTGACGGCGGATCAGGTCCGCGAACAGATGGTGCAGGCGCGCTGCCTTGCCGCACCATCTATCACTGCCCGCAACGGCGACGCCGAAGGGCTGCCCACAGTGCTGTGCGAGGCCCTCGCACTCGGGGTGCCTGTAGTCAGCACAGTGCACTCGGGCGTTCCGGAGCTGGTCGATCACGAACACAGCGGCCTGCTCACGACCGAGGGCGACGTCGCGGCGCTTGCAGCACATCTTGTAGCGCTCTGCACGGACAACGTGCTTGCCGAACGCCTTCGCTGCGCCGGGCGGCGGAAGATCGAGGCCGGGTACGACCTGCACCGCCAAACCCGGCTGCTTGAAGATGTCTACGACGAGGTTGCCGGTCCCCTGGCAACGAGAGTGGGCTCGGGTCTCCTGCCGGCAACGCAGGTTCGGAACACGCGCGAGCCGCAGCCTGAGCAGGCTGCGCCGGCAAGGTGGGTCACAGGCGTTTCAGGCCTCATCAACAACGACAGACGCGCGGGAAGCGCGATAGAGCGCGCCGAGTGACAGCAAAATGCTCCCGCATAGATGGAGGAGTGCGGAAGGCTCTGCGTCTGCCACGCTGCGGAGTGTTGCGAGCGCCTGCCGCACCCCTGCCAGCTCGGCAGGCTCCTGCGGTTCCTCGCGGCTGTGTTTGGGCGGGGTTGCGCTGAACCTAGCGATGGCGCGCAAAGCGGAGCGGCAGCCGGCCAGAAACACGCGGCTTGCGTCACCTGCCGGGCCGGCAGCCGCGCGGGCCGGGAGGCCCTGCGACTCCCACAGGGCAATCTCCAGCAAAAATAAGGCGCGCATGGGTCCCTGCATGGCTTGCATGCGCTCTCGCTGGCGAAGCTGCTTCCGGCGGTCAGGCCCGTACTCAAACTGCACGGCGTCGGCCTGGGCGTTGAGCTGGCTGAAAAGATCATTGAGCTGATTGCGCAGCTGCTCAAAGCGCGCAAGCGCCTCATCGCCGGGCGTTTGCGCCGCTGGATCGCGGTCAACCTCAGCGACGGCACAGGCGAGATCGCCCAGTATCTCGAGGCTCTGTCGAAGCAGCGCAGCCATGCGGTCGCTGGCGCGCGGCGCCGCAATCTGGTCAAACACCAGCCACATGGCCGCCAGCCCCAGCAGCACGCCAACGACGCGGTCGCGCGCCACGGTCAGCGAGATCTGCTCAAACGGCTCCTGAAGATTGACCAGGTAAAACGCGAGGATTATCTGCAGCCCAAAATAGGATAGGCGCGCGCTCGAGGTCGCGAACCATGCACCGATCGCCGAAACAACGGCAAAGAAGAGAGTGAAGGATGCAATCGAATCCATGTAAGGCAGCAGGAAGACCTGCGCCGGCAGCGAGATCAGGAAGCCGCCCACAAAGGCGCCGCCGAAGCGCAGCAGCTGTTTCTGTCGGGACGATCCAATCGTGGCGAGCGCCGTAATGATGCAGGTAGCGACGGAAGTATTGATCCCCGGCCAGTCGATGCCGTTGTAGATCAGGTAGCACAGGCTTGCCGCCAGGCAGCCGCGTAGCGCGAACACGAGGTGTTTGCGATCGGTGAAGGCATCGGGCACAAAAATGAGTGCGGACGCCGCGGCTGCGAGTGTTTGTGGCGGGCCTGCTTCCCTGAGCGGGCCCGGCGCGCGGCTCCGCCCAGTCTGCGGCCCGGGTTGCGGCCCGCTATG
>CAXUDF010000121.1:0-3550 GCA_964249695.1 uncultured Acidobacteriaceae bacterium
TCACTCGACGAAATTGCGCGCCAGTTTCACTCGACCGCGGCCGAAATCGCCTTTACCAATCAGCTGGATGCGGCGAGCAGCTTGAGCGGCGTCGATGCGCTGGTGATTCCTGCAGCTCCGGCTGCTGCTGCCGGCGTTTCTAGCGGTGGCAGCCTAGTACGCACAGTGACCTACCGCGTGCGGCGCGGCGACACGCTTGTAAATATTGCCGACCAGTTCAGCGTGTCTGTCGATGCGCTTGAGCGATGGAATCGTCTACGCAGCCGCACCGTGAATGCCGGACGCACACTCTATGTGTCGGAGCCGGCACGCATTACGGGCAGCGAGCGAGCCGCGCGCGTAACGCGCGGGCGCGCTGCCGGCCGCGCTTACCTTACCCACACGGCTCTACGGTCTGCTCCGCACAGGACTCTGGCGTCTGCGGTACGACCCGTCAAGCGTCATCATTGAAGTGCTCGGGGCTGAAGCGCTCGGGTTGACATGTGCAGCGCGTGCAGCTAAGCGCAGCTCTCTGCTCCGCGATCCTCTGAAGTTACTTGCCGGCGATGGCGGCTCGATGCATGCTGTTGCTAGAATTGCGCGCATCCTAAGCTGATACGAAGTGATACGCGCAGTGCACATCCAGTTTGTTGAACGAGTGCAGCGCAGCCGAGTGGGAGGAGTGATCGCATGCCGGATGAAGTAAAGCTTTACGCCAGTGCTACCAACGACACAGAGCCCGAAGAGCGCGACGAAGACGACGAGCAGGAAGAAACCTTTGAAGATGAGGAAAAGGGTGGTGTCGCGGGAGCCACTTCATCTGCAGATGACGAAGAGGATGATGACGATGACGAGTCCGACCTTGATGATGAGGATGACGACGTAGACGACGAGAGTGTCGAAGACGAAGACGATTCCGAGGACGAGGACACGCTCGACGAGGACGACGAAGACGAGGTCGAGCTGACGCCGGCAAGCGATGAGCTGAACGACGAAGGCGAGCCGAAGCAGGCCGTCGCCGCGCGTAAGGGTGCTTCTGCCGGGGCCGGGGGGAAGCGCGAAAGCGTCTCCCCTCGCGCGGCGGGAAAGAAGCCCCCACAGAAGAAGTCAGCCGGAGCGGCAAGCGCCCGCAATAGCGGGCGGCCCAAAGCCGGTACACAGGCCGGTCAGAAAAGCACAAGCCGTACAAACTCCAGCGAGCGAGGTAAATCCTTGGCCGTAAAGAAGACAGCAACGAAGACAGCAACCAAGTCCGCAACCAAGTCCGCAACCAAGACAGCAACCAAGAAGGCCGCAGCAAAGACACCCACCAAGAAAACAGCGGCGAAGAAACCAACCACGGCGAAAACTGCAGCGAAGAAAACAGCGGCCAAGGCGGCCCCATCGAAAACGCCGGCCAAGAAAACAACCGCGGCGAAAAAGACCGCCCCAAAAACGACAGCAAAGAAAGCCGCAACCAAGACGGCGACAAAGAAAGCCCCTGCGGTGAAGAAGACGGCAACCAAGAAAACCACGGCAAAGACAACAGCAACTAAGAAGACCACGGCGGCCAAGAAGACCCCGGGGAGAAAGCCGGCCAGGTAGTTGGCAGGAATCCTGTAAGGTCTCACAGGCCTCTGCAGCAAAGGCAAGCAAAAAAGCCCGGCATGTGCCGGGCTTTTTTGCGCCTATTCAGCCGTACGCCCTCGCGGGCGGCTTTGCTCCGCGAGCCGCGCGGTCAGCCCTTCGCCTGGTCCGTTTGCAGCTCCGCCAATACTTCCGAGCTGTGGTGCTGCGGATCCACACTGGTCCATACTTTTACGATCTTGCCTTCAGGGTTGATGAGGAAGGTGTTGCGCTTGGCAATTTTGAAGCCCAGGTAGTCGCTAAGTGAGCCATACTCAGCGACGACCTTCTTGTCGGGATCGGCGAGCAGGTGAAAGTTCAAGCCCTCCTTCGCGCAAAAAGCCTTGTGGCTATCGACAGTGTCGACACTTACACCCACGATCACGGCGTGCATCTTCTCGTACTTTTCGGCGTCCTGCTGAAAGTTATGCGCTTCCACCGTGCAGCCGCTGGTGCCATCCTTGGGATAGAAGTACAGCACGACCCACTTGCCGTGGAAGGAGGAAAGACTGGTGGGTGCGCCGGTCTGCGAAGGCAAGGTGAAGGTAGGCGCGGGCTGACCGGCGGCGGGCATCGCGTCGGTGTCGGCGGCGGCCGCCGCGGGTGCGGCAAAGGCGCGTGTTCCGGCCCAGCCGAGACCAAGCAGCAGAACGAGGGAAGCGGCGGCAAGGGAAAGCTTTTGCATAGATCGTCTCCAGGTAGGCTGCGGCGTCGCAGGCTCTACAGAACTCAAGGCCGATTATGTGCGCTCGACGCCACAATCGCAATCGAAGCTTCATTGGCCCGAGCGACAATTGCCTCACGGTCAAAAAGCAGCGTCCGCCCGGCCTCAAGCGCAAGGCAGCGCGCACCGGCCGCAATCATCGCTTCAATCGTTGCAACGCCGACCACCGGCACGTCGAAACGCATGTCCTGCTTCGGTTTTGCAATCTTAACGACGGTCAGCGAGCGGTCCAATGTAGAAGCCTCGCCGTCGAGCGAACCCATGAGCGCTCCCGCGCGGGCAATCGCCGCGTCGGTGCCTTCCATCGCTTCCACCGCGACGCAGGCGCGGCCTGCTACGACGACCGTCTGCCCGATATCGAAGCCGGCGATGGCCTGCGCGACCGCGCGGCCGTACTCAATGTCCAACTGCTCATCGGCAGAGGGCAGGCGGCTGGTGAGCGGACCTTCCGGCGCCAGCATCGGCTCAAGAAAAGCCGTGGCCGGCATAAGCACAATGCCTTCATCGGCGAGCACCTTGGCGATCGCACCGAGCAGCATGTCGGTCGAGCGCGTGCGCAGCGAAAGCAGCAGCTTGGCGAGCCGCCAGTCCGGCCGGATGCTTGAAAAAATCTGCTTGTGGCGCACCTGGCCGGCCATCACGGCCTGCTGCACGCCAGCCTGCTGAAAAGTCGTGATGAGCCGCGACAATTCGCCGAGCGAGAACCAGATCACTTCGATGCCAGCGTCAGCCGCTGCCCGCGCATGGATCTCGGGGTCCGTCTCCTCGCGGATCGCCGCGACAACGACCGGAGTGCCCTGTGCACGGGCTGCGTCCAGCAGCAGAAACGGGAAGCGCCCATTACCGGCGATCAAACCCAGCCTGCCGGTTACCTGCACTGGATCACTTCAGGATCCCGCGTTCCGAGCTTTCGATGAACGCGAGCAGGTACTCCACATCTTCGCTGGAGGCCTCTTCGTCGCGGAGTTTGGCGACGGCCTGGGAGGTGTTCATACGGGAGGCGAGCAGCAGCCGGAAGGCGTGCTGCAGCGCGCGCAGGCGCTCCGGGGTAAAACCGCGCCGGGCAAGCCCGACCTTGTTGACCGAGTAAGCGTGTGTTTCGCGCCGGGCTGAGGTGAGAGAGTACGGCAGTACGTCCTGCGTGATGGTGGTGCCGCCGCCGATGTAACTGTAACGACCGATGCGACAGAACTGGTGCACCGGGCACAGCGCACCCACCGAGGCGTACTCCTCGACGGTGAC
>CAXUDF010000121.1:3650-9338 GCA_964249695.1 uncultured Acidobacteriaceae bacterium
CCGATCGCGGCAAATGGGGAAAAGCGATTGCGGTCGCCTGCGCGAAGCCGTCCGTCGAGCACCACGTGCGAGACCAGCTCACACTCCTCGCCCAGCACGACCTCGGGGCCAATGGTGCAGTACGGGCCGATGCGGCAGGACGCCGGTATCTGCGCGCCCGGAGCCACAATGGCCGACGGATGAACACCCTGGTTCACTCGGTCGACACCGCTTGCGAATCGTCCGGAATCGGTGCGTCTGCAACGTCTGCAACACCATCGCTTGACTCACCGACCAGGTCCGGCGCTGCGGGGTCAGGCACCAGCGTGGGCTTGGGCGAGAGCGAAGGTGCGCCGCCGCCCTCGCGCTTCACCAGCTGGCAGGTCACCACGGCCTCGCACACCAGGTTGCCGTCCACGCGGATGGAGCCTTCAAGGCGCACGGCTCGCGAACGAAGGTTCAGGACCTTCGCTTCAATCTCGAGCACGTCGCCCGGAGTAACAGGGCGGCGAAACTTCGCACGTTCCACCCCGGTAAACAGCATCAGCGTGTCCTCCGGGCGCTCGTAGTCGAGCAGGATCAGCAGGCCCCCGGCCTGCGCAATCGCTTCAATCTGGAGCACGCCCGGCATGATGGGATAGCCCGGAAAATGCCCCTGAAAAAAGCCCTCGTTGATGGAGACACACTTGCGCGCGACGATGCGCTGCCTCGGCTCGACCTCGAGAACACGGTCAATCAGCAAAAACGGGTAGCGGTGCGGCAGCAAGGCCATGATGGCCGCGATGTCTCGGCCAGACGGGGCCGGGTCAGCAGATGGAGCCGCGTTCTCGGGCGTTTCTGTTTCAGGGGTAACTGTCTCGTGCGTGCTCATGCGGTTCCGTCCTGGTTTGAGCGATCTGGTTTGAGCGATCTGGTTTGAGCTACCTGTGTGCAGCGTTCCGGGTTCGCCCGATTATAAAGGGCGTTCGATCCACCATTCTCGGGCTGCGCTCCCGCGTCAGCGGCTCGTGCCTGCGCCCATGCTCCGTGCCTCCTCGGCACGGTCCTCGGTGGGCGGGTGCGTGTAGGTCCACCACACCACAAAGCGATTGGGCGTGGGGTCTTCAAGCCAGGCGCGGCCCAGCCGGTTAAAGTCTTCTACCTCAATCGCTGCCGCGTTCGGCAGCAGGCGCATGAGCAGACGCTGCCCGTAGACGTCCGCTGCATGCTCCTCAGAGCGGCTGGCGGCGTTGGCGATGGGCGCAATTAGAAAGCTCAGGGCGCTCGCGAGCAGCAGCAGGAGCGGCAGCGCGGCCCAGTCTGCTTCGTTCTCGATGTGAAGCGAGTCGCCGTAGCGATGGAGAAGCACGCGGTACAGCCAGGCCAGGGAGGCGAAAGTCAGCAGCGTCAGCACAGCAGAGAACGCAATGCCCTCCGGAATGTGCCCCAGCACATAGTGGCCCTGCTCGTGCGCATAGATGGCCAGGATCTCGTTCTGCGGGACCTTGTCGAGTGTCGTGTCCCACACGACGATGCGCTTGGAAGAACCGATGCCGGTGACGTAAGCGTTCATGCCGGTGACGCGGCGGCTCGCGTCCTCGACAAACATGCGCTCAGGCGCGATGGTGAGCCCACCCATGCGGGCTACCTGCTGGAGCTTCGCGACCAGTGAGGGATCGCGCCGGGCGAGCGGCGTGAAGTGGTTAAAGAGAGGGTCAATGACGAGCGGTGCAAGAAAAACGCCCAGGATGACGAAGGGCTGGATTAGCAGCCACAGGGCAAGCCACCAGCGGCGGGGACTCCAGCGGAGCAGGGCGAATACCGCTGCAAGCACGAGGGTACCGATCAGCAGCGAGAGCAGCTCGCCTTCAGCCCAGTCGGCCCACCAGCCGGACCAGGGTTCGACCGAGAGGCCGTAACGAAGCTCCGCGCGCTGGGCGATGAGCTCGCCGGGCAGTGCGCCGACGGCCAGGATCAGCAACCAGAGCGGTGCCAGAACGAAAGCCTCAAGCCATCGCCTGCGCGAGAAGGCGCCGCCGCCGCGCCGCGTGGTAAGCCGACGAGCCCAGCCGGCCAGGGCCGCGCCGGCGCCCAGGCGCAGCAGCAGAAACAGCAGCAGGAGATCCCAGGCGGTACCGCCGAAATACAGTGCGACATGGAGATGCTCGAGCGCCTTGGCTTTAGAGAGCAAAGCGGGCGGCAGCGTGTACGCCGGCCCGGCGTCTGGTGGGGAGGCCGCAAGTACGGCGTGGACGCCCTGAGCAAAACAAAGCATGGAGTTCAGCATAGGGCCTCGACGCTCTCGGGATCGCCGTGGCTGCCGATGGTATCGGGGAAGGTTATCGGGGATAAGTATTTCTGCTTGGACGCGGGCGGCGCCCAGGGTCGACCGTACTGGAAGAGGCACACTCATGCAAAGCGACACAGGGGAACAGGGAGCGAGCCGCGCGAAGACCAAAGCGATCTTCTTGGGAGGCCTTGTGCTCGCGGCGAGCGGCGTCATCACGCCGCCGCTGGCGCTGCTCGGCGGCATCGCATTCGGCTTCTCGACAGAGCACCCGCTTCGCGCGGAAAGCCACACGCTCGCCAAGATACTTCTGCAGGCCTCGGTCGTTGCGCTCGGCTTCGGCATGAACCTGCACGAGGTAATTCACGCCGGGCGCTCCGGCTTCCTGTATACCGCCGTCGGCATCACGGTGGCGATCGCCCTTGGGCTGAGCCTGGGCGTGCTGCTGCGCATCAAGGGCCGGTCGTCATTCCTGATCACCGCGGGTACGGCCATCTGCGGCGGCAGCGCGATCGCAGCCATTTCCCCGATCAACGGCGCAAATGAGGAGGAGATTGGCGTCGCCATGGGTACGGTCTTCGTGCTGAACTCAGTCGCCCTGCTGATCTTTCCGCCTATCGGGGCGCACTTTCACCTGACGCAGAACCAGTTCGGCCTGTGGGCGGCGCTTGCCATTCATGACACAAGCTCCGTAGTAGGCGCGGCAGCACGCTACGGCGCGCAGGCACTCGCCATCGGCACTACGGTCAAGCTGGCGCGTGCTCTGTGGATCATTCCGGTGTCGCTGCTCACGGCGCTGTACATGGCGCGTCTGGCCGCAGTCGCCGGCAAGCGAGATGCCGCCGGGAAGGTGCCCATCCCGTGGTTTATCTTCCTGTTCTGCCTTGCCGCCGCTGCCCCTGCGTACCTGCCGCAGTTTGCGCCGGTGTACCACGCGCTGTACGGGCTGGGCCGGTCGGGGTTAAGCGCAACCCTGTTCCTGATCGGCACGAGCCTCTCCATGCGAACGCTGCGACAGGTCGGTGTGCTGCCTCTGGTGCAGGGCGTCACGCTCTGGATCGTGATCGCCTCGGCATCGCTGTTCGCAATCTGCCGCGGGTTTATCTCGATCTAGGCAAAGAGAAGCCTACAGCCGAGCTCAGACTCTATGTCTGAGCCCCGCAGCCACTTGTCACACGATTGCAAACGGGCCGCATGGCCAATCTATGGCGATACTGAAGAAGGAGCGGCAGATCAATCCAGCCGCGTCAGGTACGGGGCACCCTCTTCAGGTGACACGGTACTTTCGATTTCCTGCGCCATTGCCTTGTCATCGCCCGCAGGCCGGATGCGCACCCAGTGGCCGGTCGGCCCGGTGAACTCGATCACGTTGGCCTGGGTGTACCGCCGCTGCAGACTTTTTTGAAGAGCCAGCGCTTTGCGCTCGTCATGAAACGCGCCGATCTGCACACACCAGCGGCCGCCCTCGGCAATGGGCCTGGGCGCGGCGTACACCTCAATCTGCACGGGTGCGGTGCCCGGGGCCCACACCCCGATCGCCTTGGCGGACGCGACCGACAAGTCAAGCACACGCCCGGGCACGAAAGGGCCGCGATCGGTTACGCGCATGACAGAGCTTTGCCCGTTGCGGAGGTTGGTGACGCGAAGCAGCGAGCCCATGGGCAGTTCGCGATGCGCGGCTGACAGCATGTTCTGGTCGAAAATCTCTCCGTTGGCACCGCGGTGGCGGTCGTAGGGCGGCCCGTACCAGCTTGCCGTCCCGGTCTGCTTCCAGATGGGCCGATGCTGCTCGACATAGAGCAGATCTTCCGGGGTGTCTGCCGCGACGGCGACGCCTGCCGCAGGCGCGGCCATGGTCGGCGGCGCCGATGGTGGGCGAGTCTCGTAAACCGGAGCCCGATTTGACACTGGTGAAGGCGGCGGCGGCACGTAGGCAACGGTCTGCCGGTGTCCGCAGCCTGAAGCGGCAAGCGCGGCCGCAGCGGAGAGCATCAGCGCGCGCCAGCCGGACGCCGCGCGCACGCTCACTTCCAATCCTTCCTACATTCTGGCTGCGTTTCGGGCTCGGGATCAGGTCGGCCCGTTACTGGCCGCCATCCTGGGCTGCGTTCGTGACCGCTACGACCGCGCCCATCAAGCGTGTCGGCCAGGTGCGCAAGCTCCTGGCCGGAGGAGCGGAGCAGATGCGCCAGCGACGTACGGACGGCAGGCACAATCCGGCTGTTTACATAGCGGACGCCTCGCTGCCATTCCCGTTTAGCCTCGTGCCGCTCACGCGTCCAGCTGTCAGTGATCGCCATCGCTGCCTCCTGAAATCCGCCCTCAGTATCGCGCCCTCCCCTGCGCGCTGCAAGTCTTTGGACATGTCTTAGTACATTAGGATGAGACGGCGGAGCGCTGGATCGAAGCAGTCTCGAAAGGCATCTGATTGCCTAACTCTGAGCGGCTTCACACGCATGAACGCCCCGAACGGCGGGCGCCACCCGGGATGATGAGGTTTTATTTGAAGACCAGGTACTTTTTCGCGTTTTCCATGCTCGCTGCGCTACTGTGTGCGCCAGCTCTCCGCGCGCAGAACCTGCCCGATGCACCGCCGCCCCCGCCCCTTGGACCGCAGCCGGCTACCCCCGCCGCGCACGAGCCGGTGCCTGCGACCCGGCCGGCTACCGTAGAGGCCCTGAATAAGCGGCAGTGGTCAAGCATCGTGGAACCGGGCGAGAAGATTCCGCCCATGACGGCAAGAGAGAAGCTGCTCTTCCCCCTGCATGAGGAGCTGCGCCCGGAGTACTCTCTGCTGCCCATCGTGCTCACATCGGAATATGGCAACATCCGCGGCAACGACCCCAAGCTTGGCAGCACTGGAGAGGCTTTTGGAGAGCGAGTGGGTGAGGGCGCTTTGCGCCAGGTGAGTACCCGGGTGTTCTCTGACGGGCTGCTCCCGATCGTGTTCCACCAGGATCCGCGCTACTACCGTTTGGCCTATGGCAGCTACCGCCTGCGGGCAGACCATGCCATTCGCCGCATCTTCATCACGCAAAGTGATCGCGGCGCGCGCGAGTTGAATTACTCCGACATCCTTGGCCGCGGTATGAGCGCCGCTCTGACGCAGGCCTACTACCCAGACCGCAGCCTTGGCGGAGGCGTTGTGCTGCGCTCCTGGGGTTTGTCCCTTGGCGCCCTCGGGGCCGGCAACCTCTTTCAGGAGTTCTGGCCGGACGTCAAGCGCAAGGTATTTCACTCGCCGCAGTAGGGTGAACGAGGGCTGCGGGTCGCTCGGCTCAGGGAAGCAGCCATGTTCCACCCGTCCCTTTCAACCCTTCTCTGTGACAGCTCAGGCACCGTTCGGCCCCATTCGCTGATAGGACTTGGTGCCTGCATGCGGGACGGCGCTATGGTAGACGAGTTGAAACACCGTTGTGAGGCCGGCGTTCAGCGACGGTCCT
>CAXUDF010000121.1:9438-10849 GCA_964249695.1 uncultured Acidobacteriaceae bacterium
GGATAGCGACGGTCCCGGATCTGAATAAGGCATTCCGCCTGCTTTTGCGCTTACCAAGCGTGAAGGACTGACATCTAAACCTGCTGAGAGTCTGGCACTCACCGCTTCACCCATTCTTAGGAGCCCTTTACCCATATGCCGAAAGCCTATAAATACGCTGAGCGAACGTTGACCCTGGCCGCCCAGGGCGCGTGGACCGTCTTCGACAAGCTGAACAGCATCAAGCCGAACGCTTCCTTTATTCCGAAGTGGTCGGACAAGCCCTTGCTGAAGAGCTACCAGAAGGAGAAGCCGCCGCTCGGCTGGCCGCGCACCACGGACTCACTTTGCCCGAAGTGCGTGCCTGAGATTCGGCAGCAGATCCTCGACGGCAAGCTGCCGCACGAGATCCTGCTAAATGAAAAGGTCGGCGAGATCAAGGCGCAGATCATTGAGCGCGACGGCCAGATCCTGATGGTGAAGGATTGCCCCAAGCACGGCCACTTTGAAGACGTTATGTCGATGGACACGGAGTTCTTCCGCCACCTCGAAGAAGTCTTTCCGGGCCGCGACATCAAGGCGCATAACGACGAGGGCCTGCACAACCACGGCACCTCGACAGTAACGCACGGGCGCGGGTCGGTGCTGACCATCGACCTGACCAACCGCTGCAACATGATGTGCGACCCCTGCTTTATGGACGCAAACCAGGTCGGCTTTGTACATGAGCTGACGTGGGACGAGATCAAGACCATGCTTGACAACGCGGTCACAATCAAGCCGCGCCGCCAGATGTCGGTCCAGTTCTCGGGCGGCGAGCCGACACTGTCGCCGTACTTCCTCGACGCGGTTGCTTATGCTCGGAAGGTTGGCTACACCTCCGTTCAGGCGGCAACCAACGGCATTGAGTTTGCCAAGTCGAAGGAGCTGTGCCGCGCCGCTGCCGAAGCCGGTTTGCGCTACGCGTACCTGCAATTCGACGGCATTGGCAACGCGCCTAACTCGCACCGCAAGGTCGGCAACCTATTCGACGTGAAGCTGCAGGCGATCCACAACCTGCACGAAGCCGGCGTCGACATTGTGCCCGTTACCTGCATCATCAACGGCATCAACAACGAGCAAGTCGGCCGCATCATCCAGTTCGCGCTCGACAACCCGAAGCGCATCAACTTCATTTCTTTCCAGCCGGTTTCGTTCACAGGCCGCGACGAAGATGTCACGGACGAGCGCCGCATTGCGCAGCGCTACACGCTCTCGCACATGGCGCACGATGTGAAGAACCAAACCGGGCTCGGCGAGCCGACGCGCGACTGGTTCCCGATCTCGTTTATGTCGACCTTCTCTGACTGGGCCGACCTGGTACACGGGCCGAACCATGACTGGGGCCAGCTCTCCTGCGGCTGCCACCCGAACTGCGGCATCGGCATGGCGC
>CAXUDF010000122.1:0-10770 GCA_964249695.1 uncultured Acidobacteriaceae bacterium
TGTGTTAGGCACGCCGCCAGCGTTGATTCTGAGCCAGGATCAAACTCTCGTTTAAAATCCTGTGGTCCCATGCAGGCAGGACGGAGGTCCGCTCTGCAGGAACCCGATCACCAGCGCTCGAAAACGCGGTGACCGTTTAATACTGTGAGAATGATCAAACCAAACCTGATCTGTTCTCACGACTGGCATGTTCAACCTGATTTTCAAAGATCCAAAGCGATGACCGCCTGAGCGGGTCGCTGGGATCGGGATCCGCTACTGTGTCGTAGCGTGTCCTCGAACTTGCTGCGCCGTGAAGCGCATTTCCTTAACTTACAGGGACTTTAGAAGCTTGTCAACTGCTATCTGCACATTCACTCGCTTGGCAGACTACAATAAACAGCTCCTCTTCAACCTTACCAGTCTCAAATATGGGAAGCCTGCATGGGAAACGCGGATCGTCGCAAAACTTTTAAGCAGCATCCGTCTACGCTCAAGGCGAAGCCGGCCGGCCCTAAGGGCCTTCAGTCCAAGTGCCACGTTCGATTGGGGAAGGATAACCTTCTACCAGTGCCGTCTGTCTGCAAGCACTCTCGAACCCCTGAGTTCTTAGTCGCTTCAGCTTTGCTGAAGCTCAGGGTGTATTTCATATGCGTAGCGAACCGCACCTTGCGATAAGCAGCGAAGCACTAGACTTCAGCGTTCACGCTCAACCGCATTTCCAAACTGTACCATTGCTCGCCGACATCTGCAACTCGCCGGCTTTTCGTCGTTTCCATACCCGCCAGACTTGCTCAGCGCTTCCGCGTGGCTGTCTTAGGATGTGCGCCCAACGAGTTCGATAGTACCTGCAGGGCGGCTCCAGCTCAAGTGTTGAAAACTGCTGGACCCTGTTGAAAAACTCAGAGGTCTACACCGAACGCCTGCACCCCCGGTGGCCGGCGCAGAAGCCGGCTCACCCTTGCCTTGGGATAAGTCCCAGAATCGTCAGGCTATTGACGAAGAACTGCATGGCGAGTGCAACCAGAAGAAGGCCCATAATCCGCACCAGAATGCGTATGCCCGTCTCTCCTAGGAAGCGCTGCAAGCGCTCCGCTCCACTCAGCACGCCAAAGCTGGCCGTCGCGGTCACCGCGATCGCGCCCAGGATCGCAGCCATCTGCCAGTAGCTGGCCGCCTGCCCAACCATGACCATTACGCTCGAGATTGCGCCGGGCCCGGCCAGCATAGGGATGCCCAGAGGCACAACACCGGCATCCTCCTTGTGCGACGCCTCCTCTGTCTCGCTTGAGCTCTCCTGGGTCGGCGATCGCTTCGCCTCGAGCATATCGATGCCGATCAGCATCAGGATCAGGCCGCCGGCAAACTCAAATGCCGGCAGAGTAATGCCAAACATCTTGAAGATGAACTGCCCTGCCAGGGCGAAAGCGGCAAGCACGGTGAAACAGGTCACTGACGCTTTGGCGGCCATACGGCGCCGCCTGGCCGGATCGGCACCGGCTGTAATCGCAAGAAAGGAGCCGATCGACGCAAACGGGTCCACCAGGAAGAAGATCGAGCTCAAGGCGAGGAGAGAAAAGCCGACGTACTTCGACTCATGGAGCTCCTGGAGCGCGTGTGTCGCCGGCCCAAACATACCTGCACCTTACCCTACGCGCGCGCCCCCCGACACATCTCCACGGTACCCACATAAGCCGGGGCCACATCCCGTCCGAATCGTATCCAGCGGTCGCTATAATCAGGCTCTACCGGCACAACGCCTCACCCAAGGAGCTTCATCGATGCCCATTGAACCGACCGCCAATATTTGGCGCAACGGCGAGCTGATCGCCTGGGACCGAGCACAGATCCACGTCATGAGCCACGTGGTGCACTACGGCTCTTCGGTCTTTGAAGGCATCCGCTGCTACACCCAGCCGGACGGCGCCGCCATCTTTCGACTGGCTGAACACATGCAGCGGCTCATCGATTCAGCCAAGATCTATCGCATGACGCTGCCATTCTCACTCGATCAGCTTTGTTCTGCTGTCGTCGACCTGGTGGAGGCCAACAAAGTTGCCCCCTGCTATATCCGGCCGCTCGTGCTTCGCGGCTACGGGGAGATTGGCGTCAACCCTAAAGGCTCCCCGATCGACGTTTACATCGCCAACTATCCCTGGGGCAAGTATTTTGCCGACCCGGATGCCGGCGCGGATGTGTGCATTTCCTCATGGAACCGCCTCGCCCCCAACACCATGCCCTCGCTTGCCAAAGCCGGCGCAAACTATATGAATTCGCAGCTGATCCGCATGGAAGCCGATATCAACGGCTATGCCGAGGGGATTGCGCTCGATGTGAACGGCTATCTTTCAGAAGGTTCGGGAGAAAACCTTTTCATCGTGCGTGGGGGAACGCTCTATACCTCCCCGCTGGCCAACTCGGTTCTCAACGGAATCACCCGCGATGCGGTTCTTACCCTGGCCCGCCACTTTGGCATCCCTGTCGTCGAACAGGCGCTTCCGCGGGAACTGCTCTACATCGCGGATGAAGCCTTTTTCACCGGCACAGCTGCTGAGGTCACACCCCTGCGTTCGGTGGATCGCATTCTGGTCGGCAATGGCAAGCCCGGCCCCGTCACCAGGCAGCTGGCCCACGAATTCTTCGGGATTGTGAACGGCACCGTGCCAGACCGCTTCAACTGGCTGACGACCGTCCAGGTTCCGAAGGAACAGCCCGTCAGCGTGTGAAACGTTCCCACTCGCACATCATCTGTCCGGACCGGAAGAATGCCTCTGGCGCGAGCGGATGATATGCGAGCAGGTGCAGCCCTGTATTCAGGCAGCTCACGCAGTCTTGACACCCTGCAGCTCTCCAGCTGTCTTCCGCGAGGGCAGTTCAGCCGGGCGGCTCACAGTCGGGTCACGCAGTGAGTTGTTTTCCTTCCACCCCACCAGTTCCCGACTTCCCGTAATCAGCCGCGAGCCGCGCGACAGGAAAAGGTAGGTCCACGCCCACTGGACCAGCACCGAAACCCGGCTGCGAAAATCGATAATGAAGACCAGATGGACCAGCAGCCAGGTCGCCCAGGCTGGGAAGCCTCCCCAGTGCGCCTTGAAAGGCCAGACGATGTCGGCGACAGCCGAATAGCGGCCGATGGTCGCCATGTTCCCCTTGTCGAAATAGTGGAACTCCTGCCGCGGCTGACGCTTTAAATCCTGGCCGATCATCTTCGCGGCGTGCGCTCCCATCTGCAGAGCCGGCTGCGCGACGCCGGGCAGCTCATTGCCGTCCTGGACAAAGACCGCCATGTCGCCGCAGACAAAAACATTCTCAATCCCGTCCGGATTGAGCGTTTTATCAACAATGACCTTCTTCTTGGAGTCAAGCGGTACCCCGAGCATTGCACCTACCGGAGACGAAGCAACGCCCGCCCCCCAGAGCGTGACGACTGCGTCCAGCACCTCACCGCCCTTCAGCTTGACCTGGCCGGCCGTAATCTCCTCAACCATGGTGTTTGTGCGCACCTCCACGCCGAGGCGGTTCAGCTGCTTCACCCCCTTCTCCGTCAGGTCTTCCGGGTAGCTCGGCAAAATACGCGGGCCTCCCTCGATGAGGAGGATCTTGGCTTTGGTTGGGTCGATGTGACGGAAATCCTGCGACATGAAGTAGCGCGCGATTTCGGCGACAGCCCCGGCCAGCTCGACTCCGGTAGAGCCGCCGCCAATCACCACAAAATTCAGCGGGCGGTGCGACCCGGTTTCCAATGCCTGCCGCTCCGCAAGCTCAAAAGCCAGCAGCACCCGCCGGCGAATCTCGGTCGCGTCTTCAACGCTCTTCAGGCCTGGTGCGTACTGCTCCCATTCGTTGTGACCGAAGTAGGACTTCACCGAGCCGGTAGCCACAATCAGGTAGTCGTACTGCACCTTAGGACCATCCTGCAGGCCAACCCTGCGCTGCTCGGTATCAATGCTTTCCACCTCTTCCATCAGCACATCCACGTTGCGAAACTTGCGCAGAACGGTCCGGATCGGCGTCGCAATGTCAGAGGGCGACAGCAATGCCAGCGCCACTTGGTAGAGCAGCGGCTGAAAGGTATGGTGGTTGCTCTTGTCGATCATGGTCACATCGACCGGCAGCTTGCCAAGCGCCTTGGCGG
The DNA here is from genome assembly GCA_964249695.1 of uncultured Acidobacteriaceae bacterium. GTDB lineage: Bacteria > Acidobacteriota > Terriglobia > Terriglobales > Acidobacteriaceae > EB88. Next base: position 4,115 of record CAXUDF010000122.1, read on the forward strand.
CGTTCATACCGGCAAACCCTCCGCCAAGGATGACGACGCGGGGTCTGCGCTTTTCCTCAATTGCCTGGTTTGTAAAAACTTTCCCTGTCGACTTCCCAGCTGCCATTGCGCCTCCCCGGCAGCGGAACAATCTTGTCCCGCCACTTGCAAGTAGAGATGCGGGTGAGCTTTAATATGGGGCTTTTTCTTGCGGGCCTGTTCGTCCCATCAGAGAGGACAGAGCCGACGCACACGCCGGATCTGCCCACTCAGACTTCTGCAATCCGACGGCCGCCCGCGCCGCCTTATGGATGCTGTGTGATCGAAAACTGCAGCAAGCCCTGCTGCCCGGTTGCGGCCTGCACATGCAGCACTGCCGGCTCGCCATCGTTGCTCATCGGTACCAGTGTCACCAACCCGTTCGCATCCGAGACCACACTGCTGGTCACAGATGCCTGTAGCTGCCGAGGGGCCGGGCAGCGCCCCTGCGCGGGGCAGGGCGGCTGCCAGGCGTCCATTTGCTGGTAGAAGTTCACTTCAGCGCCGGCCAACGGGTGCCCTACCCCATCAACAACCTCAAGGGTCACCGGCATAGCCGTCCCGCTGGCAGGCAGGCTTTGCCCCACGCCGCTTACCGGCACCAGCGATGCCAGCTCTGCGTGCACGGCGTTGATGGTGAAGGTCGCACACGTTCCGGCTCCGGCCTCGCAGGCATATACATCGGCAGTTTCACCCGCAGTCAGCGGCCCGGCCAGCACGGTCGTCGACGCATTCCCCGCGGCATTGCTGTTTGTGGACGCGCCCTGCACCAGCGCTCCGGCACCTGCACTCCACACCACGCCTGCGCCTTGTACAGCGTTCCCATTGCTCAACACCACCGCAACGGGGTTCCAGCTGACCTGCGCTCCGATGGCCAGGTACAGGGTGTTTGTCGCGGCAATCTGCGGGGGGGTTCCTCCGTCAAACTCCGTCATCACACTCGCCCCGGTCGAAAGCGTTGCAGCCACTGTAGTAGCTTGCGAGGTCGCCGGCGCCACGGTCACCGTCGCCGTACCGCTCTCGTCTGTCATCGCAGTGCATGGGCTTCCTGTGCAGCCAAGCGACGCAGACCCGCTTTGCACCGAGAAGGCCACCAGGACATTCGCGGCAGGCGTTACACCGTCCCCCGCCACGACCTGCACCGTCATCGGCACCGGTACACCCTGGTTCAGCGTTCCCTGGAGTTGGTTCACGAAGCGGATCCCGTCCGTTCCCTGCGCGTCGTAGCTCAACCCGTCCAGGATCTCCGCGGTCGCGAGCGTTTGCGGGTCCTGCACGGCCAGCACCACAGTCCCCGTGGCCGCGCTTACCGGCGGAGCCACCGCCGTGATCTCAGTCGGCGTCACACTGGTGACTGCGGCCTGCACCCCGTTGATGAGCACGTGCATACCCGGTCGAAACCCCTGCCCTTTGATAGCGATAGGCCCGCCGTTCAATGTCACGCGCGGCGGGAAGACAGAGTCGGCATACAACACGCGCGCCCGATAGCTGAAGTCCGGACGGCCGTCGCCTCGGATGTCAGCATAGGCGACCCGGATCTCGCCGTCGCTGTCCGTCTGCGCCGCAAGCGTCGCCAGGCCCACGGCTGCTCCGTTGAACGGCACAGTCGTCGCAAGCGCAGGGGCGGAACCCAGGGAATCGGTTCCGTTCCATATTCCAATCAGCACCGCTGACTTGCTTTCGGACCCGAGCCCGCTCTCGTCAAGCGATGAGGCCTCTACGGTAAAGTAGCGGTTCGCGCGCGCATGGAACTGGAACCATCCGGTATGGCCGTAGCCCACCAGCTTGGCAATCCACTCCCCATTGCCGCCGGCGCTGTTCGGCGCTGCTTCCAGGCCGTCGTCGGTTAGTCGTCCGTCGGCCGAGTCCGCCATCGTAAAGTTCTGCGTCACCGCAGAACCGGCGCTCAGCGTTCCCAGCACCACCGTCTGCACGGCTCCGGAGGGCTTGATCTGGTTGTCGGTGTAGGGCCCGACCGAGCTCGCACCCACATACAAGGGGTTCACCGGCTCGATGGCAATCTGATACACCGCCGAGGTTGTGCCCGTCGGCAGCGGAACGCCGCTCAGCACGAAAGCGCCTTCCTGTGCTGTGTTGTCCGTGCCAAATCGCCCGTACGGATTCCCCTGCGCGTCCATCGCGCCGGTAACAGCATTGCCCGCGTTGGCCCGGTAGTAGGCCCCGCTGACCGCGCTTACGGTGTAGCGAAGGTCAGGCGTGGTGCCGTTAAGCGGCGTAAGCACCACGTTGACGCCCTGCATGCCTTGCCCGTTGCGGAAGGAGATCGTTCCAGTCACGGTCACAGTCGACGCAGCAGTCTCCGTCTTACCGCTCCACGATCCGGCGTTTGCCGCCGTGACCGGGTACAGCTGGTTCAAGCCGGCGATGTCGTCCAGGCGCAGCGTGAGCGGGTTCGGCATACAGCTGGTACCCGACCCGGTGCACAGGTGTTCCGTCGGGTGCATCACCGGCCACCCGGTCAGGCCGTCGGTGGTCGGGTGGCTGGGCCACATTGCGTCATTGACCTGCGACCAGTCAAGCCCAAGCACCCGCCCAAAAGCGCGCACCAGTTCGTACTCCAGCAGCTGGTCAAGAGCCGCCGAGGTCGCACAGCGTCCGTTGATCACAATCAGCGCGTGCGCAATCGTGCCGGCAGCCGCCAGATTGTCGACCGAGCTGTACACCCCGTTGAGCGTGCAGGACCCGGGATCGCTCGCACCCGGGCCGTAGATGTCGTCAATCACGCTGCCGTCCGCGTCCAGAATGATTGCAACCGGCTGGTTCGTCGCCGAGGGCTGCGCATCGGCCGGCAGCGTCGCGCCGGTACCGGCGGGCGTGTTTGCCGTTACGTTCGCGCCGCTTACATCTTCGCTGAGCGAGCCGCCCTGCGTAATCGCCACGGCAGCTGTCGGCACACCGGACCACACCGCCGCGGCGCTCCGCACCATGCCAGCTGCCTGGCTGTTGGAAACCGAGCCCGACAAGGCTCCCTGGTCAAGGAAGTAGCGGACCTGCCCGTTCGCCCAGACAACCGGGCTGCCTTTGGCGGAAGGCGCAAAGTAGTTGACGCCGGCCACCCAGTGCGGACCGCTTGCATCAGCCTGTGCACCCCCAAGAAGACCGGCAAGCACCAGGAACAGAACAGAGCAACGAGACCAGCAAACCATGGCGGCAAGCCCTCCTGTCGGCTGGAGTTTTTCTCACAGCGGACCTGAGTTGTATTTCGCCATGTTTGAGCGTTTTCTTGAGAAGGATTCACTCGTCTAGCGGAGGGCGCGACCCACTCTGGGAGGAGGGGTTGCTCCCTGTTCCGATTCGACACAGCCCGATAAAAAAAGGCTTGACGCCGGCACTTCACTTCTACCGAGATCGATGCCGACCCGGGCTGGAAGCTGAATTGACCGCTGCGCTCCGAAGTTTCGGGCTCGAGTTCCCGGGCTAGATCTCCGGGAAGAACTCGAAAAACGCCTCGATGCTCTGCCGCAGCTGAGCCTCGATCTGCTCGCGCGAGCCTTCCAGCACATGCATGGTCACACGCGCTTCATTGCCGTTCTTGAGCGCCACAGGAGCGTCGCTTACGCCAGCGATCTCATCCGCCGGCAGTAGCCGCATGCCGTACACCAGGGTCAGGTTTGCCATGGAAACCATGGTAGTACCCGCCTGCATCGTCACGGCACAGCAAGCATCTTTTATTCGAGACCCCATTGAAACCCAGAGACAGGCAGCCCGGGAGAACGGGTTAGGATGAAGGACGACCCCATGGCAGAAGCATCAGTACACAACGTTGTGATTCTCGGTTCCGGTTGTGCCGGGCTAACCGCGGCGATTTACACAGGTCGAGCGAATCTAAGCCCGCTGGTTATCGAAGGCCACGAGCCGGGCGGACAGCTTTCGATCACCACGCTCGTCGAAAACTTCCCGGGCTGGCCGGAAGGCGTGCAGGGCCCCGATCTGGTCGAGAACATGAAAGTGCAGGCCGGCCGCTTCGGCGCCGAGTTCAAGATGGGCCATCTTGCCTCGGTCGACCTGTCGCAACGGCCCTTTGTGCTCAATTTCGGCAAGGAGGACGTGCTGACCCGCACACTGGTCATTGCGAGCGGCGCTTCCGCACGCTGGCTGAACCTGCCTTCGGAGCAGGCCCTGATCGGCCACGGCGTAAGCTCGTGCGCGACGTGCGACGGCTTCTTTTTCGGCGGCAAGGAGATCGCCGTGGTCGGCGGCGGCGACTCCGCCATGGAGGAGGCACTGTTTCTGACGCGATTCGCCTCCAAGGTGACCCTACTGCACCGTTCCGACACCTTCCGGGCTTCGGCGATCATGCTGGGACGCGCGCGCCAGAACGAAAAGATCGAGTTCCGCACCAACGTTGCGATCGAGGAAGTGCTAGGCGTGGAAGAGCGCGAGGTGCAGGGTGTGCGCCTGCGCGACCGGCGCACGAATGAAGTGAGTGACCTGCCGATCTCAGGCCTGTTCCTGGGCATCGGCCACGAGCCGAACGCGAAAGCCTTCGCCGGCCAGATTGACCTCGACGACGACGGCTACATCCGCACGCACGAGAATGTATTTACCCGCGTACCCGGCGTGTTTGCATGCGGCGACGTGCAGGACCGGCGCTACCGTCAGGCCATCACGGCCGCAGGTTCGGGCTGCATGGCCGCGCTCGAAGTAGAGAAGTTCCTGGAAGAGGAAGGCCACTGACACCATCAGCGGCCGGCATCGGAACGATTGCCGAGAATCTTGCCCGCGTGGAGGCCCAAATTGATGCGGCCTGCCGCCGGGCGGGCCGCATCCGCTCCGGCGTCCGGCTGATGGCGGTTTCCAAGATGAAGCCGGTGGCTCTGCTCCAGGAGGCCGCAGCGGCCGGCCAGCAGCTGTTCGGCGAGAATCGCGTGCAGGAGTTTGGGGAAAAGTTCGAGGCGCTTGCGGCCGCAGGCGTTCCCGTAGAGCGCAACCAGCAAACCTCGGAGCCGCGGAGCCCAGGGCAGCAGCAAGCCTTGGCGGTCCACCTGATCGGGCACCTGCAATCGAATAAAGCAGGCCGAGCCGCGGAGGTGTTCTCCGCCGTCGACACGCTCGACTCGCTGCGGCTAGCGGAACGGCTGTTCGAAGGCGCCAAGCGCCTCGGGCGCTCGCTGCCCGTCCTCATTGAGATCAAGTTAAGCCCGGAAGAATCCAAGGAAGGCCTGCTCCCGGAATCGCGCGAACTGGCCCACCTGTTGGAGCGGCTGCCCGACCTGTCTGCGCACCTGCCGCTGCACGGCCTCATGACAGTCGCGCCGATGGCCGACGATCCGGAAGTCGCGGCGCACTGCTTCCGCACCCTGCATGAGCTGCGGGACAGGCTCGCGCAGGCGCACCCACGGCTCTCGTTTGACGAGCTCTCCATGGGCATGTCGGGAGACTTTGAAGCCGCCATTGCAGAAGGTTCTACTACGGTCCGCATCGGTACAGCGATCTTCGGTGCCCGGTCAAATCAGAACGCCTGAAGCGCTATCCCAAGTTAGTCGACCGAAATGGGACGCTCTGAGACAATTCGCGGTCCATTTCCAGTGCACCCGCGTCATCCTGAGCGAAGCGAAGGACCTGCTTTGCCCTTCACGCCGGCCGCGAGAACAGCAGGTCCTTTGTCGCTTCGGACACCCCAGCGAGCAAGCTCGCCGGGCACCCCGTCTCGCTCCTCAAAATGGCGCCTTTCGGGAGCCAAAACCTTTCAGCAACACACTTTGCAAACCCTCTCTCAGGATGACCCGCGTCTTTGAGGGCGGTATAACGAGAATCTGCAACCATCGGTCACGATGGCAGCTGCTACACCAGAGATCCAGACCTCGTGCTTGCGGAGTCCCGATTTACACTCAGGCATCCCGTCAGCCACTGAGGATCCCGCTTGACCTACCTGCCCGCCGCCGTTCTTGGCGTCATCCTGCTCAGCCTTTTCTCTGTCTCGCTCGCCCAGCTGCGCAAGACCCGCACGCGCCAGGACTATCTGATTGCCGGCCGCTCCCTACCCGCCTTTGTTCTTGTCTTTACGCTCCTGTCCAGCTGGATCGGGTCAGGTTCGCTGCTGGGCACCTCTGAGAACGCCTACAGCAACGGTCTCGTCGCCTTGTGGCAGCCCGCCGGCGGCTGGGTAGGGTTGCTGCTTATTTATTTCGTTGCGCCCCGCGCACGCCGTTTCGCGCAGTACACCATTCCTGACCTGCTCGAGGCCCGTTACAACCAGGGCGCGCGCGTACTCGGGGTGATCGCCATCCTGTTCGCCTACACCGCCATTACCTCGTACCAGTTCATCGGCGGGGGCGACGTTCTTTCGCTCATCTTCCCCAACACCGTCACACCCGAGCTCGGGCGCTACGTTATCGCGGTCTTTGTCATCCTGTTTACGGCCATCGCCGGCATGAGCTCGGTCGCCTACATGGACCTCTTCATCGGCCTGCTCGCCACCGCGTCTCTGCTCATCGCGCTGCCTGTTCTGCTGTACCGCGGCGGCGGCTGGGCGCACTTTCACGCAAGCCTGCCCCCTTCGCATTTCACGGTGCTGGGCACCTTCCAGCCATCCGCGCGGCCGAGCTATTCCTCCCCACCTGCCTGCTGATGCTTGGCAATCAGTCCATGTATCAGAAGTTCTTCTCGGCCCGGTC
>CAXUDF010000123.1:0-10619 GCA_964249695.1 uncultured Acidobacteriaceae bacterium
GCACGCCCCACACCCGCTGGCGCGAGATGCACCAGTCCGGCCGGGTCGCGATCATGTTCTTGATCCGCTCGCGCCCCCACTTCGGGTCCCACTCGATGGCGGACTCAATCTGCTGGATTGCCCGCTCCCGGAACGTTGCGTCCCCGGCATCATCCTCGTCCGGGTCCACGGACCGTGACGACCCGGAGTATGGCATCGCCGTTTCCATTCCGATAAACCACTGCTCGGTTGCCCGAAAAATCACCGGCTTGTGGCACCGCCAGCAATGCGGGTAGGAGTGGTAAATATCCGCCTGGCCGAGCAGCGCGCCACGTTCGCGCAGGTACGCAACGATGTCCGGGTTCGCCTGGAAGACCGTCTTGCCCTCCCAGACGGCCACCCCGTTCCGCAAACGGCCCGCATTGTCTACGTTGCACTCCGCCGAAAGCCCGTAGCGCACCCCGGTGTAGAAATCATCCGCCCCGTGCGCGGGCGCGGTATGCACAGCGCCGGTGCCCTGGTCGGTGGTGACGTAGTCGGCGAGCACGCCCAGCACCGAGCGCTCCAGAAACGGGTGCTGAAAGGTCGCGCGCTCCAGCTTCGCGCCCGGGAAGCGCGCAATCTCAACCACCTCGCCCAAAGCGCAGGCCTCGCGAACCGAGGCAAGCAGCGCGGCCGCTACGAGGTACACGTCGCCTGACGCAGTACGCACAGCGACGTACTCAAATTCGGCATGAAACGCGATCGCCACCGAGGCCGGCAGCGTCCAGGGCGTCGTCGTCCAGATGATGGCCCACACCGGTGTGCCCGCAAGCGCGGGGTCCACCAGAGCTGCATCACTCGTAAGCCGGTAGCGCACGTACACGCTCGGCGAGGTGTGCATCTCGTACTCAATCTCGGCGTCGGCCAGCGCGGTGCGGTCGTTCAGGCACCAGTACACCGGCTTCAAGCCCTTGTACACGTAGCCGCGCTCGAAAAAGTCGTAAAACGTCGCCAGCGTTGCCGCCTCGTACGCGGCGTCCATCGTCAAGTACGGCTTGTTCCACTCTCCAAACACGCCCAGCCGCTCAAACTGGCTTCGCTGCAGGTCCACAAACTTCTGCGCGTACGCGCGGCACGCCGCCAGAAACTCCTCCCGCGGCATATCGAGCTTCCGGCGGCCCAGCTGCTCGTCCACCTTGATCTCGATCGGCAGCCCATGGCAGTCCCAGCCCGGCACGTAGGGCGCGTCGTAGCCGGCCATGGTTTTTGACTTCACCACAAAATCTTTCAGGCACTTGTTCAGCGCGTGCCCCAGGTGAATCGGCCCATTCGCGTACGGCGGGCCGTCGTGGAGCACGTACTTCGGGGCGCCCTGGCGGGCCGCCCGAATCTGGCCGTACAGGTCCATCTCCGCCCACTTCTGCAGCCGGAGCGGCTCATTGAGCGGCAAATTTGCCTTCATCGGGAAGGCGGTCTCGGGCAGCGTCAGGGTCTTCTTCAACTCGGGGGGCGCCGCGCCGGCACCGTTCGCGTGGTTTTCAGTCATTTGCTCAAACTTTCTTGCCGAAAAGTGCCCTTCGCAGGCGCGAGGGCTGAGTCTTGAGTGGTTCAGGGCGTCTCACTTCTGTGAAACTAGATTGTATCGTTCGATAACTTCGGGCAAGGCTCGTCCGTCTACCTGCTTGGGTCATACAAGGCCGGGCAAGACACGGCCCGCGCAACGCGCGATAATCAAAAGGACGAAGCCTGCGTCTGGCCCGTCTTAGCCGCTGGATCCGGAACAACAGCATTCCCGAGCCGGCGCGGAACCGGCAACATGAGACGGATAGCCGAATGAGCCAGGAACTTTTGACGCCCCCGGAAGAACAAACGCTCCCCCGCCCCGCTGCGCGCCTTGACCACACAGAGCTGCTGCCCGTCGGTGCCGAAGGCAGCGTCTGGGAGTCGCTGGTCGGCAACCTGCGCGACGTGTTTCGCCCGACAAAGCTGCCGCCGCTTGAGCTGACCTCGACGCCGGTCGCGGTCGAGGACCCGTTTGCGGTCAAGCGCAATCCTCTATCGAGCGGTCTTGCCATCCTGTTTTACGGGCTGCTGGTGCTGCTGTTGTTTTTTCTCCCGAAAGCCAAGGCGCCGATCGAGAAGAAGCTCGCGATCGTGCCGCTGGACATTTCGGCGTACCTGCCCAAGGCGCCTTCGGTCAGACCCGCGGGCGGCGGCGGGGGCGGCGGCGCGCACGAGATTGTGCCGCCGACCAAAGGCAAGCTGCCCGAGTTCGCGAAGACCCAGATCACCCCGCCCCAGGTGCTCAAGATTGATCATCCGAAGCTGCCTGTGCCGGCCACCATCGTGATGCCGCAGATCAAGATGCCGGACACGAACATGCCAAATCTTGGCATTCCGCAGGCATCCGCTGTGACGCTCTCCGCAGGCAACGGCGGCGGTTCGGGCATCGGCAGCGGCCATGGCGGCGGCCTTGGCATCGGCTCGGGCAACGGCCTTGGACCCGGCGAGGGCGGGCTGACCGGCGGCGGCTATGCGCACCCGGGCGGCGGCATCTCCACGCCGAAGCTCATCTACTCGGTCGATCCTGAGTTCTCGGATGAGGCGCGCCGGCAGAAGTACCAGGGTATCGTCGCGCTGTCGATCATCGTCGACGCGCAGGGCAATCCGCAGCGCATCCACGTAGTGCGCGCGCTCGGAATGGGGCTGGACGAGAAGGCGGTCGAGGCAGTGAAGCAGTACAAGTTCAAGCCTGCCATGATGGGCGCAAAGCCGGTACCGGTCGAGATCACGATCGAGGTCAACTTCCAGCTGTTCTAAACGGAAAAGCGGCTTGCGACCCGAGCCGCAGGACCAGGTTGAGAGAATGCTTTCGGGAATAGATCCCGCCCTTTTTATAGGGTGAGGTCGTTTAACCGAGCTCACCCGCTTTGGCCTGCGCCCGCTCCGTGAGACGATGCCGCCATGCACTTCCCGCGACTCGCCTGCCTTGCCTTCGCCGCCATAAGCCTTCACGCCTTTGCCCAGGCGCCGCCCTCTATCCCCGAGTACATCCGCGTCGACAAGCTGTTTGACAGCCCATCCGGCCGCTACACCGGCCCAGCGGTGCTGGTTGTCGAGGACGCACGCATCCGCAGCGTGGAAGCGGCGGGCTTTGCCATCCCGGCCGGCGCGACCGTGGTCGACCTGCGCGGCAGCTATGTCTTTCCCGGCCTTATCGACTGCCACACCCACATGGTGGCGCGCGCGGACAAGTACGACGAGCTCAACATCTTCAAGGGAACGCCCTTCACCGCGGCCATCAACTCGGTTGTGAATGCCAAGCGCACCCTCGACGCGGGCTTCACCACCATCCGCGACGTGGGCTCGCCGCCGTTTGCCGCGGTCGACCTGCGCAACAATATTGACTCCGGCTTCATCCCCGGCCCAAGGGTTGTTGCCTCCGGCCCCGGCATCTCCATCACCGGCGGCCATGGTGACCTTAATGACTTCTCGCCGGAAGTCCGCCCGATGCTGTATCCGGCCGACCGCGACTTCCAAATCGCCGACGGCGCCCAGCAGGTGCAGCAGACGGTGCGCGCGCAAGTCAAGTACGGGGTCGACGTCATCAAGATCCTGGCGAGCGGCGGCGTGCTGAGCAAGGGCGACCAGCCGGGCGCCCCCCAGTACACGCTCGAAGAGTTGAAGATGGCTGCCGACACCGCGCACCAGGCCGGGCGCAAGATCGCCGCGCACGCGCACGGCACGCTGAGCATTCACTGGGCCATTGAGGCCGGCATCGACTCGATCGAGCATGCTTCGCTGGCGGACGACGAGGACATCCGGCTTGCCAAGCAGCACGGCACCTTTTTTGTCATGGATATCTACGACGACGACTACATCCTCAAGGAAGCGCCGAAGTTTGGGCTGCCGCAGGAGCAGATCGACAAAGAGCGCAAGATCGGCCAGCTGCAGCGCGACACCTTTCGCCGGGCCTGGAAAGCCGGCGTCAAGATGGCCTTCGGCACCGACGCGGGCGTGTACCCGCACGGCGACAACGCCCGCCAGTTTCACTACATGGTGCAGTACGGCATGACGCCCGCCGAGGCGATCCAGGCGGCGACCGTGCGCGCGGCGGAGCTGCTGGGCCGCTCTGCGGACGTAGGCGAGCTGACGCCCGGCCACTACGCTGACTTGATTGCGGTGTCAGCCGACCCGCTGGAGCACGTCGAGACGCTGGAGCATGTGCCATTCGTGATGAAGGGCGGGGTGGTGGATAAGGACGAGCGCGGGCGGTAGAGGGGCGGCCTCCGGTCGGAGGCCGCTCGAACGGCGAGCTTGCCGGTGCAGCCTGAGTCATCGCTCTACTTGCGTCATCCTGAGCGCTGCCGAGAAACAGCAGGCCCTTCGCTGCGCTCAGGATGACGCCTCGTATTCGGTGCTCACTCAGGGCGTCTACCAGCCCACGGTCGCCGCCCCGGCAATCCGGTCCGGGGTCAACGGCAGCTCCCGCAGCCTTGCCCCGCTTGCGTGGAACACCGCATTCGCAATTGCCGCCACCGCACCGCAAATCCCGATCTCCCCAATTCCGCGCACCCCCAGCGGATTGAACCGAAAGTCCGGGTGCTCGACGAACTCCACCGTAAACTCCGGCACGTCCGCTGAGGTGGGCAGGTGGTACTCGGCCAGGTTCGCGTTCACCGGCGCGCCCGTGCGCGGGTCATAGTGGGTCTGCTCCAGCAAGGCCATGCCGAGGCCGAACAGCACGCCGCCCTCAATCTGCGAGCGCGCCGTGCGCGCGTTCAGCACCCGCCCGCAGTCGAGCACACTTACCCACCGCGTCACCCGCAGCTCGGCCACGCGCGGGTCCCAGGTCACCTCGCAAAAGTGCGCGCCGAAGGAGTGGAAGGTGAACTCCTCCTTGGCGCCGGCGCCAAGCTCGGTCCGGGCTTCGGCCTCCAGCACGCCTCCGGGCAGGCGTGCCAGCACACTTTCCGCAGCCTCCTGCCGGCCATCGCAGCAAAGCACGCCGGCCTCGACGCGAACCTGTTCAGCGCGTGCGCCGAACAACGGCGAGCGCGCGTCGCGCACGGCTGCGGCCACCAAAGCTGCGCGCAGCTGCCGGGCCGCCGCTTCGACAGACGGGCTGACGGTGGCAACCGTCTGCGAGGCCCCGGCGACTGGTGCCTGTGGATAGCGAGAGTCGCCCAGGCGTACGTGCACCCGCTCCACTGGCCAGCCCAGCGCGTCGGCCGCGACCTGCTCCAGCACGGTCGCGGTGCCTGTCCCGATCTCGTGGGCGGCCACTGAAAAGGCCGCGGAGCCGTCCGACCGAAGCACTCCGTGCATCGCGGACGGCGACCGCCGCGCCGGGTAGGCGGCCGAGGCCATCCCCCAGCCCACGTACTTACCCCCTGGCCCCTGCCGCATGCTCCCCGGCTGCGGGTTCCGCTCGCCCCAGCCGAACAGCGCAGCCCCGCGGTCCAGGCACTCGCGCAGGTGCCTGCTCGAAAACGGGCGGTCGTCCGCCAGGTCCTGCTCAGTGTCATTCCGGAGCCGGAGCGCGACCGGATCCATGCCGAGCTCGCCCGCAAGCTCGTCCATCGCGACTTCAAGCGCAAACATGCCAGAGCTTTCGCCGGGCGCGCGCATAAAGCATGGGCTGGCCCGATTGAGCGGCGCCACCCGGTGGGTGAGGCGCGCGTAGGGCGTTCGGTAGAGATTGCGCGTCGTCATGCCGCAGGGCTCGACAAAGTGCGCGACCGGCGAGGTGCTGCACAGCGTGTCGTGCTCGGCCCCGGTCAGCGCGCCGTCGGCCTCGGCTGAGAGCGCAACCTGCTGCACCGTTTGCGGGCGGTGTCCGGTCGAGGTGAACATTTCGGCGCGCCGCAGCTGCAGCTTGACCGGCCGCCCGAGCGCCCGCGCCGCCTGCGCGCACAGCGCCGCGTGCTGCCACAGGAAGCCCTTGGACCCGAACGCCCCACCAACAAACGGCGCCCGCACATGCACCTTCTCAGGCTCGATCCCGAGCATGTGCGCGATCACCTTCGCCTCGCCCTGCAGCCAGCGCGTCGAGTCATGCAGCATCAGCTCGTCGCCTTGCCACACGGCGACTGTTGCCGAGGTTTCAAGCGGATTGTGGTGCACCACGGGCGTGCGGAACTCGCGCACGACCTGCGCATGCGGCGTGAGAGGCCGCTCGCCGCGGCTGCTCTGCAGCCCTTCCAGCGAGTTGGTCGCAAAGTGGTGCGGCTCATAGGCGCCGGGCAGTCCGGGCTTAAGCACAAGCGTCGCCGGCAGCTCCTCATACGACACCTCCACGCGTGATGCGGCGTACTCGGCGGCTTCGGGCGTGTCCGCAACGACCAGCGCCACATGCTGCCCGGCATAGTGGATGCATCGGTCTGCAAGGGGCGCGCGCCGCTCTGCCGGAAAGTTCTCGGTGAACTCGTCCGGCGGCGGCTGGATCGCCGGCAGCTCACCGAAGCCGGCCTCGGTGAACACGGCCAGCACTCCCGGAATGGCCAGCGCGAGCTCCTTGTCGATCCCGGCGACGCAGCCGTGCGCGATCGGCGACTGCACCAGCGCAGCATAGGCCATGCCCGGCAGGCGTACGTCGCCGGCGTACTCGGCTGCTCCGGTGACCTTAAGGATGCCGTCGGTGCGGATGCGCGGCGTGCCGATCAGAGGTGAGGATTGCATGCCTTTTCGATGCCGACCGGGGCCTCAGCCGCCTGCGCTGCGTGGTATCCTCACGACATACACTTGGGAAGTGAATCAGTCTGAAGTGGATTAATGAAGAAACGCCCCGAGCCATCGGCGATCGCAGTAGAGGTCGCCCAACAGGGAGCGCAACAGGAGTAACGCACGACCGTGCTGGCACCCGCGAAAAAAACCGACATCATCTCCCGCTTTCGTACCCATGAAAGCGACACCGGCAGCCCTGAGGTGCAGATCGCCATTTTGAGCGAGCGCATCGGCGAGCTGACCCAACACTTTACCGCACACGCCAAGGATCACGCGTCGCGCCGCGGCCTGCTTATGCTTGTTTCGAAGCGCCGCCGCCTGCTTGATTACCTCAAAATCAACGACACGGAGCGCTACCGCGACGTGATCGGCCGGTTGGGTATCCGCAAGTAGTATTTGTTTCGAAATACACTGCGCGGCGACGAGCGAAAGGGAAGCGGACGCCCTGCCCATGATCCATCGTATGGATGGCAGGCTCCGCTCCATCGTCGCCCCACGCTCCCGCTCCCGTTGCGGTTTGAGCCACACGCCAGGCACCTCTCGCCGGCGCTCCTCCCGCACCCACGCTCTCGTCCTTGCTGGGACAGAGCCAAGACAAAAGGAACACACCCATGAAACAGGAAGTTATTGTCGAGCTTGCCGGCGGCAAGCGGCTCACCTTTGAAACAGGCCGTATGGCTAAGCAAGCCTCCGGTGCGGCGCTCGTTACTCAGGGCGACTCCGTTGTTCTTTCCACAGCTGTCGCTTCGCCCGATCCGAAAGAGGGCATCGATTTCTTTCCGTTGACGGTCGACTACCGCGAGTACGCCTACGCCGGCGGACGAATCCCCGGCGGCTTCATCAAGCGCGAAGGCCGGCCGTCGGAGAAGGAAATCCTCACCTCCCGCCAGATCGACCGCCCGATCCGCCCGCTCTTCCCGGAGAACTTCCGCAACGAAACACAGGTCATCGCGTTTGTGTTTTCGGCCGACAAAGAGAATGACCCCGACATTGTCGGCATCAACGCAGCCTCGGCTGCGCTCGCGCTGTCCGACATCCCGTTCAACGGCCCGGTCGGCGCGGTGCGCGTCGGCTACCTGGGCGGCGAGTACCTGATCAACCCGACCTATGCCGAGCGCAAGGAGTCGTCGATCAGCATCACCGTGGTCGGCACCGCCGACGGCATCGTCATGATCGAGTCCGGCGCGACCGGCGTTGCCGAAGACATCGTGCTCGGCGCGATCGACTTCGCCCATACCGAGATCAAGAAGATTGTCGCCAAGATCAATGAGCTGGTCGGCCTTGCCGGCAAGCCCAAGCGCCAACTTGGCCCTATTGAGCACGACGAGCAGTATTTCTCCACGCTGCAGGGCAAGGTCGGCGAGCGCCTGAAGGACGCGCTCGACACCCACACCCATGCCAAGACTGAATCCTACGCGATGGTCAAGGCGATCAAGGACGAGCTGCAGGCCGAGGTCAAGCAGCTGCCGGAGGCCGAGCAGTCCGCCGCCAAGAAGAAGCTCTCGCACTACTACGAGCTGCTGAGGGAGCAAACCTTCCGCCAGCAGGTCACCAAGGACCGCGTCCGGCCTGACCGCCGCGCGTTTGACCAGATTCGGCCTATCTCCATCGAAACTTCTGTGCTGCCGCGCACCCACGGCTCGGCCCTGTTTACCCGCGGTGAAACACAGGCGCTGGTAACTTGCACGCTTGGCACCGGCGACGACGCGCAGCGGCTGGAGACGTTTGAAGGCGAGCAGAAGAAGAAGTTCATGCTCCACTACAACTTTCCGCCGTTTTCTGTCGGCGAAACCGGCCGCATGACCGGCACGGGCCGCCGCGAGATCGGCCACGGTGCGCTCGCCGAGCGGGCGATTGCCGCCGTGCTGCCGTCCGAAGCAGACAGCCCCTACGCCTACCGCATCGTCTCGGACATTCTCGAGTCGAACGGTTCATCTTCGATGGCCTCGGTCTGCGGCGCGTCGCTCGCGCTCATGGACGCGGGCATCGCGCTCAAGGGCTCCGTCGCCGGCATCGCCATGGGCCTGGTCAAGGAAGGCGACGATTACGCCATCCTGACTGACATTGCCGGCGCTGAAGACCACTATGGCGACATGGACTTCAAGGTAGCGGGCACGCGTGAGGGCATCACCGCGCTCCAGATGGACATCAAGATCGGCGGCATTACCTCGGCCATCATGCGCGAGGCGATGGAGCAGGCCCGCCGCGGCCGCATGTTCCTGCTCGACACCATGGACGCGCACCTGGCCGAAGCGCGTGAGGCGAAGTCGAAGCACGCTCCGCAGATCCGCACCCTCCAGATCCCGGTCGACAAGATTCGCGACCTGATCGGACCGGGCGGCAAGGTCATTCGCGGCATTATCGAGCAGACCGGGGTCAAGATCGACGTCGAAGATACGGGCCGGGTCAACGTCGCGTCGTCCGATGCGGACGGACTTGCCAAAGCGCTTGAGATCATCGGCAACCTGACCGCCGTGCCGGAGATCGGCAAGACCTACCGCGGCAAGGTCGTTCGCTTGGCCGAGTTCGGCGCCTTTGTTGAGCTTTTCCCGGGTACCGACGGGCTGCTCCACGTGTCGGAGATTGCGGAACACCGCGTTAAGGACGTCAAGGACGAGCTGAACGAGGGCGACCAGGTCATGGTCAAGGTCATCGGGCTTGAAGGCAACCGGATCAAGCTCTCGCGCAAGGCTCTGTTGAAGGAACAGCGTGAAAAGCAGGGGCTTCCGCTGCCGGCGGGAGCTGATGGCGGCCGCTCAGAAGGCCGCAGCGAGGGTGGTCGTGAGGGTCGCTCCGAAGGCGGCCGGGGTGAACGCTCCGAGGGTCGTCGCGAGGGCGGACGTGAAGGTGGACGCGAACGCGGCGATGGGCAGGGCGATCGCCTGAGCGCCAGCGCACCCACATCGCGCGATGCCCAACCGAGCTTTGCGCCGCCCGTGAGCGCAACCAGCATGGAAGGCAACGGCACCATCACCATCGAGGGCGGCGAGGAGTTCGAGGACTTCGACGGTGCGGACGAGGGCGAAGAAGGCGAGGAGCCGAACTTCAACCGTGAAGGTGCTCCCGTAGAGGCACCAGCCGGCGGCGTTTTGGCCGGTGCCGTCGCAGGAGCAGGCCAGCGCCGCCGCCGCGGACGCGGTCGCGGCGGACGCCCAGGCGGACCAAGCGGCCCGGGCCGTGGCCCAGGCCAGGGCGGCGGCAACCGCGCCTAAAGCGCTTCATTGCTGGTCAAAAGGGCTGCGCGCAAGCGCAGCCCTTTCCCGTAAGCCGCATAGACTGGCGCGAGATGCGGCTTGGTGAGCAGCCTTCCCGCATAGTACGGGCCTGGCGTGGTTGCATGGAACTGGGGCCACGTCTGGCGAAGCCAATCCGCTACCATCCACCCATGCGCTTGCGCCCCATCCTCCTGCTCGCGGGCGCAAGTCTTCTCTGGGGCTCGGGGTGGGTGCTCGCTCCCTCGCTTGCCGAAGTAGCCGCTCCCCATGCTGCCGGTGCGCTCCTGTTCGCGGCCGCTTCGTTCACTCTTCTACCTGCGCTGCTCCTTAGAAACACAGCGACGCGCGTACCCGCTCGGACGACGCTCGTGCTCGCCCTCACCTTGCTCGCCATGCCCACAGCATTGGTCACTGAAGCCAGTTCGCACGGTGCGGCCGGCACCATCCCGCTGTTGTACGCAGCGCTTCCGTTGCTGGTCAGCCTCGCCGGCGAGGGCTGGTCCCCGGCGCAGTCTCCGGTGATGATCCTCGCTATCGGGGCGACCCTGGTGCTGCTGAACGGCTCCGCTTCGTTCACTCTCGGTAAGCTTCCGTGGGACCTCCTTGCGCTTACGGCCGTTGCCTTGCAGGCCTTCGCGCTCCGCTATGCCGCCGCCCGGCTTCGCTTCTGCCCGCTCCCTACGATTGTCCGCAGCCTTGCCCTCCAATGTGCGCTCG
>CAXUDF010000124.1:0-10605 GCA_964249695.1 uncultured Acidobacteriaceae bacterium
TCCGCCCGCGCTTCCGCGACAGCCGTTCTCGGCAGCCCGCCTGCCTTCTGCGCCAGGCTCGCCTTCAGCGCTTCCATCAGGTTAATCACCGGCGCCATCGGCTTCTTCTTGGTCGGCGGCTCCGGCTCGCCGTCTCCGGCGGTCTTGCTTTCGATCAGGTGCTCCACGCGCTCCTGGTAAGTGTTGTGGTACGCGTCCGGGTGGAAGGGCTTGCGCAGCGAGCCCATAAACTGCTCGGCCAGCTGCACTTCAGCATCCTGCAGCTCGAGCGGCGCCTGGTCGCCGTACTCGGGGGTCTCGCGCACCTCCTCCGGGTAGTAAAGCGTGTGCAGGATCAGTCCATGCTCGTATGGCCGGATGATCACCACCTGCTCGCGCTGGTGCAGCGTCAGCTTTGCAATCGCGCCCAGCTTCAGCTTGCCCATCGCCTCCATCATCAGCGAGTAGGCCCGGCGGCCCGGCTCCTCGGCGACCGTGTAGTACGAAGTCTCGTAATAGATCGGGTCCACTTCGTCCATCGACACAAACTGCTGGATCGCCATCGTCTCCGACGACTCCGCCTCGAGCGCCTTCAGCTCGTTCGGTGAGATCAGCACGTAGGTGCCGTCGCCCACCGGGTAGCCTTTGTCAATTTCATCGCGCTCTACCACGCGCTCGTCAACCGGGCAGTACAGCTGCTGCTTGATGCGGCTGCCGCATGTTTTATGGATCTGATTAAAGCCGATGTGCTGCTCGCGCGCCGCCACGTACATGCGAACCGGCACCGAGATCAGTCCAAACGAGATGTAGCCTTTCCAGACTGAAGACGCCATGGCTGCTTCCCTCCCACGCTTGCATTTGAAACGCGCCGGTCGTGTGATGTGCGGGTGTCTCCGCTGGTTACCCGCGTTTGGCCCCTTCGTAACGCCGGCGGGCGGCCACAGGCAGGTACAGTAAAGGCAGGATCACCGATACCTTGCTACAGCAGCGTGCCAGGCTTTCTCCCGTAGAACGGCGAGAGAAGGGTAAAGTCCTTCTTCGCGACACTGCCGCTCTATCCACGCTTGCGGGGATCGCGGTGGTTCTCTCCTTTGTGACCTACGCGCTGTTCCACTCCTTTGCCGCGCACCAGCACCTGCTGGAGCTGCGCTGGCGGGCGCGCGGCGAAGCCGCCCTCGCTGCCGGCCACCCTACCGTGGCGCTCAACGATCTCCACTCTGCGCTGGCCTACGCGCCCGACGATCGAGGACTGCAGATCCAGCTGGCGACCGCGCTTGCCGCAACAGGCCAACTCCAGGAAGCGCAGGTGTACTTCACCACGCTGCTCGAGACTGAGCCCGGCAACGGCAACATCAATCTGCAGATGGCACGGCTGGCCATCCAGCAGCGGAACGCGCAGGCCGCCATTGACCACTACCAGGCGGCTATTGACGGCACCTGGAACGGGGACGCGTTTGCCCGGCGGCGCGAGATCCGTCTCGAGCTGGCGCGCTTCCTTCTCGCGCAGGGGCGGTTTCCTGAAGCGCGCAGCCTGCTCCTGATCACCTCAGGCAACGGGCCTGACAATTACCCCTTGCAACTGCTGCTTGGCAGCCTGCTGGAGCAGGCTGCAGACCCGTTTGACGCGCTCGACGTATACCGGAAGGCCTCGCAGCACCGCCCGACGCGCCTCCCTGCGCTGCAGGGTGAGGCGCACGCGGCAGCCATGCTGGGTCATTTTGCAGAGGAACGCGGATACCTGGCCGCGGCCGTTGAGGAGTCAGCGGTCGATCACCAGCCGGAGCCAGTCCGCGCCGCACTTCGCGAGCAGCTCGCGGCCACGGAGCACCTGCTGGCGCTTTACCCTGCCGTAACCCTGCCCGCGCCTGAGCGCGCGCGCCGCATCGCCTATGCCGCGGAGCAGGCGCAGACGCGGCTGCTGGGCTGCCCCGCCCTTGCCGCTGCCGCGCCCGCCCCCGCACCTGCTGGGAACGGCGACGCCAGCCCAGCCCCGGTGACACGGAGCGGCACTCTGCTGTCGGCACCTCTGGCTGCCCGCCTCGAGCACTTCAACCCGCTGGCCTCGCACTCTGACGCCGCGGACGCAGCACCACCCGAGACGCCGCCAGCCCCTGAGCCCCAGCCCACCCTCAGCACGCGCTGGGCATCGCTGCCGACCGGCCCCGCGCGGACGAAACGTATAGCCGACGACCCGGTGTTTGCGCAAAATCTGCTGGAGCTCACCTATGAAACTGAGCGCTCAGCTGCGAAAGCATGCAGCCCGGCCACCGGGGACGATGCTCCCCTGCTGCGGATAGCAGAAGCTCCTGACCAGGTTCAGGTGCAGCCATGACGCCCCGGAAGACAGTCGCGGAAGGAACCGAGGCGGCCCACACACCGAGTTCCCCGCCCATGAACCCGGGCGACACGGCAGCCCTGAACGTAGACGAGCCCTCGCCGGTCGACCTGCAGCGTATTGCGCCGAAGCGCGAGGAGCGGCTGTTCCTCGTACTGTCTATCTTCATCGGCGTTCTGTCAGGGCTGCTGGTCGTCTCCTTTCGCGTGGCCATCGAGTGGATCAAGATCCTCACGCTTGGCTCGGCACCCCACGCCTACGAGCGCCGCCTGATCATCGTGCCGACGCTCGCCGGTCTGTTTGTTGCCGCGCTGGTGCGCTGGGTCTTCCCCGGCGCGCGCGGCTCGGGCGTCAACCAGACCAAGGCTGCCCTCTACATCTACAACGGCTACATCTCGTTCAAAACGGTTGTCGGCAAGTTCATCGCGTCCGCGATCGCGATCGGCTGCGGCCACTCGCTTGGCCCTGAGGACCCGTCGCTGCAGATCGGCGCGGGCGTCGCGTCGATCGTGGCCCGCAAGCTGCGGCTGTCCCGGCAGTCCCTGCGGCTGTTTGCGCCCATCGGCGCGGCCGCCGGCCTTGCCGCGGCTTTCAACGCGCCCATTTCGGCGATCCTCTTTGTTATTGAAGAAGTCATCGGCTACTGGAGCGCTGCTGTGCTCGGCTCGGTGGTGCTTGCCGCCATCTCCGGCGTGTCTGTCGCGCGCATCTTCTGGGGCTCCGCGCCCATGTTCCGCATTCCGTCGGTCACGCTGCGCGACCCGCGCGAGCTTACCGCGTACGCGGTCCTCGGCATCTTCGGCGGCCTGTTCTCCTTTGTGTTCGCCAAGGCTCTGGGCTCGCTGCGGCCGCGCCTTCGCGCCATGAGCGCCAATTCCCAGCTGTTCCAGCCTGCTGTCGCCGGTTTGCTCGTCGGCATGATCGGCTATTTCGGCCTGCCGCAGGTCATGGGCCCCGGCTACGAGGTCATGGACCAGGCGCTGCACGGGCAATTCACCTGGCAGTTCCTGGCGGCGCTGGTCGTCTTTAAGATGCTCGCGACCACGCTCTCATTTTCAAGCGGCACCCCGGGCGGCATGTTCGCGCCCACACTCTTTATCGGCACCATGCTGGGCGCCGCGGTCGGTACGGTCGAGCACTCCGTGCTGCCGCACGCTTCGGGCGCGGTCGGCTCCTACGCGCTGGTCGGCATGGGCGTGCTGTTTGCCGGCTTTCTCCGGGCGCCGCTTACCTCGGTCTTCATGGTGCTTGAGACCAGCGGCAACTACTCCATCATCCTGCCGGTGATCCTCGCGAACACAATTGCCTATCTCATTTCGCGCTCGCTCCAGCCCACGCCGATCTTTGAGCTCTTTACCCACCAGGACGGCCTGGATTTGCCCTCCATGGAAGAGCAGCGGGAAGAGATAGGCCTCCACCTGGAGGACGCGCTGGTGCCCCTGCGCGTGCCGCTGCTGGAAAGCAAGGAGACCCTGAAGGCCGCGGCCGTGGCGCTGTCGCTGGCGCGCGGCGCGCCCGCCATGTTCGTCCACATGGAAGACGCCGGATGGTATGTGCTGCCGGTGGGCGAGTTCGCAACCCTTGCCATGACGTATCCGTCGGACGTGACGCTTGAGCGGGCATTGCCCCGCGAGCGCGCCCCACTGCTATTTCCGGATCTGTCGCTCGATACGGCGCTGCGCCACTTCTCCCGCTGGCCCATGCTGCCCATCAGCAACCGCGCCACCAGGGGCACGCTTGAAGGCATGGTCACGCTGGAAGATGTCCTGGCCCGCTACCAGCGCGGGTGAAGCCCTTACGCGAGCGCATCACCCTGCGGCAACTGCTCGCCCTTTTGCTGCTTACCTGCGGCGCGTTCGCAGTGCTCGGCTACCACCCGGGCGTTGAGGATGACACCACCTACCTGTCTGCCGTCGAGCACCGGCTCAACCCGGCGCTTTTTCCGCACGACAGCGAGTTTGTGACTGCGCAGCTCCAGCTCAGCTTTTACGACACGCTGGTTGCGGGCTTCGTTTGCTGCACGCACCTGCCGCTCGCAACCGCCCTGCTGCTGCTGCAGTTCGCCTCGGTTTTCGCGCTCCTGCTCGCGTCGTTCCAAATCGCGGCGCTGTGCTACCGAGAGGCGCGCGCTCGCTGGGCCGGGGTGGGCTTTCTGGCCGTCATGCTGGCCATGCCCGTGTCGGGGACGCACCTTTTCCTGGCGGACCAGCACCTGCACCCGCGTTTGCCGGCCACCGACTTCATCCTGTTTGCGGTGCTCGCCATCCTGCGCGGCCGCCGCCCGTGGGCCGCTCCGCTGCTGCTCGCGGCCGCACTGCTGCACCCGCTTATGGCGGCATTTGGCATTTCCTTTTGCTGCTTTCTCCTGCTGGAGCAGCGATGGCCAGAGTGGTGGCTGCCGCGCCGGCTTTCGGCTCGCTTGGGCGCGTTGGCCTCCCCGTTTGGCTGGCTCGGCGAGCAGCCCAGCGCTGCCTGGCAGCAGGCTACCGCACCTCGTACTTTTCTGTACCTGTATAAGTGGCCCTGGTACCTGTGGTTCAGCGTGCTGGGGCCGCTCGCGCTGGCAGGCTGGCTTCGTGTGGCCGCTCGAAGGCGCTGCGAGTACTCCCTGCAAACTCTTGCCTCCGCAGTCATTGCCTACAGCGTCTTCCAGCTCGCGGCCGCGCTCGTGCTGCTCGCGCCCGGAGCGCCCGCATGGCTGCTGCAGTTTGAGCCGATGCGCTTTCTGCACCTGGTGTACGTACTACTGTGCGTGCTGGGCGCGGGCGCTTTCGGCCGCTGGTGGCTCGGGAGCGCGCCCGCGCGATGGCTGCTCGTGTTTGTCCCGCTCGCCGCATGCATGTGGGTCGACCAGCGCAATGAATTCCAAGGCAGCCCACACATCGAGTGGCCCGGCCGCACGCCGGCAAACCCCTGGCTTGCAGCCTTCGCCTGGATTCGCACGCACACGCCCACCGACGCCTACTTTGCCATCGACCCGCTCTACACCGAAGCGCCGCTCGAGGGAGTGCACAGCTTTCGCGCGCTCGCCGAGCGCAGCGTGCTGCTCGATGCGGTGAAGGACCGCGACGTCGTCACGCATGTGCCCCACCTGGCACCGCGCTGGCTGCGCGAAACGGACGCGACCGCAGGCTGGGATCACTTCGCAGCGCGCGATTTCAAGCGCTTGCAGGGTGAGTTTGGCGTCGACTGGCTGCTTGCGGAGCACGAGCCCGCGGGGCTCGCTTGCCCATACCACAACAGCATGCTTTGGGTCTGCCGACTGGACCCGCAAGCCGACGTGCGCCCATGAGCGGCGCTTGCATCACGCCCTCGCTGCCACTACCCTCAAGGCACATACGCCGCCAATGCTAAGCATCTTTCAACGAGTGTTCCTGGGTGGTTTGCTGTTCCTGGCTCTGATCACCGGGCTCAGCTTTGTTGTGCGCGGCTCGTTTGTGCAGCTCAGCGCGCTCGACGAGGAACAGAAAGCGATGGACCGCGCCGTCGCCGGCCTTGCCGCCGCGCAGGCCTCCGTCGCGCGCGAGCAGATTCTCGTCGAGCGCTCGCTGCTGCGCCTGCCCGATCCAGATTCCTCTGAGAGTGTGCGCCCCTCGGTTGCGCCAGATCCGCCGGAGGCCGAGATCCACAGGCAGAACG
The DNA here is from genome assembly GCA_964249695.1 of uncultured Acidobacteriaceae bacterium. Lineage (GTDB taxonomy): Bacteria > Acidobacteriota > Terriglobia > Terriglobales > Acidobacteriaceae > EB88. The sequence continues at coordinate 5,954 of CAXUDF010000124.1, forward strand.
AGCGGGCAGATGTGCGGCTGCGCACGGCCAAGGATGCGCTCGGCAGCATGCCCGGCGCGCCGTCCGTCGCCGGCGAGCTTGCCGCGCACGCCCGCGTCTCCGCCCGCATGCACCGCACCGTGCAGAGCGGCCTCCCAAGTCCCGACGCGCGCACGCTGTCGGCGCGCGAGCTCGAGCCGGTCGACACCGCACTCTCCGCAAAGCTCCAGACGCTGGAGGATCGCCGCGCCGGGCAGCTTGACGACATCGAGCTGCGCCGGGAAAGCCTGCGCGCGCGCCTCATCAGCGCCTGCGCCGCGGCTTTGCTCACAGGCGTCGGTGTGCTCGCGGGGATGCTCGTATTTACAATTCGGCCCTTGCGCCTTGCCGCCCGTGCCGCCCGGCGAATGGGGCAGGGCGACCTGCAGCAGCGCATCGACTGGCCGCGCTCCGACGAGCTTGGCACAATCGCGACAGAGTTCAACCGGCTCGCCATTCGGCTGCGCGACCTGCGCGACACCGAAAGCGGCCGCCGCGAGATGCAGCACCAGCTCTCGGACGCGGTCGTGCAGTCCATATTTGAACCTGTGATCGTTACAGATGGCCGCGGCCAGGTGTTGAAGCTCAACAAGGCAGCGCGCGAGCTGCTGGGTGACGCAGCCGACGACCGCATGGCGCTAACGTCGACCCCGGGCGGCGACCAGATCCTGGCCGCGATCGGCACTGCGATCAGCCTGCAGCGAACTGTAAGCGGCGATGCGGAGTCAGCGCTGGCGCCGCTCCGCATTGGGCAGGCGCAGCGCAACTACCGCTTGCGCACCACGCCCATGCGCGACAGCGACTCGCACCTGCTGGGTGCGGTGACTGTGCTCGAAGACGTGACGGAGCTCCAGGCGCTCGACCGCTTCAAAACGCGCTTCTTATCCGTTGCATCGCAAAAGCTGCGCGATCCGCTAGAAAAACTAAGACTCGCCATTCATGCACTGGCCCGCGGCTACGCGGGCGAGCTGCGCCCGCTGCAGGCCGATGTGGTGGAAGGCGCGCAGAACGAAGCGCAGCACCTGGACGACCTGATGGCCGATTTGTTCGACGTGGCCGAACTCGACAGCGGGCGCCGCGCGCTGCAGCTGGAGCTCATCCGCCCGATCGACATTCTTCGCGAAGCCCAGGCGGGCGTGCGCGCCGCTGCGGCTGAGCGCGGAGTGTCTGTGGAGGTGGAAGCCTACGCGGACCTGCAGCGCGTGCAGGCCGACCGGCGTGCGCTGCGCTCCATCTTTGAAAATTTGCTCAGCAACGCCATTCGTAACACCGGCAGTGGCGGATACGTGCGGCTCTCCGCGAGCGAAAGCAAGAACATTGTGCACTTCGCCATCTCGGACACGGGCCGCGGCATCGAGCCCGAACGGCTGACCATGATCTTCGGGCGCTTCAACTCCAGCTCCAACGAGGGCACCGGGCTTGGCCTCGCCCTGGTGCGGCGTCTGGTTGAGTCGCAGGGCGGCCAGATTTCAGTCGAAAGCCGCCTGGGCACAGGCACCACCTTCACCTTTACGCTGCCGGCAGGCGCACTGGCTGAGTCCAGGCACCCCGTCGAGGCCGGCTGACCGATGGCACAGCTGTACAGGGAAACACTTAGCACTGAGCAGCCCGAGGCCATCGAGCCGGCCGCTCCCGAACCCGCGCGGCTGCGTGTGTACATCGGCGCCGCGCCCGGCGTGGGCAAAACCTACAGCATGCTTGAGCACGCGCACCAGCTCAAGGCTGCCGGTGTTGACGTCGTCATCGGGTTTGTCGAGGCGCACGGCCGCAAGGAAACCCTTGCGCTGATTGACGGCCTTGAGGTGATCCCGCTCAAGCAGATCCAGTACCGCTCCGTGACGCTCGAGGAGATGGATCTAGACGCGATTCTTGCGCGCAAGCCGCACACCGTGGTGGTCGATGAACTGGCGCACACCAACGTCCCTGGTTCGCGCAACCGCAAGCGCTACGAGGATGTTTTGGAGCTGCTGGACGCGGGCATCAACGTCGAGACCGCGGTCAACGTGCAGCACCTGGAAACTCTGAATGATGCGGTTGCGCGCTCGGCCCGCACGACTATCCGCGAGACCGTGCCCGACAACGTGCTGCGCCGCGCCGATGAAGTCATCAACATCGATGTATCGATTGACGAGCTGCGCAGCCGTTTGCGCGAAGGCAAAATCTATCGGCCTGAAAAGGTCGAGCAGGCGCTGGCCAACTTCTTCCGCAAAGGCAACCTGACCATGCTGCGCGAGCTTGCCCTGCGCACCACGGCCGAGCAGGTAAGCGTTGCCGCGTCAGAGTACCGCCGAGCGCAGGGCCTGGAGCAGGCGCCTGTACCCGAGAAGGTCATGGTGTGCCTGTCGCACCGGCCCGGCACCGAGCGGCTCATCCGTACCGGGGCACGCATTGCCGGGCGCCTGGCGACCAACTGGTACGCGGTCTACGTCCAGGGCGCGCGCGGCCACCAGCCGCAGGTGGACGATCCGCAGGCCAACGAGCGGCTGGACGAGTACCGGCGCCTGGCGAAAAGCCTGGGCGCGCAGATCGTCACGCTCGAGGACAAGAAAGTTGGAGAAGCGCTGATCGCCTTTGCCAAGCGTGAGTCGATTTCGCACGTCGTCTTCGGCCAGGCGACCCGCTCGCGCCTCGACCTGCTGCTGCGCGGCTCGGTTATCTTTGACTTCCTGAACGAAATGCGCGACACCACCGTGCAGGTGGTCCCGATGAACAAGATCAGGCGGGGTTGAGGGCGCGGCTCTAACCCTTGAGCAGGCCGAAGCGCGGCTCGCGGGTAGCGTTTGACCGCCTCCACAGCAGCCCCAAACGACTCTTAAACGCTGTGCTAGATTTGAATCTGGCCGGTCGACGAGTGAGCTCGTAGCTCAGTAGGTAGAGCAATGCACTTTTAATGCATGGGTCCTGGGTTCGAGCCCCAGCGAGCTCACCAAACAAGGCTAGTCAGACATTTTCATCAGCCACTCCTTACAGAGTGGCTGATTCAGTTTGGCGACTGTTCGTTCCTCGCTTAATGATGAACCCGCGCGTATTTGGATGCTCCTCCAGGATTTGCGGGGAAGAGCATCCCGAGGCCACTTCTCTACTGCGTTGCCACGCCGCTCAGCAGGTACGTGGAAGCATGGGAGTCCGTCGACATGGTGTAGAAATGCGTCGCGTCGATCGGGTAAGCAACGAAGTTAAGCAAGGGAAACGGCCCTTGGCTGAGACCGTACGTGAAGCGGCCCGTCGTAGAATCGATTGAAGTGGATGTACTTCCGCCGACCTGCGTTAAAGGAAGCAGGACCGAGCCGACAGAACCTGTAAGCTGCCCAGCGACGCTGCGGCCGCTCAAGGAGATATCGCCGGTTTCGTAGATTGGATCACCACCGCTGCACGTGGAGCTGCACTGGAAATCTCCGGAAAGATTGATCGCGAAGCTTCCTGTGGGAATGGCGATTCGGTTGGTCAATGTTTGTTTCACGAGAGATCCATTTCCAAATAGGACGTATCCATCCGTCGCGATCAGGCTCGCCTTCGTGACCCCTGCAGCTAATTGGTCTGTAGGCACGAAGAAGCCAAGCTGCTGTACTCCCAGGCTGGTCGCAAGCTTCAGCGTGCCATGGCCGAGTGCGTCAAGCGTGTAAGTGCCAGTGACTGGAAGCTGCACGACGCTGCCACCGCCGGAGTTGACGTCCTCTGTACCAGTAACATTTCCCTGTCCATCGGCGGTTAAGCTACCCACAGCGGCAAGTCGGTCGGAGCTGCCCTTGATCTGAGGATTGAGCCCCTGGAACAGGAATGCATACTGACCATTGAGCATGTTGCCATAGGCGCCAGCTGGACCTATCGGGAAGTAAGGAAATTCGAGAGTGCCTCCCGGTCCGGATTGGCCACAAAGCGGAGCTTGATCATAGTTCCCGTACGGTTGTGTGCTTACTTGGACTGTGACGTTGCCAGGTTCGTATGGCGTAAATGTGAATGAAATGTTTTCCGGAGTCGGGGTGAAGTAGATGTCTCCCGGATACACTGAAGGGGTCGGATAACCGGGCTCGGAAATAAGAACTCCAACGGCATATTGGAGGTTCTGGCCCGAGTTGGGCACTACTAGACTTTGATATCTAAGAGTTACGGTCACAGGCTGGCCGTAGATCGGGTTAGCTGGGCTGTAGCTGACACCCCCGCTACAGTTCGAAGCTTGTTGTGCGTAGATCGTCCAAGGCGCGACGCTAAGAGCCGCGAGAGGTAAGGCTCTGAGAAGGCTGGCGAGTGTCATGCATCTCCGTAAAGTATGAGGTCTGGTCAGCTCAGGATCATAGCGGAGAGCGTCTTGCAAAAGGGTGATTTTTGGCCAAAGTGAAATCATTCTCATTACGAAAGTTGCGAAACAGGGTGACATTCAGGTGACGAGACTGGCATGGTCCTGGATTGAAGTCGCAGCTAGCTCACCAGGCACCGAATCTCTACTTAGAGCGGAACCTGAACCGCTCGCCTTTCTGAAACAGCGGGCGAAGCGCACCACGAACAAATGAGAAAAGCCTTGTCCACCAAGAAGGGCGAGTCGCAGGGCTCACTGGGATGTCCTTTCGCAGCTCCTTTGCAGGCTGGCCCGGCCGGAACCCGCGCTGCCTCTGCCGTTCGCGCCGCAGCTTCTGCGA
>CAXUDF010000125.1:0-5307 GCA_964249695.1 uncultured Acidobacteriaceae bacterium
CGTTGTACGGTAGCGCATGATGGAAAACTTCAGGCTGCGCGTCTTTCGCGCGGTGGCGCAGCACCTCAACTTCAGCCGCGCGGCGGAAGAACTGCTGTTGTCGCAGCCAGCCGTTACGCAGCAGGTCAAGGCGCTGGAGGAAGAGCTCGGGGTGCCGCTGTTCGATCGAGGCGGCGGCCGCATCGCGCTTACCCCGGCGGGCGAGGCGCTGTTGCCCTACGCGGAGAAGCTTCGGGCGCTCTCCGCCGAGGCGGTGAGCGCGGTGGGCAGCGCCGGCGGCGAGCATGCGGGCGAGCTGGCGCTGGGCGCGTCTCGAACCATCGCGCAGTACCTGCTGCCGAGGCTCATCGCCGGCTTTCTCAAGGAGAACCCGAAGGTGCGCTTCTCCGCCTGCAGCGGCAATACTGACGCCATGCTGGAGGCACTGCTGGCGCGCAAAATCCAGATGGCGCTGATTGAAGGGCCGGAGCAGCGAAAAGATCTGCGCATTGAGCCGTTTATGGAAGACCTGATGGTGCTGGTGGTGCCGGCCGGCCATGAGTGGGCTGACGGGGAGATGACTCCAGAGATTACGCCGGCGATGCTCGCGAGCGAGCCCCTGCTGATGCGGGAGTTCGGCTCCGGCTCGCGGCGGGTGATTGAGCAGGCGCTCGCCGCGGTCGGGCTTAAATCGAAGGACCTGCACGTCAGGATGGAAGTGGACTCGACCGAAGGGCTGCTGAGCGCGGTGGAAGCGGGGCTGGGCGTGACGTTTGTTTCGCGATGGGCGGTGCGGAACCAGCTGGCGCTGGGCACGGTCCGGGTCGCCCACGTGCGCAACCTGGAACTGCGGCGGCGATTTTCGCTGGCCTATGCCGCAGGTCCTGAGGCCGTGGGGAACGTCGGCGCGTTTCGCAGCTACTTGCTGTGGCACGCGCCGGAGATGGTGCCGCGGGCGACGGCTGCTCCATCTCCGGCGCACCGTTCTGCGCAGAGGAGCTAAGAGGATTTCTCGCGTTATCTGACGCGCGCCAGCTCCGCCTGCGGCTCCAGCTTGACCTTGAGCCAGCCATTCTTGTGCTGGTCAAAGTTGCGGTAGGCCTCAATGGCCGAGCTCACCGGCACCTTCTCCGTGAAGAACTGCTCAGGGTGCATCACGCCCGAGCGCACCAGCTCCACCAGGCGCGGCAGGTACTTGCGGTGGTTGCAGTTGCCGGCGCGGATGGTCAGGTTCTTGTTCATCATCATGCCGATCGGGAAGCTCTTGAGCTGCGGCGGGTACACGCCGATGATCGACAGGGTGCCGGCTTTCGCGACCGACTCCACCGCCCACTCGAGCGCCTGCGTGGGCGCGCCGCCGATGAACCAGTTCTTCCTGGCCGCGGTCGATGCGTCGGGGGCGATCGTGCTCATCTCCTGTGCGAACTGCTTCCGCTGGCTGCTGCTCGCGTGGGCGCAGGTCGCGTCCACGCCGACCGCGTCAATCACGCGGTCCGGCCCATTGCCGAAGGTCAGCTCGTGGAGCACCGCGACCGGGTTTTCATCGCGAAAATTGATCGTTTCCGCCCCGTGGCGGCGCGCCATCGCGAGCCGCGACTCGACCTGGTCGATGACAAAGACGCGGCCCGCATTCATGTGCTGCGCGCAGGCAATGGCGACGATGCCGACCGGGCCCGCGCCGAAGATTGCGACCGTGTCGCCCGGTTGAATGCCAGCCATCTCGGCCGCCTGGTACGAGGTTGGCAGGATGTCGCTCATCATGATGCCCTGGTCGTCGGTAATCTCCTCCGGCAGCTTGACGAGGTTGGTCGCGGCATAGGGCACCCGCGCGTACTCGGCCTGCAGGCCGTCGAGGCCGCCTGCTGCTTCAGGCCCGCCGAAGAACACGGTGCCGCCGAGCGGCCCGGCCACGTTGATGCGGTTGCACTGCGAGTAAAAGCCCGCACGGCAGTAGGAGCAGCTGCCGCAGCCGACCGTGGACGGAATAATGACGCGGTCGCCGGGGCGAAAATTGCGGACAGACTTACCCACTTCTTCCACAATGCCGATCGCTTCGTGGCCGAGGATGCGGCCTTTCTTCATGCCGGTAAAGGTGCCGCGGATGAAGTGGAGGTCGGTGCCGCAGATCGCCGAAGCCGTGATGCGGACGATGGCGTCGTTCGGGTCCTTGATCTTGGGATCAGACACTTTTTCAAGCCGGATGTCGCCGACTCCGTTAAATACAACAGCTTTCATCGGGGAGGTTCTCCTGCCAGGTGGGATGCGGAGGGCGAAGTGAGCTGTCAGGTTTGTAACCGAGGAAGGCACAATCGCGATGCTTTCGCGTCGGGTTCAGGCGGGTCGCTGCGCCCGGGACTTCGCGCTCGAACTTCGGCTTGTAAGATGGGGCGAGCATGCATGACCTGAATCTATTGCGGAGCAATCTCGCGTTTGTAGAGGAGCGGCTGCGCACGCGCGGGCTTGACCCGTCGGCGGTGCTCGGAGACTTTCACCGGGCGGATGCGGAACGCCGGGCGCGCATCACCCAGGCGGAGAAGCTGAAGTCTGAACGCAACCTGTTGAGCGACGAAGTGGCGCGGGCGCGGCGGGCCGGGGTGGACTCGTCGGCGATTGTGGACGAGGTGCGGCGGCTGAAAGCCGAGGGCGAAGCGCTGGAGCGCGCCGCGGCGGAGGCGGAAGACTCCTTGCGTCTCATGCTGGCAGCCATACCGAATCTGCCCGCGGCCGATGTGCCGGCCGGCGCGGATGAGCGCGCCAACGTGGAACTGAAGCGCTGGGGGACGCCGCGCGTTTTCGAGTTTGCGGCCAAGCCGCACCACGAGCTGGGCGAGGCGCTCGGCATCCTGGACCTCGCGCGCGCGGCCAAGCTGTCCGGTGCGCGCTTCTCCGTGCTGCTCGGCGCGGGCGCGAGGCTGGAGCGGGCGCTTGCCGCATGGATGCTCGATGTGCAGACACGCGAGCACGGCTATGTCGAGGTGGCGCCGCCGCTCATGGTGAACAGCAAATCTCTGTTCGGGACCGGGCAGCTGCCGAAGTTCGCGGAGGATTTGTTCCGGTGCTCGGACAAGGAAGATTTCACAGGCGAGCTGCGCGAGAACGATCACTGGCTGATCCCGACCGCCGAGGTGCCGCTCACGAATCTGCTGCGCGACGAGATTGTAGAGACGCTGCCGCTGTCGCTGACCGCGTGTACGCCCTGTTTCCGGTCTGAAGTCGGCTCCTACGGGCGCGACGTCCAGGGGATCATCCGGCGCCACCAGTTCACCAAGGTGGAGCTGGTGAAGTTTGCGCATCCGGACGAAAGTGCGGCTGCGCACGAGCAGATGACGCGCGACGCGGAGACCATTCTGGAGCGGCTGGAGCTGCCCTACCGCCGCATGCTGCTGTGCGCGGGCGACATGGGTTTTGCCGCGGCGAAGACCTTTGACCTGGAAGTATGGCTGCCGGGCCAGGATGCCTACCGGGAGATTTCTTCAGTATCGAATTGCGAGGCATTTCAGGCGCGCCGTGCGAGTATCCGCTACCGCAACGCGAAGGGAAAGCCCGAGCCTCTGCATACATTGAATGGGTCGGGGTTGGCAGTCGGGCGGACGTGGGTCGCGGTCCTTGAGAATTATCAACAAGCCGACGGTACAGTGAAAGTTCCGGAAGTGCTGCAGCCGTACATGGATGGCCTCAAGGTAATCGAGCCAAGGGCGGCATTGCGATAGCAATACCCGCCACGTACCGGCCACGAAGTGGCCGAAAGCTGCGTAAGCGGTTTGCTTCAAGAAAGCGAAACGATGGGATTACTCAAGAGCTACATCTTCTGGACATACGAGCGGGGCAGCTTCCACTACGACGTCATGGTGACGCTGATCCTCGCGTTCCTGTTCGTGTCGCCGCACGTGATCAACTACCACGACCACCCGGTGGCCGATTACCTGTCGCCGAGCGACGTGCTGGTGCGGCCTACCGCGACGGGCGCCATCTACGAGGTGCCGGCCGACCAGGTGAAGCCGGAAACCGGCGTGCTGGCGCGGCAGATGGAAGCCCCGCTCGAGGCGGCGATCGCGCGCGTCTCCGGGCCGGTGACCATTGATCGCTGGGAGCCGCTCAAGGATGCCAGCGGCACGGTGACTGCGTATAAAGTGTGGGCGCACCGGTAAAGCCATCGGAAAACCGTCGGGCGCGCGAAGCTCGGCTGTCGCCTGGCGTACTCTTGCTTGGCAGGGCGACTATCGGGAGGCAGCGTGACTCGGAACAGCAGGATCGTGGTTGTACTTGGAGCGGCATCGTTCGTATGGTTGCAGGCGCCGTGTCTCCGCGCCCAGCAAGCCTCTCCCAAGGACGCGGCTTTCGTCGGCAAGGTGTCTCAGGGTGGCGCGTATGAGGTGGAGGCAAGCAAGCTCGCAATCCAGCGGGCCACGCTGCCGAAGGTGAAAGCGCTGGCGGTCATCGAAGTCCATGATCACGAGAATGTGAACGCCGAGCTGAAAACCTTAGCCGCGAAGGAGAACGTGCCCATTGCGGCGGGCCTGAATCCCGAGTTTACGGCGAGGCTCAAAACACTGAGCAGCGCCAATGACTTCGACGCGGCCTACCTGAAGGACATGGCTGCCATCCATGACAAGGACGAGAAGCTGTTCGCCCAGGAAGCGGAAGAAGGGACGGTGGCATGGAAGCAGTTCGCCGCAAAGACGGATGCCATTGTGAAACGGCACATCGGGGCAATCGCGGCAGAGTTGCCCAAGACGCAAGCGCCTCAGTGAGGCGTCTATGGCTTGCGCCGGCGGCCCTGCTTGTCAGCCTGCTTGTGCCGGGCGTAAACACCGCGTACGCAGAGGATGCCCAGCTGGCGAAAGTGCTGGCGCAGATGGACGCGGCTGCGGCGACTTTTACCACGGCGAGCGCCGACTTTACCTGGGACCAGCTGACGGCGGTCGTCCAGGAGCATGACGTGCAACAAGGCAGCATTGCCTTTCGCCGCGGCGCAAAAGGCACGGCGATGGTGGCCCACGTGCTGACCGAAGACGGGCAGGCCCGGCCGCGCGACGTTCTGTTCCAGGCCGGCGTGCTCGAGCTATACCAGCCGGAGATCCACCAGGAAACCACGGTGCAGTCGGGCAAGAACCAGAGCCAGTTCGAGAGCTACGCGACGCTAGGGTTTGGCGGCAGCGGGCGCGATCTGCAGGCGAACTGGAACGTAGGCTACGGCGGTGCCGAAACCATCGACGGCACCCCGGTGGCGCATCTCCTGCTGACCCCGAAACACGCCACGCCGGACCAGATGTTCCAGCGAATCGAGATCTGGATCGACCCGGCGACGGCGACCTCGCGCAAGCAGGT
>CAXUDF010000125.1:5407-10555 GCA_964249695.1 uncultured Acidobacteriaceae bacterium
GCCCAGCATCGGCGGCCTCCGAAGCGCGCCGGCAACGGCCAGCCCGAGATAGAGCACATTGAGCACGCCAAGCGCCCAGGCGAGAACGGTGTCCGGACCCTCTGCCTCGTAGTTCCACCAGCGCAGGTCGATGTTGAACAGCTCGACCCGCGGGCGAAACCACATATCAGCCAGCCTCAGCAGCGGCATGCCCAGGTACGAGCGGACCGGGTGGGCGCGGGTGCGTTCGCCGGCAAGGGCGGCAAAACGGGCGTCGAGCGCCGGCGTCATCGTGGTGTTGCGGTTGTAGGCGAGGAGCAGGTCGGCCGTCTCGCGAAGCTGCCGCGGCGAGTCAAAAGCTCGGCTAGGGAGCTCATCGATGCCGATGGGCGCGTCGTCGGCCGCCCAGTACACCTCGGCCGTGCATGCGAGATCAGCGCAGACGGTCTTGGTCCAAAGCTGGAAGCCGGGGTTGGTGGGCTCGCCTGGGTCGGTGGCGTAGCGCGGAGCGAGTGGCTCGAAGACGTGAAAGGTGCGCCAGTTGCGCATGGTCCAGGGAACAAAGGCAAGCAGGGAAGCGAGCGCGCCCGCGCCGGCGAGCGCGAGAGCGCGGCGGGCAAAACCGTTTCGGAAGCCGTGCACGATCACGCCTCCAAGCAGAGCAACGCCGAGCAACGCGCCATCCGGGCGAAGCAGAGCGGCCGCGATGGAGGCAAGCACCGCAAGCGCAAAAGGGCCTCCGCGGATGCGCTGCTGGGTGCCGCGAGGCTCCCCAAGCCTAAGCGCCTGCGCAAACGCGAGCAGCCCGACCGTGATCGACAGAAGCTCGAGTGTTTCCGTAAGCGGCGCAGCGGTGTAGCAGGCGGTAAAGGGGCACAGCGCCGCCAGCCAAAGCGTCGCGAGCCCGGCGCGGCGAGCGACAGACACCGGCGCGAGCCGTCTTGCCAGCAGGGCGAGCAGCAGACACCCTGCGAGGTCGAGCGCTACCTGCAGGTAGAGGACGGGGTAATACTGGTTGACGCCGAAAACACGAAAGCAGGCAGCCAGAAACAGCGGGTAGCCGGGCAGGCGGATCAGGGTCGGGGTGCCCGCGTCAAAGCCGTACACACCGTGCTCGAGCAGGTTGCGGGCGATGGAACCGTAGAGCAGAGGATCGCCCGACAGATCGGGGTAGCGCAGGACAAAAAGCAGGCGAAGCGCCAGGCCCAGCAGCAGCGGAAGAACATACGGGAGCGCTCGCCGCCGATCGTAATTTGAAAGATCGCGGTTTGAGAGATCGCGGTCTGGGAGGGCCACTGTGGAGCATCATACCGCCCCTGCTCGCCCTCCGGCTTCAGTCCGCCGCGGTCCGGCCGGCCGCTGAGACAAGCTTCTCTCGCGAGCGCATCTACCTGTCTGGCCTCCTCGGGCCGGAGGGTCCAATGGCGAACAGAATCCTTGTGACAGGCGCAACCGGCCAGGTCGGCGGTAGAAGCATCGATTTTCTGCAGAACGAGCCAGATCTGGAGATTGTGGCCGCCGTGCGGTCGCCTGCGAAAGCCGCCGCCTTCCAAAAGCGCGGGATCGCGGCGGTTCTGCTCGACCTGGATGACGAAGCAACCCACCTGCCCGCGCTCCAGGGCATCCGGAGCCTCTTTGTGCTGACGGGCTACACGGTCGACATGCTGCGGCAGAGCAAGGCGTTGCTCGACAATGCCAGGAAGGCCGGAGTGGAGCACGTGGTGCACCTGGGAGCCTGCGGCGGCGATGACACCACAGTCGCCCACTGGGCCTGGCACCAGTTCGTGGAGCGCTACATTGAGTGGAAAGGCTTCCGCTTCACGCATCTTCGCCCGGAAACGTTTATGCAGAACCTGCTGAGCTACGGGGGCGAGCGCGCTATCAAGAACGGGGTCATCCACGCCTTTGTTGCCGGCGCGCGCCTCAGCTGGGTCGACGTGGATGATGTGGCCGAGGTGGCGGCTCTTGCGCTTGCCCATCCTGAACGGCACGCGGGCCAGACCTATCGGCTGGGATATGACGCCATGTCATTCGGGGAGTTGGCCGAGCAGATGACGGCGATTGTGGGTCAGCCGTTTCGCTACGAACCGCTCGCGCCGGAGGTGTTTCTTGAGGGCATGCGGAGCGCAGGCGCTGAGATGGCCTATATGCACTGCGTGTATGACCACTGGAAGCGCTACGCGGCCGGAACAATCCCCGGCGCCGACGAAACCTTTGACAACTTCCCCAGGATCACCGGAAGGCAGCCGCGGAAGCTGGTCGACTTTATCGAGCGGCACAAGGCGGAGTTCGCCTACTGACCCGAGCCGGAAGCGCAGGGATAGGCCACGCCAGCCAGGTACACGCCCCACGGAGAGTCCGCCGGGGGTAAGCTAGACGCACGTCCATGAAGCCTGTCTTTTACGATCCGGATCGCAAACGCTGGAAGAGGCTTCGGCGTTTTCTGGATATCGGGGCCATCGTCTCGACCCTGGTGCTGGTTATTTTTGCGGTAGGCGTGCTGCGCAAGCAGACCCTGACCGGGCTGACTGCGCCGGACGGCAAGCGCAACTTTCGCGCGTACGTGCCGGCTATCGGCACCAAGCTGAAGGGCGCGCGGCCGGCACGGCGCAGGTCCCTGCGGCACCCGGCCGACATTCCACTGAACCAGGATGAAGGGCTGCGGGCGGCGTTCTACCAGCCCAGCGACTCCGAAGGGTACGCGTCGCTCAAGGCGCACATCCACCAGGTCGATATTCTCTTCCCGGACTGGCTGCATGTGATCGGGCCAGAAGGGCAGCTGACCGCGGTCACGAGCCTGTATCCGGCGCACGTGTACAACGTGGTGGACCGGGCGGGCGTGCACGGCGTCGATGAGGAAAACAAGGTCGACCACGTGATTTCCGCCGCGAAGGAAGACACCGCGGTGATGCCGATGCTGAACGACTACGACACGATCGCGGGCAAGTGGAATGGGGAGGCCGTGGCGGCCATCCTCAAAAGTCCGGTCGCGCGCGAACGCCTTCACGTGCAGCTCGACAAGTTTCTTTCGGCCAACCCCAAGTACCGCGGCATCTGCATGGACCTGGAAGAGATCCCGGACGGCTCGATGAAGCTGTACGGGGAGTGGCTCCATGAGCTGCACCAGGACTTCGCGGCCAAGGGCCTGAAGCTGTACGTGAACGTGGCCGCCGAGGCCGACGCGACCGTGATGAAGGCGATGGGCGCGGCCACGGACGGCGTCATTCTGATGAACTACGACCAGCATGAGGACTCGTCCGAGCCCGGCCCGGTGGCGAGCGAGGACTGGTTTGAGGCCAACCTGGCGCGCGCCATGAAGCTGGTGCCCCGCTCCAAGCTGCTGTGCGCCATCGGCAACTACGGCTACGACTGGCAGCAGCCTCTCATTACCGAGGGCAAGCGTAAAGGGCAGATCAAGTCGACCAAGGTTGAGGGCGTCGACGACGTGACCGTGCAGCAGGCCTGGGATCTTGCCGCAGACGCCGGCGCTACGGTGAGCTTTAACGGCGATGAGCTGAACCCGCACTTTGCCTACGACGACGAGGACGCGCACGTGCGGCACCAGGTGTGGTTTCTGGACGGCGTGTCGAGCCTGAATGAGCTGCGCGCGGCGCGCCAGTTGGGGCTGCGCACCTTTGCGCTGTGGAAGCTCGGCTCCGAGGACGGTTCACTCTGGTCGGTGTGGGACCATCCGTCGGACCCGTCCGCGCCCGAACATCTGCAGAGTGTGCCGACTGGCGCGGGGGTGACCAACACCGGCGAGGGGGATATTTTGCGCATTACCGCGACTCCCGAGCCCGGGTCGCGGCAGGTGTTTCTCGACGCGGACAGGTTCACCGTGACGGACGAGCGCATGGTGAGCCTGCCGCAGCCGTTTGTGCTGCACTATTACGGCTACCAGGCGAAAAAGGTCGCGCTTACCTTTGATGACGGGCCCGACCCGACGTGGACGCCGCGCGTGCTCGACGTGTTGAAAAAGTACGACGTGCATGCTGCGTTCATGGTCATCGGCGAAGCAGCGCAGGATAACGTGGGCCTGCTGAAGCGCTACGTGCGCGAAGGCCACGAGATCGGCAACCACACCTTCACGCATCCGGATATCTCGGAAGTTTCCGAGCGGCAGGTGGAGCTTGAGCTGAACCTGACGGAGCGGCTGTTCGGCGCGGAGCTCGGGATCCAGCCGTTGTACTTCAGGCCGCCATACTCGATTGATCAGGAGCCGGACACCAACGATCAGGCCGCGCCCGCCTACCGCATCCAGCAGATGGGCTACACCATCATTGGCGACAAGATCGATACCGATGACTGGGCCGAGCATCCCAAGAAGTCGCCGCGCGAGATCACGGACCGGGTGCTGCAGCAGATCAATTTGATGAAGGACCGGCCGGAGTTCCGTGGGTCGGTGATCCTGATGCACGACGGCGGCGGCGACCGCAGCGCGACCGTTGCCGCCCTGCCGCTGCTGATTACAACCCTGCGCGCGCAGGGCTACGAGTTTGTGCCCGTGTCAGAGCTGATGGGGAAGACGCGCGCCGAGGTGATGCCGGCGCTTTCGCCCAAGCTGTGGTTCCAGGCGCGCGTGGACCAGGCGGCGTTTTTTCTTTTCTCGTCGATCGTCCACTTCACGGTGTGGGTGTTTGTGCTGGGCGACGTGCTGATGAGCGGCCGGCTCGTCATCATCGGCGTGTGCGCGCTGATTGACCGCTTCCGCAAGCGCGCGACGCCGCCGGGGCCGTTTGCGCCGCAGGTGGCGGTACTGGTGCCCGCCTACAACGAGGAGACTGTGATCGTGCGCACGGTGCGTTCGGTGCTGCGTTCGGACTACCCGCACCTGCGCGTGATTGTGATTGATGACGGCTCAAGCGACGCGACCTACACGGTGGTGCGCGAGGCTTACCGGGCAGAGATCGCCGCAGGCCGCGTGACCGTCCTGACCAAGCCCAATGCGGGCAAGGCGGAAGCCCTGAACTTTGCCATCGAACAGATCGAGGAAGCGTTCTATGTCGGCATCGATGCGGACACGGTGATCGCGCAGGATGCCATTTCGCGCCTGGTGTGCCACTTCGCCGACGAGCGCGTGGGTGCGGTAGCCGGCAACGCCAAGGTCGGCAACCGCGTAAATCTGTGGACGCGCTGGCAGGCGCTTGAGTACATCACCAGCCAGAACTT
>CAXUDF010000126.1:0-7132 GCA_964249695.1 uncultured Acidobacteriaceae bacterium
CACGGGCGGCATTCCGGTTCACTTTGACAACCTGATCCGCCCCATCAGCGGCACCAACCTGGTTCCGCGTGATTCCATCGGCGCGCAAATCTCGGTCCTGCTCCCGATTGTGAACGCGCCTTTCCGTATCTACTACGCCTACAACCCGCTGCGGCTGCGCAAGGACATTTCGCAGCAGAACCTGATCACCCGCGAGCTGTTTCCGCAGGGGACTGCCGGCGACTTTACCTACGCGCAGGCGACGCAGCTGTACGGTGCTCTGGACCAGCTGCGGGAGCCGGCAAAAACGTTCCGCCTGACCGTGGGCACCACGTTCTAAGCGGCTCTGCAGCAATCAGCTTGAAGCGAAAAAGGCCGGACCCAAGGGGTCCGGCCTTTTTGCCCTGCAAATCTCTAAACGCCCATGCCGTACTCAGTCACCGCGATCGGATCCCCTGCGTTCGAGAAGAAGTCCGTGGGGGTGCGGCGACGAAACTGGTAGCGGAAGCGCAGCTCGCGCCCGAGATACAGGCCAAGCGTCACCGCGCCAACAAGGGCCGTCGCAAAGCCCAGCAGGCGCAGCGGCTGCACTCCCTCGTCATCGAGAGATGTCCCTACGGAATCACCATCAACCGAGAAAAGATGCAACCGGGTCATGCCCCGATCATAACGCAGGCACTTTGATCGGAAGCAAGTGCTCGCCGCATACGAAATACACCATAGTCATGGCCGCGCCTCCAGCTCGCGCAGCAGGCGCACCTTGCGTTCCGGCGAGAGAAAGCTGGCCTCGATGGAGTTGGCCGCGAGCTCCCGAAGCTGTTCCCGCGTGAACTCGAAATGGCGCGCCGCCAGGCGGTATTCGCCTTCCAGGTCACTGCCGAAGAGCGACGGGTCGTCGGAGTTGAGCGTGATCATGAGGCCAGCGTCGAAGTAGGAGCGTACCGGGTGCTCGTTGAGCGAGGGGCAGCTGGCCGTGCGCAGGTTTGAGGTCACGCAGATTTCGAGCGGAACCTGCCGCTCGGCCAGAACATGCATCAGCTCGGTGTCTTCAACAGCGGAAAGCGCGTGGCCGATCCGCTCGGCGCCGATGTTGAGAGCGCCCCAGATGCCGCCCGGGCCGACCGTTTCGCCGGCGTGCGCGGTCAGGCGCAGCCCGGCCTCACGCGCCTCGGCATAGAGCTCGCGAAACGGCTCCGCGCCGGTGCGGCGCTCGTCGCCGCCGATGCCGATGCCGACGATACTCCCGTGTTCGCGGCGCATCTCCGCTGCTTTCCGGAACACGCGCGCAGCCTCCTCCGGACCAAAATGCCGGACCGCGTCGAAGATCCAGAAGCAGGTAATGCCCCAGCGCGCTTCGGCCTCCCGGCGGGCCCGCTCCATGCCTGCAAACAGCGGCTCAAACTCTGTACGGCGCCAGTAGTAGACCACCCCGACCGACACATAAACCTCAGCATGGACGACGCCCTGCGCATGGAGGCGCTCGAGCATGCGCAGCGTAACCAGCTCGTAGTCTTCGGCGGTTTGCAGCTGCTCGGTGATGGCCTTGAACGCGAGCAGAAAACCGGAGAAATCCGTGTAGCGATAGAGCTGCTCAGCCGCTTCTTTCGTCAGCACGGTCGTATCGCTGCGGCGCGCGCTTAGCTCGGCGAGCGTTCCCGGCGAGACCGCGCCCTCAAGGTGGAGGTGCAGCTCTGCTTTGGGCAGGCTGCGGATGTATTGCTGGAGATCGCTTGGCATGCTCCCGTTCAGGATACAAGCCGGAGCTGCAACGCCCACTCAGCCTGCCTGCAGAGGCGAAGGGCTACTTCGCCTCTGCCGCAATCGCCTCGTAGCGGTCGTGCAGCACTGCATATGCCTCTTTCTTGTCGCCCTCCGGGCTGAACAGGCCCTTGCGGTTGTAGCCGTCCTGAATCCCCGGGGCCTGGCGCGTCGGCGAACGGAAGTCCACCAGCACCCACGGCGTAGTGCCCCGGATGAACGGCACCTGGCTGATCATCTTGAGCTGCTGTTGGAAAAGGTGCGCCTGGAACTCCTCGGTCCAGCGATCGTCGACCGCGCCGTGCCGGCCGGCCCGCGCATCTCCGCCAAACTCGCTCACAATCACAGGTTTGCCGAGCGGGTCGCTCCAGTGGATGTTCGGCGCATCGTCAGACTTGCCGACGTACCAGCCGACATACTCGTTCTGCCCCAGCACATCGAGATACTGCGCGAGCGGGTCGTCGAGCACCATGGTCGCCTGTCCGCCGGCGTCCTTCTCCATGCGGGTCAGCAGCGCTGAGGTAATCAGCCGTGAGGGGTCCTCGGCGCGCGCCTGCACGGTGAGCTGCCGGATAAAATCGGTCCGCGCGGGCGAGATCGGCGTCTCGTTCGACATGGACCACATCGCAATGGACGCCCTATTGCGGTCGCGCCGAATCATCTCGTGCAGCTGCGATTTCGCGCTCGCCAGCGTGTCGGCGCTGGTCCAGTCGATCGCCCAGTACACCGGGATCTCCTCCCAGAGGAGCAGCCCAATCCGGTCGGCTTCGCGGACGAAGGTTTCCGGGTAAGGGTAGTGCGCCATGCGGACGAAGTTGCAGCCGAGCTCCTTGGCGCGGCCCATCTGCAGCTTCGCATCGGCCTCCGTAGCGGCTCGGCCCGACTTGCTTGCCGGGAAGTCAGGGTAGCTGCGCGGCGCCTCCGCGTGCATGCTGATGCCGCGCAGGTACACGGATTTGCCGTTGAGCAGGATGTCGGTGCCGCGCACCTCAATCGTGCGGAAGCCGACCTCGTCCTTCAGGTGGTCAGCGGCGGCGCCCGTGCCGGCCTGCCACTCCACGCGGTACAGGCGCGGGTGCTCGGGCGACCAGCGCTCCAGCGCCTGCGGTGTGACGGCGAAGGCGGCGCGCCCGTCCGCGTCGGTGCTGCTGCGGGCAGATATGTGCAGCTCCGGAATGCGCAGCTCAACCGGCGTGCCCGCGGGTGCGCCGGTTACGTGCGCGTAGCCTGCGATGTGATCCCCTGCCCCGCGCTCAAGCATAAGCCCGTCGTCGTCGATATAGGTGGAGGGGACCTCCACCAGCGATACCCCGCCCGTCAGCCCGCCGTAGTTGTACCAGTCGGTCTTGGTGGTCGGTACGCCGTCGCGTTTCCGGGTGTTGTCGACGGCGATGACTACGGAGTTCTCGCCGTCCTTGATGGCGAAGGTGGCGTCGCAGTCAAAGGAGGTAAAGCCGCCCTGGTGCTGGCAGATATTTACGCCATTGACGGCGACGTTGGCCTGGTAGTTGGCCGCACCCACGTGCACAAACGTCCGCATGCCCGGCTTCGGGTGAAAGGTGACGGTGTGCTGGTACCAGAGCAGCCCCTCGTAGAAAAGCAGCTCCGGCCGCTGTGAGTTCCAGTCGCCGGGCACCGCAAGCGTCGGCTCTTTTGGCCAGTCATATTCGACGACCGGTCCGTGCGGGTCAGGGTGCTGATTCGCGATAAAACCGGTAGCCTTCGGGACCGGCAGCTCCGTGATGAAGTTGTCCCAGCCGGCGCGGTACGGATCGACCAGGTAGTGCCACGGCCCATCGAGACTCGTGCTCTCCCGCTGGCTTGCCGACGCCAGCACGGTGGGGGTGGACGGGAGAGTCTGCGCGAAGAGTGGACAAGCGCAAAGCAGGATAGCCAGCAGAAGACGCGAACGCATGCGGGTGATGATAAACCGGCGCGTCTGCGTGCTGCTCTCTGGATGGAGGGCAGCAGCGATTACGCGACGAGGCTGGCGTAATCGCGCTGCGCGGTCCACCCATCACGGCGCTCGACTTGGATGGAAGGATTCATCCTGTGCTTCGCAGGTGCCTTATGCGATCGTTGCATGTCACCCAACAAGACCTTCGTCAGCCTCTGCTGGTCAGCGATTGCCGCCCGCGACATCCATCGTCGAACCGTTCACCCAGCGTGAGTCGTCCGAGGCGAGGAACACGGCTACATCGTCCGTCTGCCCGAGGCGGCCTAGAGGAGTTGTGGCCAGCACCATCTTCTCGAACTCTGAGCTCTCGCCTGTGTAACCCGCGGCATCAGTGCCTTCAGTCACAATCAGGCCGTGGTTGATCGCGTTCACGCGAACCTTCCTCCCGCCCAGTTCCTTTGAAAGCACGCCGGTGATGGTATCGACGGCGCCTTTTGTTCCCGCGTGTACGCTGATGCCCGGGAACGTGCCCTTGCTCACCACAGAGCTAATATTCATGACGCTCCCACCGGCCTCGCTAAAGAGCGGCAGCGCAGCCTTCGTCGTAAACGACAGACCCTTTACATTGGTGTTGAACTGGCGATCAAACTCCGCCTCCGTTAACGCCTCGAGCGGTGTGGGGCTGACCACGCCGGCGTTGTTCACCAGCACATCCACCTTGCCGAAGTGGGTCTTCACCTCGGCAAAAAGCGCCTCGATGTCAGCCATGCGGGCCACGCTCGCACCCACCACCACAGCCTTGCCGCCGGCGGCCTCGATCTCCCGAGCGACACGCTCCGCGCCAGCTTATCTGAGGCGTGATTCACCACCGCACTCGCACCTTCCCGGCCAAATGACTTCGCGATGCCCGCGCCGATGCGCTTGGAGGCTCCTGTCACGACCGCAACCTTGCCTGTCAGCTTAGCCCTACCGTTCACCTCGTCGCTTCGTGTCGGTGGTTCGACGCTTATCGAATAGATAGGCCGGCATGGATCGGTTGCGGAGACTTTGTGAGGAGAATGTCACGCTCCGGCCTTCACGCTCGGTGGAACAGGCCCCGGGGGGTCCGCTACAGCCGGGTCCGAAACGCATTTGCCTGCTCAAAGACCACGCGCAGCTCCGGTGTTTTGAGGTTCTCGCGCATATGCGCCAGCTCCTGCTCCAGCGCCAGCAGGGCAGCGGCGATTGCGGGCTCATTTGTCATGGCGATGTCGCGCCACATGGAGTACGGGCTCGCGCCCAGGCGGGTCATTTCACGCAGGGCTCGCCCGCCGACGCCGGGCAGTTCCTCGCGCTCGGTCGCAAACTCCGTGGACAAGCGCGCCTGCAACAGGGCTGCCAGCGCCGAAGCCAGCATCTGCGGCAAGTGGCTGACGGAGGCGCACAGCAGGTCGTGGCGCTTAGGGCTGAGCACCGCCGTGCGCGCGCCCGCGCGCTCTATCCAGCTGATCCACTCGGCGGCATAAGGATGGTTGGGCAGGGTCTCAGTGTCGAGCGTGGTCGCGCCGGTAAACAACCAGGTCGCACCCTGGAATAGACCTGCCTCCGCAAACGCGGGACCGGCCTGCTCCTTGCCGGCCATGGGGTGCCCGGGCAGCCAGCCCGCCTGCGGCTTTCCCTCGCTGTCCACGCCGTTGTACAGGCCCCCGGCACGCTCCACCAGAAAACTCTTGACGCTGCCAACGTCAGTCACCAGCTGGGCTGGGGAAAGCACGGGCGCCAGCTGTTCCAGCCAGTCTGCGATCGAAAGCACGGGCCCAGCCAGCACGATCACGTCGGCTGCCAGCGCGCACACAAATGGGTCGTCATTTGCCTCCCCGGCGATGGCAGGATCAATCGCCCCTTTTGCGCGCGCCTCTGCCAGAACACCCGTGTTCGGGTCCCAGCCCAGCAGGGCTCCGCTGAACCCTGCCTCACGAAGAGCCAGGCCCAGCGATGCACCAATCAGGCCTGCGCCGAAGATGGCGATGCGCCGGATGGCCGTTCCTGATTGCGAGACTGCTCGCGTGAGTTCCCCCTCATTCAGCTCTGCCGGCATCGGTCTCCTTATGGGTTGTGTGTCAGTCGTGCGTTTGTCATGTCTTGCTTACAAAGCGAGCCGTCGGCCCAACGCGGGCGCAATCGCCCGCAGCTCGGTCATCAGCTGCTCCAGCTGCTCCGGGAAGAGGGTTTGCGCCGCGTCCGAAATCGCCTTTTCGGGGTTTGGATGGACCTCGATCAGCAGGCCGTCCGCTCCGGCCGCGATGGATGCCCTGGCCAGGGCCGGCACCAGGTCGCGCCGGCCGCAGCCATGCGACGGGTCGCCCAGGATCGGCAGGTGGGAGAGCTTTTTGACCACCGGGATCGCCGAAATGTCCATCGTGTTGCGGGTGTACGTCTCAAAGGTCTTGATGCCGCGCTCGCAGAGCATCACGTCGTAGTTGCCGCCGGAAAGAATGTACTCGCTCGACAACAGAAGCTCCTCGACCGTGGCAGCCGGCCCACGCTTTAGCAGAATCGGCTTGCGCGTCTGCCCCAGCTCGCGCAGCAGGTTAAAGTTCTGCATATTGCGCGCACCTACTTGGAAGCAGTCAATGTACTCAAGCATGGGGGAAATCTGTGCAATCTCCATGACTTCGGTAATGACGAGCAGGCCGCTCGCATCGCCTACCTCGCGCAGCAGCTTCAGGCCATCCAAGCCCATCCCCTGGAACGAATAAGGGGACGAGCGCGGCTTGAACGCGCCGCCGCGCAGGAACTGGCCGCCCACATGCTTCACAATCGCGGCCGAGGCGAATAGCTGGTCGCGGCTCTCCACCGCGCATGGGCCGGCCATCACCACTATTTCCTGTCCGCCGACCGTCACGCCGTTCGGGAAGCGAACGACTGTGCCTTCCGGCGCGAAGCTTCGCCCAGCCAGCTTGTACGGCGAGGAGATCCGGTAAGCCTCCGTGACGCCCTGGAGCACCTCGTATTCCTTCACGTCGAACGAGTCGGGCCGGCCTACGCCGGCAAGGATCATCTGCGTGTTGCCGGTGGTGCGGTGTACCTTGAAGCCGTCCTCGACCAGGCGCTCCACCACGTGCTCAATCTCCATGGGGCTCGCACCCTCACGCATCACAACGATCATCGCGAACCCTCCGTCTTCTGCTCACCGGCCTTCTGCTCCCCAGCCGCGCGCGTTTGCTCCCGCGCCTTTTCCCGCAGGGACGCAAGCTCTTCCTGCTGCAGCGCCCGCATTACGTCGATCAGCCGCTCGTAGATGTGGGTCAGCTCGATGTCGGGCAGCGGGCCCTGGTTGGCAGCACGTACATTCTCGAAGATGACGGCCTCCCGGTTCGGCTCGTACACGGGCAGGGTGCTCGACTGCTTGAGCCGGCCGATCTGCTGCGCCGCGCGCGCGCGCTCCGAGATCAGCGCAACGATCTGCCGATCCAGCTCGTCGATCCGGACGCGCCAGGTTTCGATACTCCAGCCTTC
>CAXUDF010000126.1:7232-10544 GCA_964249695.1 uncultured Acidobacteriaceae bacterium
GCCTTCTTGGTTCCGGCCTTCTTGATTCATGGGATCCCTCACAACGGGGTTGGAATGGGCAGCTCAAGCGATTCTGCGGAAGACCAGGCGATGGCCCTGGCTATGCGAGTGCGATTACGACCGGGCCAGCGCGGCGGGGCGCAGGCCCCCGATAAATCGGCCGATCGCCGCCGGCGCGATCTCGCGGCTGCTGGCCTCGATGATCGAGACCAGCGCGGAGCCAATCACAGCCGCGTCGGCAAAGCGGCCGACGGCTTCGACATGCTCCGCACTGGAAATACCAAAACCAACGGCAATGGGCAGCTTGGTATAGCGGCGCAGGCGCGCGACCAGCTGCTCGGCATCATTGGTCATCTCGGCCTGCGCCCCGGTGATGCCGACGCGAGCGATAGCGTAAACAAACCCGCGAGATACCTCGGCGATCTTCTGGAGACGCGCGTCCGGGCTGGTCGGCGCCGCTAGAAAAATCGGCGCAAGCGCGTGGGCGCGCATGGCTGCGAGGTACTCGTCTGCCTCTTCCACGATCATGTCGGTCAGCAGCACGCCGTCCACCCCGGCTGCGGCGGCGTCCGCGCAAAAGCGCTCCATACCGTACTGCACCACAGGGTTGAGATAGGAGAAAACAACTAAACCAGCCCGCGGGCGAGCGTCGTGAAGCTCTGCGGCGAGTTTTAGTACATGCGCCAGCGTGGTACCGCGAGCCACCGCCCGCTCGCTGGCCCGCTGGATTACCGGGCCGTCCGCCAATGGGTCAGAAAACGGCACCCCCAGCTCCAGCACATCCGCGCCGGCGTCGATCGCAGCCAGCGCAATTGACTTGGTCGTCCCGATATCCGGATCGCCGACCGTCAGGTACGCCACCAGACCCGGCCGCTGCTCGAAAGTTATCGGCATGCGGCTCCGAGGAAGGCAAAACCGCCTACGCGGCTGGCGGTCACTTCGTGACGCGTACTCGTTTGAAGAGCAGGGGCGGAGCAGTACCCGCCCCTGCTCTTCAAAGTAAAATGCCGCCCACGGCGGCCGCCTCCCGCGCAGGGGGTCTTGCCGTTGCCGTGGCTCATGCGCCGGCACCTTCCAGCTTCAGTTCGCGGGTCAGGATGCCGAGGTCTTTGTCGCCGCGGCCGGACAGGTTGATGAGCAGGATGTCATTGGGGCTCATGTGCGGAGCGATAAGCATGGCTTCGGCAACGGCGTGCGCGGTTTCAAGCGCGGGGATGATGCCCTCGGTGCGGGACATGGCGACGGTGGCCTTCAGCGCGTCGGCGTCGGAGCAGCTGCGGTACTCGGCGCGGCCCAGGTCGTTGAGCATGGCGTGTTCCGGGCCGATCGACGGGTAGTCAAGCCCGGCGGAGACGGAGTGCGTCGGGACGATCTGGCCGGCGGCGTCCTGCAGCACGTAGGAGTAGGTGCCCTGAAGCACGCCGGGCTTGCCGCCGCCTCCGCCGGGGAGAAAGCGTGCCGCGTGCTCGCCGAGCCCGGAGCCGCGCCCACCGGCCTCGACGCCAATCAGTCGGACATTCTCGTCGGGGATGAAGTCATAAAAAGCGCCAATCGCGTTCGAGCCGCCGCCGACGCAGGCGACAATCGCGGACGGCAGGCGGCCTTCGCGCTCGAGCATCTGCCGGCGCGCTTCCTTGCCGATCACGCGGTGAAAGTCGCGCACCATGGTGGGGTATGGGTGTGCGCCGAGCACGGAGCCAAGCATGTAATGCGTAGATCGGACGTTGGTGACCCAGTCGCGCATGGCCTCGTTGATGGCGTCCTTGAGCGTGCGCTGGCCGGACTGCACGCCGCGCACCTCCGCCCCCAGCAGGCGCATGCGGTAGACGTTTAGCTCCTGCCGGCGCATGTCCTCCTGGCCCATATAGATGACGCACTCAAGCCCCAGCAGCGCGCAGGTGGTCGCGGTGGCGACGCCGTGCTGGCCCGCGCCGGTTTCGGCGATGATGCGCCGCTTGCCCATGCGCTCGGCGAGCAGGCCCTGGCCGAGGCAGTTGTTGATTTTGTGCGCACCGGTGTGCAGGAGGTCCTCGCGCTTGAGGTAGATCTTCGCGCCGCCGAGCTCACGGCTCATGCGCGCGGCGAAGTACAGCGGCGTGGGGCGCCCAGCGTAGTTTTGCAGCAGGTCGTCGAGCCGGGCCTGGAACGCCGGGTCAGCCTGCGCCGCGGCGTAGGCGGCTTCGAGCTCTTCGAGCGCCGCCATTAGGGTTTCCGGCACGTAGCGGCCGCCGTAGACGCCGAATCGCCCAGGGGTCGTGTTTGGTGCGGCGTTTGGAGCATTTTCGGGTGCGGCTTGGGTCTGGTGCGGAACCGGGGTCTCGACTGCGGTGCTCATGCCTGGGCGTCCCTCGCGTTGTCTAAGGGTACGCTTGCCGGGGCTGTTTGCTCAATTTTGTCGCGCTGCAGCACCTTCAAAGGGCAGTGTTCTACGCGGTACGTTAAAGTACCTCCAGAGGGTTCAATGCTGAGGATCACGGAAGATATCCAGCCGCTCACCGCATTTCGCAACAACTCAGTCCAAATGATGCGCAAGCTGCGTGAAACGCAGCGGCCTATCGTGCTCACGGTCAATGGCAAGGCGGAAGCAGTGGTTCTGGATGCGCTTGCGTACCAAAAGTTAGAAGATCTGGCAGCGCTCGCAAGCGAAGAGGAAGGTCTACGTCAGGGGGATGAAGACGTTCGTTTAGGGCGCACCGAGCCGGCGCGCCGAGTCTTCGAGGAGCTAAGGCGCGATCGCGACGTATCGCGTTGAGATTACTGCGCGAGCTAGAAGAGATTTGAGCAGCATCAGCGCATATATACATGCGGAGACCACGACAAAGGCAGCGATCTGGCTTGCCGGCCTGGAAGAAGTAATCCTAAGCCTAGAGAAGCTGCCGAAGCGGGGCACTGCGCTGAAGGGTACTGACTACCGGCAGCTGCTCTACGGCAACTTACCGCACACGTACCGCGTCCTCTACCGCATGGACGAGCGTGCTTGCTCTGTTTTCATCCTGCATGTTCGCCATGGCGTGCGGGGCGGCAGCGGGCTGTCCTAATCAACGTGCAAGCACTCGCACCCTGTGCGTGTAATCATCCTCGCTCGCAGTCAGCGTCAACTCCAGCCGCGCGTCCCGGCGCACGTTGTAGACCAGCGCCGGCCGAAAGCACACCACACATTGCGCACCGGCACGACGCACACTTGGGTACAGCACGCCGTTCGAGCGCTCAAGCAGCAACTCCCGCGCGAGCCGCTGCGGCGCGGCGTAGCAGGCGGGCACCGGTTCAGGCTGCAGGTACTCGCTCCACGCGCCTGCCGCCTCCGAACTATCA
>CAXUDF010000127.1:0-10368 GCA_964249695.1 uncultured Acidobacteriaceae bacterium
CACGACGCGCGAGGCCGCCCGCTTATCCGCCACAAGCACCCGCTCGAGCTCGCCGCCGGAGACGATGTCGAAGCCCGCGCCCTCTCGGGCGAGCAGCTTCAGGATCGCCAGGGAGGGGTTTGCCTTGACCGAGTAGCAGACAACATGGCGCTGATCTGCAAACGCGCCCTTGAACAAGCGGAAACGTTCAAGTATCGCATCCGCTGAGTACACGTAGAGAGGTGTATCGAAACGCTTTGCGAGCTTCTCAAGGCTGAGCGCGCCGCAGTGGAGCGCTTTCCGCTTTCCTGGCCGCAGAAACGGCCGAACCGTTGACAAAGTGCTGGTAGTCACCCTTCGAGCCTAACCCATACAGCCCAGGCGACAACGCAGCAATGGGCCTTACAGACCCGCCGGCGGTGCAGCCACGCCCGTTGTGGCAGGCAGCAGCCAGGTCTCCTCAGGCATCACGATCCAGAAGACGATGTACGCCACCAGGCCGGCTCCACTCGAAAATACCGTGATGAGCACCGTGAGCACGCGCACCCAGGTCAGGTCCCACCGGTAGTGTTTTGCTAAACCGGCGCATACCCCGGCAATCGCCCGGTTGCCGCGAGGCCGCTCCAGGCGCGCGCCCGCCAGGTAACCAGGAGCCGGCGCCGCGGCGATTGCCGCCCCGCATGCAGAACAAAACCGCGCCTCGCCCACCAACGCACTTCCGCATCGACCACAGAACATACGACTCCTCCGTCGAACATCGACCTGCTGATCCATACGCAAGCTGACCCTGCGCAGTTCCACCGCATCGCCCATCAGCCGTTCGAATAGGGCTTGCGGATCAGCTTGCGCGCTTCCTGGCCCTGCACGGTTTCTGCTCCCAGGTCGAGCGCGGCCTGGTAGTTCGCGGTCGCGCGGGTGTGGTCGTGCAGCAGGTCATAACTCTGGCCCGCGGCCACCAGGCAGCGCTGCCGCAGCTCCGGGCTGGACGTCGGCATGCCGGCTGCGCTGCGGAACGCCTCCGCCGACTGCTCATACATCTTCTGCCCGCGCAGCGTGTCGCCCAGCCCGAAGTAGGCGAGCTCCAGGTGCGCGTTGTGGAAGTAGTCGCCGGCCCGGGCCCGTGCCAGCACCTGCTGGTAGCGGGCAATCGCCGCCGGCCCCTGCCCCGCATCTTTCTGCAGGTTGGCCAGCTCCAGCTGGAAGAGGTAGTCGTGCGGGTACTGGTTTGCGAGCGTGTCCGCAATCGACTCGGCTTCAGCGTACCTGGCTTCCCGGCGCAGAAACAGCATCATGCAGGTGCGTGCTTCGATGGAGGTCCGGACGCCGTCGGCCGCGGCGCTGCGCAGCATTGCCATGCCCTTGTCCTTGTTGCCTGTAATGCCGGCAATCCCGATCACCATGCGGAACGAGAACGGCAGCGCACCGACCACGTACTGGTAGGTACCCACCACCAGCTGCGCGTCGACATAGCGCGGGTCATCGCGCAGAACTTCCTCATCGTCGTTTCGCGCGCCGAGCGCAAGCTTCAGTGCGGCAGGAAAGCTGCGCTCTACCAGCGCGATATAGGTCGCCTCAAGCGAGCGCGCCCACGCCCGCGCGTACAGAGCGTCTACATCCTTCGGGTTCGAGGCCAGTTCCGTCGTCGCCTGCGCTATGGCTTTCTCTGCTAACGACTTGATGCGGTCCCGTGTTGCCGGATCCTCCAGGACGGTGTGCTTACCGGTCAGGAAGCCGTCATTCGCGTAGAAGGTGGTGTCCAGCAGGTCCAGCCGGTTTAATTCCTTAAAGATGGTGGCATCCAGCAAAAAGTCCGTCGCGAGGGGATCCACCGGGTGCGCGGCTGCGATCTGTGTGAACTGCTGCAGGGCCGGGTCGTAATCCATCACGTAAAAGGCACTAAACGCCGCGCGTACCGCGTCGGTCCTGTTCAGGGACGAGGTGTCGACAGTAGTCGTCGCAGCAGGCGCATAAGTCGCGCACGCAGCTACAGCGGCCAGGATCGCGGCGGGCATGGCCGCATAGAGTCTGTGGCGAAGCTTCATGCACTTCATCCTTTTCAGACTACTGTGACGTTGCCGGGGCTAGCCGAGTCGCGCCGAAAAGATGGTGCATCGGCCCTTTGCCCTGCCCGATCGGGTAAGCGGCCCGCATGGCCGACTCCACATAGCGCTTGGCCGCGAGCACCGCCGCCGGGAGCGGCAGGTCGTGCACGAGCCCGCACAGCAGCGCCGATGAGAAGGCGCAGCCGGTTCCATGAGTCGCGCGCGTGTGCACCCACTCGCCGGCTACCCACAGGCCCGCGAGATCATCCGGAGCCAGCACGAAGTCATCCGGCGTTCGCTCCGGGCCGGAGTGGCCGCCCGTGACGACCACCGCGCCCCGCAGCGGGTCCATGTGGGTCCGGATTGCAGCCGCGACTCCCGGGGCGTCTATCAGGCAGCCGATGGGAGATCCAGCGAGCAACGCCGCTTCAGGCAGGTTTGGGGTGACGACCGTCGCGAGCGGGAGCAGTTCGGCGACCAGTACCTGCAAGGCTCCGGGGTCCAGCAGGGCCGCGCCTGAGCTTGAGCGAAGCACCGGATCAAGCACAACAGGCAGCGCGGGCACCTGCTCGCGATACCCAGCCACCCATCGCGCGACAGACACGACATTGGCGCGCGTAGCGAGCATGCCAATCTTCACACCGGCGATCGGGATGTCCTCAGCCAGGCAGTTGAGGGTGTCCTCGACCAGGGTCGACGAGACCGCCTCACTGCGGCGGACGCCCAGCGTTGATTGCACCGTAAGCGCTGTCGCGCAGGCGAGCCCGTAGTGCTCATGCGCGGCGAAGACCTTCAGGTCGGCGGTCAAGCCGGCCCCTGATGAGGGATCGAATCCGGCAATACTCAGCACCGCTCTTGGTGACGCGGTCTGCTCGAGCACACCAAAGTCACCGAGCAACCTTTTCATAGGAACAGACTACAAGCTGCTGACAGCAGGCCGCATACCCGCGGTTTCCAGAAAGTACATCGGTAGGAAATGCTTACACGCTTGACTAACGAATGCAGAAACATGCAAAGAAACCGCTAAACTACCTCTTCTAAGTAGCCTGAAAACTTTGACTTACGTGAAATCATCTGGTTCAATCTCGAAGGAGACATATGACCACATCCTTCTTACGGCAGAAGCTCCGCGCACACCGCGTCTCGACCTACGTCGGGCTCAGCCTGGCTGGTTTGCTCGCCATTTCAGGCGCTGACGTCGCCAAATCGGCCAAA
This sequence comes from uncultured Acidobacteriaceae bacterium, assembly GCA_964249695.1. Taxonomy (GTDB): domain Bacteria; phylum Acidobacteriota; class Terriglobia; order Terriglobales; family Acidobacteriaceae; genus EB88. The sequence continues at coordinate 3,237 of CAXUDF010000127.1, forward strand.
GCACCGATGGCTCCTGCGCCGACCCAGCAGCCGGCAGCCAAAAAGCACTGGTACCAGGTAGGTCTAGCGTCCTGGTACGGCGGGGGGTTCCAGGGCCGCGAAACCGCCAGCGGCGAGAACTACGACATGACCGATCTGACCTGCGCGCACCGCAGCCTGCCGCTTGGCACGCTGGTCCGTGTTACGAATCTAGTCAATCACAAATCGGTGGTCGTGCGCGTGAATGATCGCGGGCCCTTTTTGGCCAGCCGCGTCATCGATCTCTCGTATGCGGCGGCGCACTTCCTCGGGTTTGACGGCACGGCGACCGTACGGCTTGACGTTCTGAACCACGGAACAGAGATCGCCGAGGCGGATACCGCGCAGGCCGGCATAGGCCGGTAAATCCTGCCCGGCAGACCGGACGATCTTTCCCGGGCGCGCGATCGTCTGATCGTCGCGCTCGACTTCCCTTCTGGTCCCGACGCGTTGAAGTTTATGGCCGCGCTCTGCGCGGCCCTCCCACCAGAAGCCCAGCCTCGGTGGGTCAAGGTCGGCCTGGAGCTCTTCCTCGCCGAAGGCCCTGCTGTCTTGAAGCACCTGCGGCAGGATGGTTTCGAGGTCTTCCTGGACCTCAAGCTCCACGACATTCCAAATACAGTCGCCGGGGCGATCCGCGCGGTTGCGGCTCTCGGGCCTGCACTTCTGACCGTGCATGCAGGCGGGGGACCGCTCATGCTTCAGGCTGCGGCACACGCCGTCACCGGTTCGCGGACGCGTCTACTTGCCGTAACCGTGCTGACCAGCGTGGATGCAGTGCAGCTTGCTGCTCCCGGTGTCGCGGGTTCAACCACGGAGCAAGTGGAGCGCCTTGCCGCGATAGCTTCCGCCGCCGGCATCGAGGGCTTTGTCTGCTCGCCGAACGAAGCAGCGATGCTGCGCCGCCAGATGCCCGCGGCTCACCTGGTCACCCCGGGCATCCGTCCCGCAAACGCGCAGGCGGACGACCAACAACGCACCGGCACCCCGTCCTTCGCGTTACAGCACGGTGCAGACCAACTGGTAATCGGCCGGCCGATCACCGCGTCTGCAGATCCAGCCGCCGCTTACCTGGGCATCCTGCACGAGATTGCAGCCGCGCTGCCTGGCGAAAGGTAGACGGCCCACCTTGAGCCGACGTAGAAAAGCCCGGCTCGCGGCCGGGCCTTTCTTGCCTTGCAAAGCCTTACAGCTTCTCGTAAAAGTCACAGGCAGAGCACGAGATGTACACGCCGCCCGGCGTTCCACGCTCCCGATCCTTCACCCGCTTCACAATCCGGGTAGGCTTGCTGCACTTCGGGCAGTCAGTGCTCTTGGTGGTGTCCATGACCTTTTTACGGTCTCCTGTTTTTGCGATCTTCGCCATGCGGTACTTGCTCCCTCAAACGAATGAAACCTTGCCACCGCGCAGGCTCCACCGCAATGGAGCGGATGCAATCAGGGCGGGCGGTCCCCTAAGTTTACATGAGGCAGCCTGCGCTCGCGCCCGGGCTACTGGCTGGGAGCGTGGCTGCCTGTGGGGAACTGCACCGGCTGCATGGAAGGCTGGTTCGTGTTCTTGTCCGCAGGCAGGCTTTCGCCCGGCTTGCGCAGCGTCGGCGGCGCTTCCGGCGGAGCATTCTGCGCCACGCGGTCGGCCTCGGTGCCGTCACCCAGCTTCACAATCCGCTCGTTTGTCTCCTTGCCGGCGTCGGTCTCCCAGTAGTTGCCGACCTCGTTCGCCGTGCGGACGATCGGGCTCGTGCCGACGGAGGCTTCCTCGACCTTGGTCACGCGATTGCGCTGGATCCGAATGAACTCCGACTTTTCCGGGGGCACCCCGTAGATCCACTCCTCGAAAGGCCGGCCGTCGTCTTTTTCCCTGACCTTTTGCGCGGGCGCGCCCACTGCATGCAGCACCATGTCGCGATCCATGCCAACCAGCACGTGGTGGTCCAGGATTGCCTTTTTAAGCAGCGGCGGCAGTGTCTCCACGTACGCCTCGGTTGGGGAGCGCTCACCAAAGCCCACAATCGGCGCAATCAGCGCCTTCACCTCGTCGCCGGTCACATTCGGGACAAGGCCGTTGAAGACCAGTGTCAATCGTGAACCAAGAGCCTGCTCTCCGTTGTCGCGCGCCAGCGGCGCTGCAATGCCGCCGGCGCCAAGCGAGAGGTGGCGCAGGTACTTGTGCGGCAGGTCCGGGCCGCCGTTGAACTCAAGAATCAGCCGGTCCTTGTGGAAGGTAATCCTGGTGACCGTGACCCGATCGCCGGGCCGTGCAGAGATACCCTTGCTGTTCAACTCTTCCACGTAGTCTGAGCCGCTTGGCGAGAGCGGACCATTCGCCACCAGCTGCAACCCGCGGCTGGCCAGCGGCAGCGGGCGCATGGCAAAGCCCTGTTCCGAGGAGAGCGTCCGCTGCAGAGCCTCCTGCGTGAACGGCCCGGCGTGCATCCTGGGCAGGTCCACGTGTGTCGGCTGGAACTGGAGGAAGCGACCTTCGATCTGCTCAGTGCTGACGGTGAAGACCTGGGCGTGCAACGGCAGCCACGTCATAAACCCGGCAAGCGCGAAAAGAAAAAGACGAGAACGGGGGGTGTGCAGCATCTCGCCCTCCTGAGGTCCCTCAAGAGTGCTCCTGTTTCATACAACCTTGCAAGCGCCGAAGGTAACACTGAGGTAAATAGGTTTTGTCGCATGGTGTTCTGCTGCCGCATGTACTGAATATTCTTACTCCGGTCGTTTTGGCAGCTCCAGCGGCGCGGTTGCGACCGGGGCTATCTGCACCAGTGCCGGCTGTGCTGGCGCGGCCTCGCCCATCGCTCTCTCATGCTGTTTGCGGGCCGCAGCGTCGATGTCGACCGGGATGCCTGCGCCGACGATCTCCGGCAGTGCCCACTGGTGGCGCAGCTCCCGCGTCGTGCGGGCCAGCACCCACAGCGCCGCGAGCAGGACGAGAACCATCACGGCCGAACCCTCCGGCCCTGCACGGCCGCCGGCAAGCCAGGCCGCGCCATCGGTGTAAGTCGACAGCGCGGGGGCCAGCGCGCCCAACCCGCTGACTGGCAGGCCGAAAAGCACAAGAAGGCTCGCATTCCAGGCAAAGTGCAGGCCATAGCCGACCCACAGCGCGCGTGTTCGCAGATACGCCATCGCCAGCAGCGTGTTAAACAGCACGCAGACCAGCAGGCTGCCTGCAGTCCATGACTGCTGAAACCCCTGGGAGAGCGTCACGAGCAGCAGCATGACGATGGTAGCGATGGTAGGCCCTGAGGCGTCGAGCAATCGTTGAAAGGCATAGCCGCGGAGCAGCAGTTCGCTCGCAAGCGCAGACAGCACGCAGCCCACCAGGCTTACCAAAACGCCGCGCGCTGCGTCCGGGCCGTGGCTGCTGACCGTAACCAGCAGGCTGCCGAATAAGGCCACTGGCAGCACCGCGGCAACTACTGCTGCCCAGCCCAGCGCCGCGCCCAGCCCAAACTCCGCGCCGGCGCCGCTGCGCCGCGGCAGGCCCATCGCCGTTAGAGGCGCCCGCTCTCCCTGGCCCAGGATCTCCATGGCACCAAAGCCGGTGAGCAGCAGCAGCACCAGGCAGCTTTGCGCAAGCAGCAAGCGCGCAGCGCTTGGCTCAAAGGGCGTAGCCGCCCGGGTAGTGAGCTGGTACGCAAAGTAGCCGTAGACCACGGCCAGCAGACCCCAGGCAAGCGAGCGAGTCCGCCTGCCCGCAGCCTGCCGCGCACGTGCGCGGGCCTCGAAGCGCGGGTCTCGGTCAGCCACGGCGGCCCGTTGTACTTTCAGCGGCGGCTTCAGCCCACATAGCAGGGTGCCATCGTGCGGAACTTGGCGTAGCGCCGGTCCAGCAGCTGCTCCGTCGAGAGCGACTGCAAAGCGCTCAGGTGCTCAGCGAGCTTGCCGGCCAGCAGCTCCGCCGCCCTCTCGGGCGCGGTGTGCGCGCCGCCCGGCGGCTCCGGCACAACGTCATCCACGCAACCCAGCGCGTACACGTCGGGCGCGGTCGCGCGGAGCGTTTCAGCCGCCTGCGCGCGCTTGCCCGCGTCGCGCCACATGATGGAAGCGCAGGACTCGGGCGAGATGACCGAGTACACCGCTTTCTCTAGGATCAGGACGCGGTCCGCAACGGCCAGCGCCAGCGCGCCGCCAGAGCCGCCTTCGCCGGTAATCACGGCGATTGTTGGCACTCGCAGCCGCGACATCTCGCGAAGATTGCGCGCGATCGCCTCAGCCTGCCCACGCTCTTCCGCGCCGAGGCCCGGGTTTGCGCCGAACAGGTCAATCAGCGTGATGACCGGGCGGCCGAACTTCTCCGCCAGCTTCATCACGCGGAGCGCCTTGCGGTAGCCCTCAGGGTCCGGCATACCAAAGCGATGGGCGACTTTCTCCTTGGTCGTGCGCCCTTTTACGTTGGCAATAACAAGAAGTTCTTCGCCGCGGAAGCGGGCAAAGCCGCAGCGCACAACCGGGTCGTCAAGGAACGCGCGGTCGCCGTGCACCTCGGTGAAGTCGGTGAAGATCTGGTCGAGAAAGAACACCGGGTCAGGCCGCTGCGGGTGCCGCGCCAGCTCCGTCCGGGCCCAGCGCTCAGGTACGGCTTGGGTGGTTTGTACGTCAGCCATCGTTGCGGAGAGCATCTCCCTGCACTATGAAGTGGTGCGGACTTTGTGCTGATTGTAGGCGCCGTCCTCCCCTCAGTCCATCACCTGCACCGCGCCCGGGCCCAGCAGGGTTTCCGCGCGGTCGATGAAGGCGCGGTCCGCGGCGACCTGGAAGCCTGCCGGTTCAAGCACCACGCAGTACTCGCCGCGCTGCTCAAGCGACAGCATGATGCGCCCCGGGCCCGGCGCCGCACCGAGCATACCGTGCAGCTGCTCCAGCGTGGCGCCGCTTGCCACCTCGAGCCGCACCTTGATTTTCAGGTTTTTCGGCAGACGCACTTTCAGGTCTTCAATCGGCTGTACGGACGAGAGGCAGAGCTTGTTCGCACCTTCTTCCTCCGCGCGCAGCGATCCGCGCACGACCACCGGCACCTCAATCTTCAGGCTTTCCGCCAGCGCCGCGTAGTCTTTCGGGAAGCAGATCAGATCAATCTTGCCAACCGTGTCCTCAAGCGAAGCCTGCGCGTACAGCTCTCCCGAACGCTTCGATTTCGCGACCTTCAAGCCGACGATCACGCCCGCAATCTGGACTTCGTCGCCGCGCTCACCGCGCCGCGTCGGCGCGGCAGACGGCTTCATCTCAAGCGCGGTCGCGGTATCGACGACGCCGGGCAGATTGCTGAGCTTGTCGGCGTACTTGTCGAGCGGATGGCCGGAAACAAAGAATCCCAGCACCTCTTTTTCAGCCTGCAGACGCTCGTTTTCGTCCCAGTCCGGGATGTTCGGGAGCGCATCTGTAGCAGCCGTGGTGGCAGGGTGATCGTCGAAGATGCCGAACAGTCCGTGCTGCCCGCTTGCCAGGTCGCGCTGCGCTTTCTGCGCGCGTTCGATCGCTTTGTCCGCGGCGGCGACGAGCTGTGAGCGGCGGCCAAAGGAGTCGAGCGCGCCCGCCTTGACCAACGACTCCAGCACGCGCTTGTTCATCAACCGCAGGTCGACCTGCTCGCAGAACTCCCAGTAGCTGCCGAAGCTTTTGCCTTTCTCCTCCGCAGCTCGCCGTGCGTCAAGAATGGAGTCGATTGCGTTGCGGCCGACGTTCTTGATGGCTGTCAGGCCGAAGCGGATCGCATTGCCGTTCGGCGTAAAGTCCGCGTCCGAGAGCAGCACGTCCGGCGGCTCGACCGCGATGCCCAGCTCGCGGCACTCCTTGATGTACTTCACGACGTTTTCCGGCTTTGAAATCTCAGAAGTCAGCAGCGCCGCCATGAACTCGACCGGATGGTGCGTCTTCAAGTAAGCCGTGTGATAGGCAAGCAGCGCGTACGCGGCCGAGTGCGACTTGTTAAAGCCGTAGCCGGCGAACTGCTCCATCAGGTCGAACACGCGGGTGACGATGTCCTTCGGAAACTTCTTCTCCGCGGCACCTGTCACAAAGCGCTCGCGCTGCTTGGTCATCTCCTCCAGATTTTTCTTGCCCATCGCGCGGCGCAGCAGGTCGGCCTCGCCGAGCGAGTAGCCGGCGACCGCGTTCGCAATCTGCATCACCTGCTCCTGGTACACGATCACACCGAGCGTCTCGGTCAGGATGGACTCCATCGGCGGCAGGTCATACTCCACCTTGCGCCGGCCCCACTTACGCTCGATAAAGTCGTCAATCATGCCGCCCTGGATCGGGCCCGGGCGGTAGAGCGCGTTCAACGCCGTCAGGTCCTCGACCGATGTCGGCTTGTAGCGCCGCAAAACATCGCGCATGCCGCCAGACTCAAACTGGAAGACGCCGGAAGTGAGCGCGCGATGAAAGACTTTCTCGTACGTTTCCTGATCGTCCAGCGGAATCGTTTCCAAATCAACCGCGACGCCCGAGCTTTTCTCGATCAGCTTGAGGCAGTCGGCGATCACGGTCAGCGTGGTCAGGCCAAGAAAGTCCATCTTGAGCAGACCAAGCTTCTCAATCGCCTTCATGTCATACGCGGTGACGATTTCCTCGTTCTTTGAGCGCGACAGCGGCACCAGATCCGTCAGCGGACGCGGCGCGATGACAACGCCGGCCGCGTGGACGCCCGCGCCGCGCACCAGCCCTTCCAGCTTGAGCGCGGTGTCGATCACTTCGCGCATCACGGGGTCTTTGTCATAGGCCTCCTGCAGCGGAGGAGAATCCTTCAGCGCCTGCTCGAGCGTGATGCCGATGGTCGCGGGCACCATCTTGGCAATGCGGTCGACGTCGCCGTACGGCAGGTCGAGCGCGCGGCCCACGTCCTTGATCGCGGCCTTCGCTGCCATAGTGTTGAACGTAATGATCTGCGCGACCTGCTCGCGGCCGTACTTGCGCGTGACGTAGTCGATCACCTCGCCGCGCCGGTTCATGTCGAAATCGATGTCGATATCGGGCATGGACACGCGCTCCGGGTTCAGGAAGCGCTCAAACAGCAGCGCATTCTGGAGCGGGTCGATGTTGGTGATTTCCATCACGTAGGCGACCAGCGAACCGGCCGCCGAGCCGCGGCCCGGGCCGACTGGGA
>CAXUDF010000128.1:0-7175 GCA_964249695.1 uncultured Acidobacteriaceae bacterium
AGGAGCTGGTCGGGGTCCTTGAGAGCCTGTTCGCGGATCCACTGGCCCGCGCGGGAACCGGCGTCCTTGTCGTCGGGCAGGGTTACGCCGCGATTGTGGGCCGACAGCGCGGTAAGTCGCTCAACGATGTCGAAGAAGGCATCCTCGTTGTTGCCGCCCAGGTGCCACGCCTGCCGGCAGGTCGCGGTAACGAGCTGGCTGATGGGGATGGCGTTGATCCGTTTGTCATTCGGGTCGTTCCCCGCGGCGGCGGTCGAGGCATTCGTCGCTTTGGTTTGCGCCATCGCGGGCCCCGCGTTGTATGTGAGTGCGCCGACGGAAACGACCAGGGTCAGGATCCGTGCGCTCCAGCGGATGATGGCCTGGGCTGCTGCTTGCTTTCTCATTGCGCGTCCTTTCGCTAGTGTGTCGGGTTGAGCGCTCTAGTGGTGATAGCGATCGTCGTGGTGGTTGTTGCCCTCAGCGAGCTTGCCGCCGAGCGCGCCCAGGCCCGCGCCTGCCGCGCCGCCGATCAGCGTGCCTTTCAGCCCGCCGCCAAAGACCGCGCCCAGCACTGCGCCGCCCCCGCCGCCGATCAGTGCGCCGTAGCCCGGGCCGATACCGCCGCCCCGGTCGTCATGGTGATGATCGCGATCGTCCTGCTGGTAGCGCTGGTTGTAGTTGCCGCCGCGAATGTTGTCGTGCATGCCGCTGTAGTAGTTGCTGTGCCCGCCGCGGTTGTCGCCATCGCCGCCATGGTCATGCTGCGCCAGCCCGCACGGCGCAAGCAGCAGCGCACCGGCCAGCAGACAGGCCGGTCCTTTTCCGTGTGTCATCTCGTCACACCTCCGCCGGGTAGCGCATGCGCTACCAGACCACCCGGTCGGATGCGAAAACAGCAGGGCGCGATCGTGTGGAGCTACACGTCGCAGAGCGCGGCGGCGTTGCCGAGGCTGGTGAGCGGATCGCCGGTGGGCACAAACTCGTGGGCAACGTAGCCTGCAAAGCCCATGGCGAGGAGCGCCCGCATCAGCCCGGGCCAGGCGACCTCCTGCTCCGGGCCGTCGAGCTCGTGGCGCCCCGGCACACCGCCCGTGTGGATGTGCGCGATCGTGTCCTGGTAGCTCCGGAGCGTTTGAATCAGGTCACCCTCCATAATTTGCATGTGGTACGCGTCGTAGAGCAGCTTAATGCGCGGCGAGGCGACCGCGCGTACCACCGCGGCACCCCAGGCGGCGTGGTCGGCCATGTAGCCGGGGTGGTCGCGACGGGAGTTCAGCAGCTCCATGCAGACGGTGACCCCGTGCGCTTCGGCGATGGGCGCAATGCGCCTCAGACCGGTGATCGTGTTGCGCGCGCCTTCGTCGTCGGCGAGTCCATCGCGCAGGCCGGAAAAGGTGATGACATTGGGCACGTTTGCCTGCTGCGCGAGCGGGATGCCGGCGGTGAGCCCGGCGACAATCGCGTCGTGATTGGCAGTCCGGTTAAGTCCGCGATTAATCTCGCCGCCGCCGGCATAGCCCATGGTGCAGCGCAGGCCGTAGCGCGCGGGGATCGCGTACTCATCGGGCTTGAGCAGGTCAACACCCACCAGCCCGAGCGCGGCAGCGTGCTCGCAGAGCTCCGGTACGGTCCACTGCTGGAAGCACCAGCGCGCGACCGACTGGCGGATGCGCCCGCGCCCGGGCTGGGAAACTGCGGGTGAGGCTTTAAGTGCCGACGGTGTGTCCGGCGGCTGGTGGAAGCCAGCGGCCGAGCGGTTCAGCGCTGTTCCTGCGAGGGTGCCAGCGAAGCTGCGCAGCAGTTCCCTCCGGGTGGCATCTATTCGCATTCCGTTCCGTGTGGTCTCCTACCAGACTGTCGCGCTGTAATTCGCTCGGATATGCTCGTCCGCCGAGATCAAAGCCGCGATGCCGTTTGCACGGGCATGGGCCACGAGCAGGCGATCAAAAGTGTCACGTGTCCAGCTCTCAAACACCGCAGCGTTTGTGACAGCCAAAAACGGCAGATTGCATATCTCAACATTCAGGTCCGCCTTGAGGGAGTCAAGCACAATGGCGGATCGCTTGTATATACGTCCTATCTCATACATGTACTCAAGTTCAAGCACCACAATGGGCGACACCAACAAGGAGCACCGCTCGATGGTATGCGAGGCAGCCCTGGAAAGCCTCTTAAGCTGCCCATCCACAAGCCAGATTGCTACATGCGTGTCAAGGTAGGCGATCACTCTTAGGAGCCTTTCCGTAAAAGAGATCCCACTCCGCCTCCATCTCTTCCCATATCTCCTGCTTCATCTTCTCTTCATCCGCTTCTGTCGATTCCGGGTTCAGAAGCTGTATTGGTCTGATACGGCTTAACTTCGACACCGGCTTCTCCGGAACCAGCCGGAACTGCTCGCCTTTGTGAGAAACCACGATCTGCTCGCCCTGCTTGGCCCGCTCGAATACCTGAAACATGTCCTTCCGAAAGTTTGTTGCTGTGATTTGCATGGCGCTAACCTCTTGTTGAGCTACATGTACACTAACTGCCTTCAAGATGTACATGCAAGATAAATTGTCTCTAGCTGTGCTTTATGGCCGTCGCATTCAGAAGAAGCCGGCGGCGCATCGGCTAAACTTGAGAAGTGTCTTCTGTCCTCCAGCTTGCCGGCATTCCCGTTCCGCCCTCGGCTCCGCCTGCCCCGGTAAAAATCGGTTTTGTTTCGCTCGGCTGCCCCAAAAACCTCGTCGACAGCGAGGTCATGATGGGCTACCTGGAGCAAGCCGGTGCTGAGCTGACCGCTGACACCGCGAGCGCGGACGTTCTGGTCGTCAACACCTGCTCCTTCATCGACTCGGCCAAGCAGGAGTCAGTCGATACGATCCTGGAGCTGGCCGGGCACAAAGTAGCCGCGGGCGGCCGCGCGCAGAAGCTGATCGTCGCCGGCTGCCTGGTGGAGCGCTACCGCGACGAGATCCGGCGCAACCTGCCTGAGGTGGACGCGGTGGTCGGGACGGGCGAGCTCGAAGGGATCCTGGCCGCCGCCGGCTTGTCCCCCAAGCCGTCCAGCCCCGGGCTCGTCCATATCACGGGCTTCAGCGGCCAAGCCATCGTGCACCGCGCCGCCGAATCGACCTTCTCCGCGCCCGCTGCCGAGCATCGCGAGGCCCACGGCAGCCTGCAACTTCCCCCCACAATCACCCCCCACGAAGTGGGCGCCTCCCGCGCAGGGGGTCTTGCCGTGCCAAGCCGCCCCGAAGGCGATCTGCGCGAGCAGCAGGGCCGCTTTACCCGCGACGCCTGGGAGGGCGCTGAATCGACCGCGCTGCCCAGCTACCTGTACACCGACGAGACCCCGCGCCGCATCGCGACGGGGACCACTTCGGCCTACATCAAGATCGCCGAGGGCTGCGACCACCCGTGCACCTTCTGCGTTATTCCGAACCTGCGCGGCAAGTTCCGTTCGCGCCGCCTGGAGTCGGTGGTGCTCGAAGCCGAGCGGCTGGTGGCGAGCGGCGTGCGCGAGATCACGCTCATCGGCCAGGACACCACCTGCTACGGCGAGGACCTGGGCCTGCGCGACGGGCTGGCGCTGCTGCTCGATCGGCTGGCCGGGATCGACGGCCTCACCTGGCTGCGCTTTCTGTACACCTACCCCAATCGCATCACGACGCGGCTGCTGGAAACCATGGCGCGCCATGCCAACATCTGCCCGTACCTGGACGTGCCGCTGCAGCACGCGGCACCGGCGGTGCTCAAGCGGATGCGCCGCGGCGGCGGCCCGGAGATCTTTCTGCGTACGCTCGAAAAAGCGCGCGCCATCGTGCCCGACCTGGTGCTGCGGACCGGCTTTATCGTTGGATTCCCGGGCGAAACCGAGGAAGATTTTGCAACCCTCAAGCAATTCATCAAGGACGCGCGCTTTGACTGGCTCGGCGTGTTTTCATATTCGGACGAAGAAGGCGCGAAAGCCTTTGACTACGCGGAGAAAGTGCCGCGCCGCACCACCGAAGCGCGCCGCCGCTCGCTGATGAAGCTGCAGCAGGGCATCTCCAGGGCGGCGAAGGAGCGCTGGGTCGGGCGCGAGCTCGACGTGCTGGTGCAAGGCCCAAGTGAGGAGACACCGCTGCTGTGGGAGGGCCGCTCCGCCCTGCACGCGCCCGAGATCGATGGCAAGTTATACATTAATGACTTCGGCGAGCGGGAGATGCTGGTGCCGGGCACCTTCTACCGCTGCGAAGTTACTGAAGCCCACGACTACGACGTGGTCGCGCGAGTTCTCTGATGCCCCAAAAAGCTGCTGCCAAGAAAGTCAAATCATTGCGCTGCCCCAGCTGCGGCACGCTGGTTCTGCCGGCTGAGGCGGACTTCCCTTTCTGCTCCGACCGTTGCCGGCTGATCGATCTCGGCAAGTGGGCCTCCGGCGCCTACCGAATTTCCTCACCGGTGCATGACCCTGAGCTCCTCGACGAACTGGACGGCCTCCAGTCCGCGCAGCGCAGCGAAAGCGACTCGGACTCTGACACGCATGGCTGACGCCGCCCCGCAGCCCCCTCGTACGCCGTGGGCCTGGTCGGTCGCGACGCTGCTCGGCACAGGATTTTTAAAGCCGGCACCGGGCACCTGGGGCTCGGTGGCCGCGGTGGCTTTGTGGCTTGTTTTTGCGGGCCTAGCGCACCCGACGCCGCCCGCGCTGCGCGCCGCCACGCTGCTGGCCGCGCTCATTGCGCTGGTGGCCGGTGTACCCGCGGCAACAGTGGTCGAGCGCGAGTCCGCCGGGCAGGATCCCGGCCATGTCGTCATTGATGAGGCCGCCGGGCAGTGGATCGCACTGCTGGCCTTCTGCGGGTATGGCCACGACAACTGGCCGCACGCCCTGCTCGCGCTCGGGCTGTTCCGTCTTTTCGACATCCTCAAGCCCGCGCCGGCCCGCCAGCTGGAGCAGCTGCACGGCGGCCTCGGCATCCTGCTCGATGACGTAGCCGCGGGGGTGTACGCGCTGCTGGCAGGCGCGGTCATCGGTCACTTCTGGTAGCCCTTCGCTACTCTGTCAAGCACCATGTGGCAGCGAGCGAAGCCGCTTCGCTACAGTAGAAGAGTGATCCCTGAATCTGAAACCCCTTCCCCGTCCGAGACACCTGCCCCGCGCATTCTGCGGGTGCAACCCACTACGGCGCTGCCGGGCGGCGAAATCCAGGTCCACGGCGCCAATCTCGAAGCCGTGGGCGGCCGCATCCCTGTCGCCATGCTGGGCGAGCTGGCTGCAGGCGTGCTGCTTAGCCGCGCCGACCGCCTGCAGCTCCGCATCCCCGACGAAGGACAAGCCGGCCTGCTGCGCATCCTCCGCAATGGCGAGCAGAGCAACAGCGTGCCTGTTGCGGTAGGACGGCTGCTGACAACGGGCATCCACCAGGTCTCGAACCCCGCCGTGGATGCGCTCGGCAACATCTATGCCACGTTCTCCGGCCCGCGTGGGCAGGAGACGCCGGTCTCAGTCTTCCGCGTGACCCCTTCCGGCGAAGCCGCGCCGTTTGTTACCGGCATCACCAACGCGACCGGGCTTGCGGTAGGGCCTGACGGCTACCTGTACGTTTCCTCGCGCAACGACGGGACGATCTACCGCGTTTCGGCAGAAGGCGCCGTCTCCACGTTTTCCGAAGGCATGGGCGTCGCGACCGGAATCGTCTTCGACGCGAAGGGCAACCTGTATGTCGGCGACCGCAGCGGTACGGTCTTCAAGATCGCGCCCGACCGGCAGATCTTTGTGTTCGCGACACTCGAGCCGTCCATCGCCGCCTACCATCTCGCGTTCGGCATCGACGGCACCCTGTTCGTGACCGGGCCAACAACCTCGAGCTTCGACACGCTCTACGCCATCGGCGAAGACGGCACCGCGGCGGTGCGCTTCCGGGGGCTGGGCCGCCCGCAGGGCATCGCGCTCGATACCGCGGGCAACGCCTACATCTCGGCCTCGCTTGCGGGGCGGCGCGGCATCGTGCAGGTGTCACCCGAAGGACGGGCCGAGCTGGTCGCCTCCGGCGCAGGCATCGTCGGGCTGGCGCTGCAGCCGGTAGGCGATGCCGTGATTGCCACCGGCAACGCGCTGTTTACGCTGCCGCTTGGGGTTGAAGGGCTGCGGCTGTACTGACACAGCGACCGAACGGAGTTCTATGAAGATCACGAAGAAGCAGTCCGTTCTCGCAATCAGCCTGCTCTCGCTCGCCTTCGCTTTCGGTATTGCCAAGGCACATGGTGAGAACACCGGGAATGCCGCCGACATTGAACAGATTCAGCAGTTGCAGAAGCGCTACGTCGCCTCTATTGACGGGGCCGATCTCGCCCTGGTCGATCAGGTCTGGTCACACTCCCCTGAGGTGATCTTTGTGGAACCGCTTGGAACGGAGCATGGTCTGCTCCAAGTAGAGGGTTTCGTGCGGGACACTTTCGGCAAGATGTTTTCCAAGCGTGACCTGCAGCTTGAAAACCCGTCGATACACGTCTACGGCGACACGGCATGGTCCGAGATGACTTGGACCTTTCACGCGACGATCCGTGACGGTGAAAAGCCCTTGGTCACGAAGGGCCGCGAGACGCAGATCATACGAAAAGAAAACGGAGCATGGCACATCATTGCCATTCACTACTCCGGCCTACCTGTGAACGGCAAGCCGCAGGGATTTTAGAGTCAATGGCGGAGTTCGGCATCGTGCAAAGCACCTTTGCAAGCGATTGATTGGGAAGGCAGACAAGCGGTATGCGCGGCATCTGAACGGGCTGACAAAGCGCCAGGAACGAGCCCTGACGGTAATAAGGAGAAAGCGATGAAGATCTTGCAAAGGAAGCTGGATGCACTGCCAGCCGAGCGGCGCGGGAGCATCAAAGCTCGTGCTGCGACACTCATCGCGAAGGAGATGACGATGCGTGAGCTGCGTAAAGCGCGCAAGCTGACGCAAAGGGGGATGGCTAAGCAGCTCGGCGTAGAGCAGGAGCAGATTTCCCGCATCGAACAGCGGACGGACCTGCATATTTCGACCTTGCGGCGCTCTGTCGAGGCCATGGGAGGGCGTTTGACACTCGTAGCGGAGTTCCGGGTGGAGCTCCCATCGTGGTGTCCGGCTTTGGCGCACTTAAGCCCTAGGAAAAAGAATGAACTGTGACATTATCGCGGTCGGCTCCGAGCTGCTGACGCCGTTTCGGCAGGACACGAACTCGCT
>CAXUDF010000128.1:7275-10048 GCA_964249695.1 uncultured Acidobacteriaceae bacterium
CGCATCACCCTGACCGACAACAACACCAAGCAGGGCGATGTGCTGGAAGGCGCGGACCCGCTCGAGAACACCGCCGGCACCGCGCCCGGCCAGTGGCTCGATACCGCATACAAAGGGCATCGCAAGCTGATCGTGCTGCTGCCCGGGCCGCCGTCGGAGCTCAAGCCCATGTGGAGCTCGGGCGTCGTCCCGCGCCTGCGTGAGGCCATTCCGCGCCGCTACTACGCGACGCGCGTGCTTAAGGTCGCCATGATGGGCGAGTCGGCCTGCGATACGCGCATTGCACCGATCTACAAGCAGTACACCGATGTGGAAACCACCATCCTCGCGCACCTGGGCGACATCCAGCTCAACCTCATCAGCACCAAGGCGACCCAGGAGCAGGCGCAGGAGCGCGTCGACAAGCTCGCCGGCGCTATCGAGGAAGAGCTCGACGACGTTGTCTACTCAACCAATGGCGAGACGTTGGAGCGCATCGTGCTGTACCACCTGGAGCTGGCCGGGGCGACGCTTGCGGTGGCCGAAAGCTGCACCGGCGGCCTTGTGTCGCAGCGGCTTACCAGCATCAGCGGGTCGTCGCGGTCGTTTCTGGGCGGGGCGGTCGTGTACTCGAATGAGCTCAAGACGCTGTTTGCCGGGGTGCCGGCCGAGCTGATCCGCGAGCATGGCGCGGTCAGCCGCGAGGTCGCCGCGGCGCTGGCGACGGGCATTCGGGAGCGGGTCGGCAGCACCTTCGGCGTCGGCATTACAGGCGTCGCAGGCCCAAACGGCGGCTCCGACGAGAAGCCGGTCGGCCTGGTGTATCTCGCGGTGTCGGACGGGACCGACGTGCAGGTCCTGGAGAAGCAGTTCCCCGGGGATCGCGACCGGGTGCGGCAGTTTGCCGCGCAGCAGGCGCTTGACCTGGTACGGCGCCGGCTGCTGAAGCAGCGCTGAGGCGTCGCGCCCGCAGGGGCGAAGAGGCTACTCTGTTGGAAATTCCTGACGAGATCCATCAGTCGCTACTAGAAATCAGGAATACACACCTACTCCGGAGGATCCGTGCCGAACACGCAAATGCTCATAGCGCAGGCCTACTCTGCCTTCAATCGTCGGGATATCGAAGGCGCCCTGGCGCTCATGAGTGAGCGCGTCAGCTGGCCGAAAGCGTCCGAAGGGGGGCGCGCGGTCGGCAAGGAAGAGATCCGCGCTTACTGGACCCGTCAGTGGGAGGAGTTTGATCCTCACGTGGAGCCGGTTGAGATCATCGACCGGGAAGGCGGCAGTACCGAGGTCAAAGTGCATCAGCTTGTGAAAAACCTTGGAGGCGATGTCCTGTTTGACGGCGAGGTGTGGCACGTTTACACCATCGCGAACGGCCTCATTGAACACATGGACCTCAAGGGCAGCGAAATGAGCTCGGACGCAACCGCATCCGCAGCCTTCGCCAGACACTAGTTAGTGTCAGGATCGGCCGCTGTTTTCCAGGCGGCAACGCCATGCCGACCAGCGTTCCAGGCCTTCCGGCACGCTGCGCGATACGTCCTCGTACGTCGGCCAGGGTAAGGGATGCCGCTCAGGCGGCTCGGCTTCAAGCCAATCCTGGCCGTCCGCCTAGCGCGCCTGACCAGCAGGTGTGCCCGCGCTATAGAAGTCATAAAGCGCCGTGTACTGCACCCGCTGGACGGTGCCCTGGTGCGCGTCATCGCAGCCGCCCACCGGCGCAGCGCCGCCGTGCGTCTCCGAGCGGCGCACCCAGACCACCGGCGTCAGGATGCCTTTTTGCTCGCCGAGCGGCGAGGCGGCCAGCAGCAGCCAGGGCACGCTGCCCGCCTCCGGGGACGGCTGCGAAACGGTGACTTTGCCCGCGACTGCACTGCCGTCGTTCCAGAGCCATATGGGCCCGGCGCCGTGCTTGCCCAGCTGCGCGTGCGTGGCAGGGTCAAGCAGCTTCGCGTCCGGCTGCTGGAAGGTCCAGCTGAGCACGCCGTTCTTGCTCGCGCAGTTATAGATCTGCACGCCATCGCCGACGACCTGGATCAGCAGCCGTGCACCGACCGGTACGGTCGTGTCCGAGGGCGGCACGGGCCGCGGCGCGATTTGCGCGAAAGCACCGCTGACCGGCATAGCGAGTGAACCAACGGCGAGAGTCATAGGAAGCAGCGAGAAGGAACGCATGGCGCTGACAGGCTAGCACCCTGCGGACACAGAGGAGCGAACAAATAGGGACAGATTAGGCCTTTGTACGGAACGTTTACGGCAATTCTACGGACTGGATAGAGCTCGATACGGAGCTGATGTGGCCGAGATACAGCTCAGTACAGAGCCGTTACGCCTTGTATAAGGCTCCGATAAGCCTTACTTAACGCCCACTGCGCTACACTCGAAGCGCCATGAGCGCCGCCCCCTTTCTGCTGATCGCCGCCGTTGCCTACCTGCTCGGCTCTATCCCCTGGGGCTTCCTGCTGGTGCTCCTATTCCAAAAGCGAGACATCCGCGAGGTCGGCAGCGGCAACATTGGGGCAACGAATGTGGTGCGCTCGGGCGCAAAAGGCCTCGGCGCGCTGACGTTCGTTCTCGACGCGGCAAAGGGCTGGGTTGCCGTGGTGTTTGCGACCGGCGTGCTGCCCATGCTGCCCGCGCGGTGGGTGCAGCACGACGCCGCATACACCTTTCACGTGAGCGTCGCTGCCTCGCTCGCTGCCCTGTGCGCACTGCTCGGGCACGTGTTCCCGGTGTGGCTCGGCTTTCGAGGCGGCAAGGGGGTGGCCACGGCGTTCGGCGTGGTGCTGGC
>CAXUDF010000129.1:0-9791 GCA_964249695.1 uncultured Acidobacteriaceae bacterium
GCCACGCAAGGTTTGCCGCGACGCCGGGCCGTGCCAGGCTGTCGAGCACGGTTACATGGGCCGCAGTGTGCCGCAGCAGGTGTGCTGCCAGGTTGCTCCCGATAAACCCGGCGCCGCCGGTGATCAGCACTCGACGTTCGATGCCCTTCTTCAATGTGCCTCCTTCGGGGTGTGACGCCTCCACTGCGCCTGCCGTTGTGTCCCCGCGCGCAATCATGCGGAAAGCCCGTAGCTGTTCAGCTCCTGAAGCATGGTCTCCGCCTTGTCTTCAGGACGCTGCGCCCGCAGCCAGTCCACCAGCTCCGCAAAGCCCTGCTCGTGCGTTACCTGCGGCTCGTAGCCGAGCAGCGCGCGAGCGCGCGTCAGGTCGGCGTAGCAGTGGCGAATGTCGCCGGAGCGGTAGCGCTGCGTCAACTGGTGCGGCAGCTCCCCCTGCCTGCCGAGCGCAGAAGTCAACAACTCGGCAACGCGGCTGATGGAGATAGGCTGGCCCGAGCCTACGTTGATGACCTGTCCATTCGCCTCCTCCCGCTCCAGCGCGAGGATATTGGCGCGGACAATATCGTGAATGTTGACGAAGTCGCGCTGCTGCTCGCCGTCCTCAAACACCAGCGGCGGCTGCCCGTTGAGCAGGCGCGACGCGAAGATCGCCGCCACGCCGGTGTACGGGTTGGAGAGCGCCTGCCGCGTGCCGTAGATATTGAAAAACCGCAGCGCGACCACCGGCAGGTCGTACACGCGGCCATACGTAAGACACAACTCTTCCTGGTCGCGTTTTGAGAGCGCGTACACGCTGGTCACCTCGCTCGGTTTGCTCTCCGCAGTAGGCCGCGGCACCAGCGCGCCCCGGCACACCGGGCAGGGCGGCTCCCAGTCGCCCGCGCGCAGCTGCGCGTTGCCGCGGATCGGCGGCGCCACCAGCCCTGGCCCGCACTGCGTGCAGGTGTACGCGCCTTCGCCATAGATGGACATGGACGACGCGACGATGAGCTTCTCGATCGGCTGCTTGGTGTCGAGCAGCACCTGCAGCAGCTGTGCCGTGCCCAGCGTGTTTACGTCCATATAGCGGTGGATCTCATACATGGACTGGCCGACCCCGACCGTTGCCGCGAAATGGTAAATCGCGTCCACGCCCTCGACCGCGGTTTCTACCGCGGCGCGATCGCGCACGTCGCCGTACACTACCTCGACCTCAGGCGATAGATACGTCGGCAGCTTGCGCCCGTGGACCTGCGGCGTCAGGTTGTCGAGTACGCGCACACTGTGGCCTTCACGGATGAGCCCGTCGGCAAGATGCGAACCGACAAAGCCGGCACCGCCCGTGATCAGAATCGTTTTCGCGCGCACTGGTCCTCCGTTCACCCGCACCTGTTTTCCGTTTACCGGCTCCATGCGCAACCTTTCTTGTTACAGATCCGATTAAAGCGCAACTGCAACTGCGTCCTGCTCCTGCACAAGCCCCACAGGCGACGCGTAGCGGCCGACCGCCCAGCGCGCGAACTCCGTAAAGTCCTCGATGTTTTTCGGCGGGCTCGCCCAGTGCTCTTCCAGCCCCAGATGGTCCGGCGTAAAGCAAAGCGTCATGGTGGTTTCAAAGCCGGCGAGCGCGCTCATCTGCCGATCGAACCACTCCTCGGCTCCTGGCCGGAACCAGTCGGCCCAGCTCACCCCGGTCCGCAGGTAGCGCACGCCGAGCCGCTCCATCCAGTCCACTGCCGCGTCGAGCCGCGGGTCCTGGTAGTGGAACCACTGGCACAGACCGAGGGCCGGGTTCTGCTCCACCAGGCGCGGAAACAGTGCGGCACCGGGTTTCGGCGTGCCATCGTGCCGCAGCAGCCCCATGTAATAGTGCCGATAGTAGGAGGAGCCTTCGGCTTCCTTGTGCCGCGTGGTCGCCTCCCAGCTTGGCGGCAGGTCATACAGGCTGTACCAGTGGATGCGGTCAACCTGGCCTTCAAGCAGCGAGGTCATGCGCTCGAGCCCAAAGCTTGCCACCTCATCCGCGCCGAACGACGACGCGCCAACTTCAGAAACCCACACCGGCAGCCCGGCCGCAGCGCGCGTTTCACGGATGCGCTCGGGCCACTCGTTCACGTGCCAGTGGTTCCAGTCGAGTGGAAAGCCGTGCACTGCAACGACGTCGATATCCTCGAGCGCGCCGTGGTTCCGCATCAACTCAATCCAGCGCCAGTCACAGGAGCTGACCCCGCCGAGGACGATCTTCAGGTCAGGGTTGATGGCCCGAATCGCCCGCGAGCTCGAGCGCACCATCTCGCCAAACGCCTTCCACTGCGGATCCAGGTGGAAGTTCCAATGCGACAGGTTGTTCGGTTCGTTCCACAGCATGACAGCTTCTACCATCGTGTCGTACCCTTCTCCGTTCTTTGCTGAAGTGCCACCACTGCTGTTACCAAAGCCTGCCCGCGAACTCGAGCTCCTGCAAGGGCACGCCGCCGCGCCGGGTGCTCACGGGCGTACACAGCCAGGTCTCCTGTTCAGGCCGCGCCTCTATACGCAGGCCCGCAGACCGAAGCATTGCTTCCACGCCGTCAAGGTTCGGGATCCACCAGTTGGTCGCGTCGCCCGCAAATTTGTGTTCGAAAAAGCGCATCTGCGGAAACGCGGGATCAAGAAAAGCTCGCTCTTCCCAGAACGGGTAATCGGACGCAACCGGCGCCTGCGCTGCGGGCGCCGCATGGGGCCGAAACAACGTTTGAAATACAAGCAGCCCGCCCGGCTTTACCATCTGCACCACGCGGTCCAACGCATACAGCGGGTATCGCAGGTGATAAAAGAGGCCCATGAACAGCACGATATCGAATTCCTCAGCAAGTGACAGTACGTCATACGCCGAGCAGCGCCGGTACTCGACGTCGAGCCCAAGCTCATCGCGCACCAGTCGCGCCTGCTCCAAGTAGAGCTCTTCGGTATCAATGCCAAGTACACGCGCGGCACCGCGGCGCTTCAGCTCGAGGCTGTAGAAGCCGGCATTGCACCCGATGTCGAGCACACTTTTGCCGGAGAGGTCTGCAGGCAGCGCCGTCGTGAGATGCCGCCATTTGACAGCGGGATAATCGCCAAGGAAGTGGTCAGGCGCGGTCTGGATGCCCTGGACATGTATGTTGTGGAACCAGGGTCCGGCGTTTCGGAGGCGGGTTTGCAGATCGTCCGGGGTCTGCGCTGAGTGTCCTGCCAAAATGGGTAAGCTCCGTCCTTTCGAACTTGTCCATCTGCCCGTCAAAGGCACCTGAGCCGCGATCGCGCATGTGGCAGGCTTTGCGCGACGAAGCTACATAGATGCTTAATACACTGTTCATGCTGGCTCGGGCAAGCAAAGGATGTGCCCGAAAGGTCGAAAAAAGCCGCTTGCCTCGCTTCGGGAGCGGACCGAGAAGGTCGATGCGACCCTGCGCAGGGGACGAAAACCGCGGCACACAACCTCAGCGGAGCAGGAAGGCTCTCTCCTTATACGGCGCGCTTCCGGAGGTCGTCCACCTGTAAAAAGACCCGGAAAGGTACGCCGGCAAGTTCACAAGGAGACATGATGGCCCGCAATCCCCTCACCTTCGGCCCTAAACCGCCGTTCCCCCAGCAGGAAAAACAATCCATCCCCGGCACGGAACAGGAAATGAACCCCAAGCCCGACCACGGGCTTGAAAGCTATACGGGACGCAACCGGCTCACCGACCGCGTCGCGCTGGTCACCGGCGCTGACAGCGGCATTGGGCGAGCAGTCGCCATCCTGTTTGCCAAGGAAGGCGCCGACGTGGCGTTCACCTATGTTGCCGAGGAAGAAGCCGACGCCAAGGTGACCGTGCAGGCAATCGAGCAGCAGGGCCGCAAGGCGCACGCGGTCGTGCTGGACCTGGCTGATCCCAGCAAGGCGGCAAAGATTGTCGAAGAGGTAGTCGGCAAGTTCGGCAAGCTCGACATCCTGGTGAACAATGCCGCGTACCAGCGCACTTACGAGAAGCTGGCCGACGTGCCGGGCGAAGAGTTTGCCATGGCTTTCACGATCAACGTTGGCGGCACGTTTGCCTTTTGCCAGGCTGCGGAAAAGCACTTGAAGCCGGGCGGCGTCATCATCAACACAACTTCTATCCAGGCGCTCGACCCAAGTCCGAATATCTTCGTCTATGCCTCGACCAAGGCCGCCATCGCCAACCTGACCAAGGGCCTTGCCAAGCTGCTCGGCGAGAAAGGCATCCGTGTGAACGGCGTCGCACCGGGGCCGGTATGGACGCCGCTGATCCCGGCGACGATGGAAGCCGAGAAGGTCAAGAAGTTCGGTGCTACAACCGTGTTCGAGCGGCCGGCGCAGCCTGTCGAGCTCGGCGCGCTGTATGTCTTTCTGGCTAGCGACGACGCGAGCTTCGTGACCGGCGAGATTTATGGAGCCACCGGCGGCATGACCCCGCTCTAGAGCGCGTTTACCGGGTGGGCGCAACTGCAGGTATGCGCCCAAACCGGGACAGCACAAAGACGCCAGCTATCGCGAGCGCGCCGCCCGCCAGGCTCTTGACGCTGGTGCGCTCGCCGAGCCAGAGAAAAGCAATCAGCAGCGTTACGGGCGGAATCAGGTACAGCACAGCTGAGGCCTGCGACAGCGGCAATCGCCGAAGTACCCGCGCCCATGTCACGTAGCCGAGCGCCGCGGGAAAAATGCCGAGATACACCGCGGTAAGCAGCGGCACCAACAGTGTGCCGGGCTTGGCGTAAGCCACGGCCCGCACCGCCCCAGGCGCCCACGGCAGCAGCAGGACGGCACCGGTCCACATCATGCAGGCGGTCACCACGGTCGGCGAGTACGACCGGAGCAGCGGCTTCTGCAGGAAGCTCATTACAGCCGCGCACGCGGCTGCCCCGAGGACCAGAAACACCCCGGCAGTCACATGAAAGCCGCCCGGCGACCCGGTGGCGATCAGCGATACTCCCGCAAAAGAGACTGCAACACCAAGCCAGCCTGCCGGCCGCAGCCGCTCGCCAAGGAAGCACACCCCGAGCAGCGCCGCGAAGATCGGCATGCAGTTGAGCAGGAAGCTGGCCGCGCCGGCTGAAACCTCCAGCTCGCCCGTATTGAGCAGCAGGTTGTAGGCAGCGATGCCGAGCGCCCCGGCCAGAACGACGCGCACCGCGGAGGCTCCGCGCGGCAGGCTTGGCCGAGACCCAAGCGCGAGCCCCGCAAAGCACAGCGAGGCGACCAGGAAGCGCACCGAGGCAAGCTGGCCCGGGCTGAACAACCGCATGGACGCGCGAATGGCCGGGTACGCCGAGGCCCAGAAGAAGACGGAAGCAGCGACAGCACCGAAGAGCCCGGCGCGAGACGAGGTGCCTTCATTGAGGCCGGCCGGCGTTTGGAGCGGCACCGGGGTTTGCTCGTGCAGGCTGCTCACGCCCTGAGTGTACCGGGTTCGAGTCCTGCATCTCCCGAGCCAAACCGGCCCCGTATCGGTTAGGCTCACAGCAGGTCGGGAGCAATCCCGCATCCGGCGGAGGAGCTTTCGGTTCCTTTCAGATGCGGGGTCTCCATTTACGAGGAGCAGAGAAGCCAGCCGATGGCCGATGGAGCCGTGCAATCCGCTAAGGTGACCCGCAGCGCCTGGGCCGAGCGCATCCAGGCTCTGCGCAATGTGCCGCCCGTGCTCGAAATCCTGTGGGAGTCGGGCCGCGCGGTCGTCACCTGGGGTTTGATCCTGCGTGTGCTGGTCTCAGGCACCCCCGTTCTGGGCGGCTACGTCGCCGCGCGCATCATCGGGGGCGTGCAGCAGGCCATCAGCCGCCACGGCATCCCGAACCACTTCTGGTGGATCGTTGCAGCCGAGGTCGCCATTGTCATCGGCACCGGCATTCTCGCGCGCCTCATCGACTATTGCGATTCCCTGCTTGCCGACCGGTACACCCACTACGTGTCGATCCGCGTGATGCGGCAGGCCGCACAGCTTGACCTGACCACCTATGAGGACCCGGTCTACTACGACCGCCTGGAGCGAGCGCGCGTGCAGGCGACCGACCGCCTCGCGATGATCCAGGCGATGGGCCGGCTCTTTCAGCAGGTGCTCACGACGCTGTTTTTCTCGAGCGTGCTGCTGGTCAAGGCGCCTTTCCTGATCGTGCTGCTCGCGCTCGCGGTGGTGCCCTCGTTTCTGGGTGAAACGCATTTCGCCTTCCTTGGTTACGCCAAAAACTTTCGCCAGACCCCGGCCAAACGCGAGATGGACTACATCCGCCAGGTCGGCGGCAGCAAGGAAGCCGCCAAGGAACTCAAACTCTTCAACCTGAGCGAGTACTTTACAGACCGTTTTGCCAAGCTTTCGCTCGGCATCTACGAGGAGAACATCGCACTCTCGCGGCGGCGCCTCTTCTGGGGCGGGCTGTTCTCGATCGTCGGTACCGGCGGCTACTACTCGTCCTATATCTATGTCATCTGGCGCGCGATCCACGGCGGCTACTCGCTGCAGGATTTCGTCTTCATCACGGCCTCGGTGCAGCAGGCGCAGACCAATCTGCAGATGGTCTTCTCGACCGCCTCCGGCATCGCCGACCAGGCGCTCTTCCTCACCGACCTGATCGGCTTTTTCGAGATGAAGCCGACCGTGGTCTCGAAGCCGAACGGCCTGCCGATGCCGCGGCCCATCCGGCGCGGCTTCGAGTTCCGCAACGTTTCCTTCGCCTACCCCGGCACCACGCGCCGCGTGCTCAAGGACTTCAACTTTCACCTGCACCCCGGCGAGCGCATCGCACTGATCGGCGAAAACGGCCAGGGCAAAACCACTGTCGTCAAGCTGATCACGCGCCTGTATGACCCGACCGAGGGCCAGATCCTGCTCGACGGCGTGGACCTGCGCGAGTACGCGCTCGACGACCTGCACCAGGAGATGGGCGTCATTTTTCAGGACTTTATGCGGTACGAGATGACCGTGCGCGACAACATCGCGGTCGGCCGCGTGGAGCTGCCCCACACGGACTCCGACATCGCGACCGCGGCTGAAAAATCACTCGCCGCCAGCGTGGTGCGCAAGCTGGCCGGCGGCTACGACCAGATGCTGGGCCGCCGCTTTGAGAGCGGGGTCGACCTGTCGGGCGGTGAGTGGCAGCGCATTGCGCTCGCGCGCGCGTATCTGCGGGACGCGCAGCTGCTCATCCTCGACGAGCCGACCGCAGCGCTCGATGCTAAATCGGAGTTGGAGGTTTTTGAGCGCTTCGCAGAGCTTACCCTCGGTAAAATGGCCTTGCTGATCTCGCACCGGTTCTCGACGGTCCGCATGGCCGACCGCATTGTGGTGCTGGCTGGTGGCCAGCTGGTGGAAGAAGGCGACCATGCCCGCCTGATGGCGCTCGGCGGCCGCTACGCGGAGATGTTCGAGATGCAGGCTGCGAGCTATCGGTAGTCGCCGCTCGTATGGAAGCAATATCGTGAGACATGGAGCAGCGCTTGACTGATTTCTCCCCAACCGGCAGCCTGCCGGAACAGCTCCATGAGCCGAAGTTCCAGGCGCCGCACTGGACAGAAGACGCCCTGCGCGCGCGGGCCCGCGGCGACGCACAAAGCTGGCATGCAACCCGCAATCCGAAAGGCACCAGCGGCTTGCGCGCGCGCGTCGAGGCGGCCCGGATTGCACTCAATACACTCGTACGCAAGCTCGATGCTCTGCCCGCGCCCGACGGTGCTGCCGGTGCGACCGACCCCCTGCTCGTTCTGCGTGAAAACCCCCGCCTGCTGCGCGCGGCGTTGAACGATGTTGCGAGCGGCCGGCGCGTGCTGGAGCGCCTGCCCCGACTGGCCCCGGAAGGCGGCGATGGTGCGGGCCTGCCGCGCATCCTCGCTTTGGCGGCCGGCTACTTTGAAGAGACCGGGTACGCCTGGGACGCGAAAGCGCTGCCGGTTTATATCGGTGAGCTGCAGCGATCAGAGCCGTTGGAGCTGCAGGAGATCTGGTCGCTGCCGGCCGCGATGAAGTTTTACCTGATGGAGCGGGCCGTCGCCGAGGGCGAAGCCGTGCTTGCCGCCGGTGCGCATCCGGGCCTCAACCCCGTGATCCAGGCCTGCATCAAGAGCCTGCGCGAGCTCGGCTACGCCGACTGGAATATTGTCGGCGAGCCGCTGCTGGTGTTTGACGAAGTGCTGCGGCAGGACCCGTCTGGTGCTTACCCGCACATGGATTTTGAAAGCCGCGAAAACTACCGCAAGCGCGTGGCAACGCTCGCACGCTACTCCGATGTGACCGAACTTGAAGTAGCGAGAGAAGCCCTGAAGCTCGCCCGGACGCGTTCGACGCTCAGCGCCGGCCAGAGCGACCGCGTTCATCAGCGCGAGCAGCACATCGGCTACTACCTGATCGACGGCGGCGTCCCGGACCTTTCCCATGCGATCGGGTACCGGCCGCCCTTTGTCGAGAGCCTGCGCATCGCCGCCAAGCGGGACGCCGACCTGTTCTACATCGCGCCGATCGAGGTTCTCTCGGTCATCCTGATTGCGGTCCTCCTCTTCCCCGTCGTGCCGGCTTCGCACACTTTCTGGGCGCTTGTGCCCGCATTCCTGCTGCTGGTGCTGCCGGTCACCCAGGGCGTCGTCGACCTGATGAACAACACTGTGACCGCGTTGTTTGAGGCTCGAGCGCTGCCGAAGCTCGACTTTCGCAAGCACGGCATTCCGCCGGGTCTCGACGCGCTGGTGGCCGTACCGACGCTGCTGCTGAGTGAGAAACAGCTGCGTGAGCTGGTCGCCGATCTTGAAGTACGCTACCTGGCCAACAAGGATGCGCACCTTCATTTCGCGCTCATCACCGACCTGCCCGACGCGGTCACCCGCCCGCGCGAGAATGACACAGACCCGCTGGTCGACCTCGCGGTTAAGCTCATCAACACGCTCAACCACCGGTACAGCGGCGAGGCCGGCGGCTCGTTTGCGCTCTTCCATCGGCACCGCATCTTCAACGCACGCCAGGGCGTGTGGATGGGCTGGGAGCGCAAGCGCGGCAAACTGCTGGACCTGAACAAGTTTCTCGAAGGCGCCTACGACGCATTTCCGGTCAAGGCAGGCGGCATCGATGTTGTTCGGAGCGTGCGCTACATCATCACGCTCGACTCAGACACGCAGCTGCCCCGCGGCACAGCGGCCGCCATGGTGGGCGCCATGGCGCACCCTCTGAACCGCGCAGTGATTGACCCTGAGCGCCGCATCGTCACTGCGGGCTATGGCATCCTGCAGCCGCGGGTTGGCGTCAGCGTGCAGTCTGCTTCGCGCTCGCGCCTGGCCTCGCTGTTCTCCGGGCAAACCGGCTTTGACATCTACACGCGCGCTGTTTCCGACGTGTACCAGGATCTCTACGGCGAAGGCATCTTTACCGGCAAGGGCATCTACGAGGTGTCCACGCTTCACGCGGTACTTGACCGCCGCTTCCCGCGCAACGCGCTGCTTTCGCACGACCTGATTGAAGGCGCATACGCCCGCGCCGGGCTTGCGACCGACATTGAAGTGATCGACGACTACCCTTCGCACTACTCGGCCTACACGCGCCGCAAGCATCGCTGGGTGCGCGGCGACTGGCAGATCGCGCAATGGCTTTTCGCCAGTGTGCCCGACGAGTCGCGTAAGGCGGTGCGCAACCCGATCTCGACCATTTCGCGCTGGAAGATCTTCGACAATCTGCGCCGCTCATTGGTTGAGCCGTTCACGATGCTGCTGCTCATCGCGGGCTGGTTCGGGCTCGACGGCGGCCCGCTTTACTGGACGCTGATCACGCTGTTTCTGATGTTTCTGCCGACGCTCGTGCAGTTTGTTTTCTCATTTG
>CAXUDF010000130.1:0-9629 GCA_964249695.1 uncultured Acidobacteriaceae bacterium
GATTGCCTGCGCGGGCGAGCTGGGGCGGCTGCGGCCGCGGGGCAAAGTCCAGTAGGGGCGTGCGCGGATCCTCTAATGTGCTCGGGCGTAGGCGCTCCGCGTAAGCTGATCTCGTGTGACTGGTACCACGTCCTAACCTTGCAAGTTCTGGTGGATGCTCCTGGGCTAAGTCATGGAGCTAACTATGAAATAGTCATACGGGTTTTCTGCGTTTGCGCACCGAGATCAAATCTTGCACCGACTGTACTTGTGGTGCACACTATGCCCATGAGGGCGAATGTCAATCTGGATGCAGATGTCTATACCTTTGCCTCAAGCTATGCGAGTGCGAAGGGCATTCCTCTCGGAGCAGCAATCAGCGAACTTCTGCGGCGAGCCGAGCAGGCGCCGGAGCTACCGTCCTCCATGTTGACGACGAACCGGCGCGGATTGCTGGTGAAGGCGAGAGCGGGACGGATCGTGACCCCAGGGATGGTGAAGGAGTTGTCTGAGGATGATCCTGGCTGAACCAGCAGTGCACCTCCTCGACGTAAACGTCGTGCTGGCTTTGCTGGACCAGGCTCATGTTCATAATGAGGCGGCGGAGGAGTGGTTTGCTATGCCCGGCTTACAGTGGGCACTATGCGCCTTCACCGAGGCTGGCGTCCTGCGCTTCCTGACACGGCCGAAGGTTGGGGAGATGAGCACGGAACAGGTCACAGCGATGCTGGAAAGCTTGAAGCAACAACCGGGATACCGCTATCAGCCGATCACTGCCGACTGGCAGACCCTAGTCAAGCCGTTTTTCAAACGCGTGCACGGACACAATCAGGTGACCGATGCTTACCTGCTTGGCCTTGCCGTGCGCGAAGGGCTTGTGCTGACCACATTTGATAAAGCGCTCCTGCACCTGGCGGGAGAGCACGGGAAACACATCCTTGTTTTAGAGGCAAACTGAGCAGCGCCGGGCAGGAAGCGCTTTCAACCCGTTCTGGATTTGGGCCACGCTCGACAACCTGAAGCTTGCCTCACTCCTCACAATTAGCTGCGCGGGTGAGCTGGAACGAATGCGGCCGAGGGCAAGGTGCAGTAACGATTCGTATGGCTGCAACGAGACTTACGGTCGACAGGTAAGTGGCACGCCATCGACATAATCAGTCCGCTCATGCGACTTTTCAGGACCAATCGTGATTTAAACGCCTCCTATGCGCCAAGAGTTCGCAGCGTAATCAGACTTGCTATGGAGGTATACGACCAGCTGTGTGTTACTTCCCACATCGCTTTCGCCTGGCAGCATTCGCCACGCTCTCGCTTACTCTAGTGTGGATCGGAACGTCACAGACGCCCAACAATGCTTTCAAACGAACATCGTCCATCAGCTTGAAGCAAGCTCTCGCGCCTGCGACTCCCTGCCGAACGTTTCAGCGACCAATCCAGTTCTTTTCAGATACAAGCATGCTGGTACTCTCCGGTCCATCGGGCGACTGCTATCACTCGGTGACCCAAATCGCCTTAAATCTGATCTCGATAGATGGGCATTTGATCGCGCGGAAGCCTTGGCCTTCCACGGATCCTGGCGTGGTGATTGACGCCGAACGTCTCGTGCTCGCAGGTTCAGCCGCTCTCGAAGTAGATGGTCCGGGCCTAGCGTTAATTCAGTCCCTTGAATTGCCTCCCCATCGGTTCTACCCAAGCATCCAGCCCTTAGATCAACAGGACGCAGTGGCCGTCTCAATGGATGGTGAAGACTACAGGTTTGGGGGCACACCTCTCGGACCATTGAAGCAGCCAGAACTACACCAACGAGGTGCAAGCAAGAGAGTTTTCACCTTTACGGATGGGCAGGTGATTGTTCAGGACGGCGAGTTCTTGAACATCGAGAGTGAGGGTCATCCAATCAGAAAGGTCGCTAGCCTCCAATGGGTGACTCCTCCCTGCGGTCGGTATCTATACTGCCAAGCTTACGACGCAGGAACCGGTCTTCAGGTCTCGACAGGACGTAAACGACGGATTTTGATCTACTCGAATGGTTCAAGGTTCCCTGTCACCGACGCAGCCGGGCTGTTCCCGTATTTCCGCTTGCAAGTGTTCGATTTCGATAGCGGGGCGGAGCTTTATCGTGAAGAGAACATCACCCGCACAGGCGATCGGAGCGCGGCGATAAGCCCGAATGGTGATCGACTGGCGACCACTGACGGTCAGAAAATAGTGATCCACAGCCTGCCATAGCCAGCAGGTCTCGCCTAAGAATCGGTGCGCTTCGCGGGAATGACTTACAGATTAGTAAAGGGAAACGCCCTCGTGTTGAGTTATCGACACGGGGCTACCGGCTTCTGTGCGTAATTGGAGCTGCCCGAGAATGGGGTGCGCTGTCGGAGCTCTCATGCCAAGCGCGCGTGCTGTTGCAGAATGAAGCCGTCCGTCATGCCGGCGAGGTAGTCGGCGACCACCCTGGGCGCGCTCTCCGCGCCGCCATAATTCACAATGCGGCTCGCGTAGCTCGGCGGCAGCAGCGCCGGGGCTGCGACCCAGGCGGTGAATAGCTCGTGCACCACGGTTTCAGCCATGGCGTGGTCGCGCTCCAGCGTGTCGGAACCGTAAAGATTCTCATACAGGTACTGCTTCGCGCTGCGACGAGCGGCCTCCATCGCCGGCGAGAACGCGAGGAGACGCTCGCCGGCTACGCGAACATCCTCGAGCGTGCGAATGCCGGCAGCCCTGACGCGGCGGGTCGTTTCCTCCAGGAGATCGCCCACCAGGGCATTCAACATCTGCTTCAACGCCTCGTTAAAGATCAGCTTTTCCGCAGCAGCCGCATGCGCGAGAGCCGCCGGGGCGTGGAAGCGCTCGAACAGCGCGAGGTGCGCCCGCATGTGCGCGAGGTCCAGCAGGCCGGCCTCCATGCCGTCGTCCAGGTCCGCCGTCAGGTACGCGATTTCGTCGGCCAGGTCGATCAGCTGGGCTTCGAGCGGAGGCTGTTGATCGAGCAGGTAGCCAGCCAGCTGCGGCTGCTCGGCGGCTGTGTAGTCGTGCGAGTGCTTGATGATGCCTTCGCGGACGGCGAAAGTCAGGTTCAGGCCCGGGAAAGCCGCGTAGCGCTGCTCAAAGTGCTCGACGATGCGCAAAGCATGCAGGTTGTGGTCGAAGCGGAGGCCGTACGCGCGCAGCGCGTCGTCAAGCGCCCGTTCGCCGGCATGGCCGAACGGCGGGTGCCCAATGTCGTGCACCAGTGCGAGGGCCTCGGTCAGCGTCTGGTTCAGGCCGAGCGCGGATGCGGCGGTGCGCGCGATCTGCGCGACCTCCATGGTGTGGGTGAGGCGCGAGCGAAAGTGGTCGGACCGCTCACCCGCGTCGCCGCCCGCTGGACCGCCCGCGGAGAACACCTGGGTTTTGCCGGCGAGCCGGCGAAAGGCGCGCGAGTGGATAATGCGCGCTCGGTCGCGTTCAAACGGACTGCGGTAGGCGTGGTCCGGCTCGGGGTATGCGCGCGCAGCGAGTGGATCGCCGGCATCGTCTGGCACAGCGCAGAGGGCTAGGGAGAGCGGCATCCTGATGTAAGGGTAACGCGGGGAAAGGGGATGGTCGGTACAAGTCAGGTGTTGTGTGCAAAGCTCACTCGGGTTTGCTGGAAGCCGGTAAAGGGCCATCTTGAACAAAGAAGCGTCATCCTGAGCGCAGCGAAGGACCTGCTGTCCGCGATAGTCTCAGGCAACAGCAGGTCCTTCACTTCGTTCAGGATGACGCTTCTTTTCACTTCACCAGTGAAGGTTCTCTAGCCGGCTAAAGCCACTTCCAATAAACGCCCGCTCCCAACAGAGACTCATCCGTTGGTGTGCCGACCTTTACGGGTGCTTCTCGCCCTTGTCGTCCCCAGCGGGCATTTCTTTCGCGAGCCTCACACGCGCCGAATCGAGCTTCTTCTGCAGGCGCGGCCCCTCGCCCGGCTCCGCGTCGGCGGGGTCGGTGCGCCCAAACAGCCGCAGCGACTCTTCCCACTGCGAAGCGGCCTGCTTCAGGCGGTCCGTTTTCTCATAGAGGTCGCCCAAATGCTCATGTACGGTGGCGTCCTGCGCCGAGCGCTGGCTCGCCTTGACCAGGTTGTTTTCGGCCAGTGCATACTGGCCCAGCTTGAAATACGTCCAGCCGAGCGAATCAAGATTCGCGTAGTTCTGCGGGTCCAGCTTGACCGCTTTCTGGATCATGGTCAGCGCCTCGTTGAGGCGCGTTCCGCGGTCGGCCAGCATGTAGCCGTAGTCATTCAAAACTGTGCTGTTGTCCGGGTCCAGCACCAGCGCCTTCTTGTAATCGTCGTCTGCCGCGTCAAAGTGCTTCTGTCGGTCTTCCAGCACCGCGCGCTGCAGGATCACCGTCAGCTTCTCGTCGGTCGAGTTGCTTTGCTGTTCGGCTTTGTCAAGCGCCTCGCTCGACTCCTTCCACTTCTTCGCCCGCAGGTCTATCTGTGCCAGTGACAGGTACACATCGCGGTCCTGTGGCGTGTTGTTCAGCTGGCTTTTCGCCAGCGCCACGCCCTCGTCATACTTGCCGGTGGAAGCCAGCTGGTTTGCCAATGCGAGCTTCAGGTTGCGGTTCTTCGGGTATTTGACGGTCGCCTGCTGCAGCAGCGCTGTCGCCTTGTCGTACTGGTGCGCCTCGCGGTATACGTCCACCTCGGCCCCGTACGCGTTGAGCGGGTAGTCGCCCCCCAGCGGCACCAGCTTGTTGTAGGTGGCAATCGCCTCGTCGGAGCGGCCTTCGTCCTGGTACACGCCAGCCAGATGCTCCACAAACAGGGCGTAGTTGTTCTTCTCGGGTGCGGAGTAGTCGCCAGACGTGTGCTCGCTGTCAGAGACCATCTTGGTCAGCAGGTGCTCGGCATCCGGGTACTGGCCCAGCTGCTCGTACACCAGCGCCTCGTTGTAGCGGATCTCCAGCGAATCCGTCGCCAGTGGCGCAGCCTTTTTCAGGTGCGCGAGCGCGTCTTCCGGGCGGCCTTCGCTGCGCTCGATCTCGGCCGCATGCAGGTAGGCTGCGGCGTCGGTCGGATCGCCATCAATCACGTCGTTGTAGGCTGCAAGCGCCTGCTTGTCCTGTCCATCGCGGTGCAGCGCGTCTGCCAGCGCGCGCTCCACGTCCAGGTTGTCCGGCTCCAGCGCCAGCGACTTCTGGTACGCCGTAATGGCGTGCTTGGTTTCCTTGGCCTGGTCGTAGCTCGCACCCAGCGCATACTCGGTTTTTGCAGTCTGATCGGCCTCGGGCAGCGCACTTAGCACCTGGATCGCCGAGCGCAGGTTGCCCTGCTCCGTGTCGATCCGCGCCATGTTCAGCACGACTTCTTCGGAGTGCGGATCGATCTTTTGCGCGGTCGCAAACTGCTCCTGCGCGTGCGTCGAGTCCTTGGCAAAGGAGTACAGCTGGCCCAGCAGCAGGTGGTCCTCAATATTGTCAGGCTCAAGCACAACGATGCGGTTGTACTCAGCGATCGCCAGCTGCAGCATCTGGCTCTGGCTGGCGCTTTGCGCGTCGCCGAGCGAGCGCAGGTAAATGCGGCCCAGCAGCTTGTGCGCGTCCAGCGAGTTCGGGTCGCGCGCGATCTGCGCCTGAGCCGCCTCAATCGCCTCTTTTACGCGGCCGGTGCGGAAGTACAGCTCAGCGAGCGAGGTGTTCAGGTCGCCTGCAGTCGGGTCAGCGGCCAGCGCTGCCTTGTACTCCTCGATTGCCTTAATCGCGGCCTCGGGCTGCGAGCCGGAAGCGGCCTGCTCCTCATAGGAGTGCGCCAGCATGGCGTGGTAGTAGGCGTCGGACAGGCTGGAGGTTTTGGTCGCGCTCGGGTGTGCGGAAGCAGCCGCATGCGCCGCTGCAGCCGGCTGCGTTTGCGCATGCGCCGCTGCGGCAAGCAGCAAAACGCCCGACGCAAACGCGAGCAGCGAGCGGGAAGAGTGGCGACGATTGCTGCGGAGGGAGGATGTCGGATTCATGGCGAGCGTCAGGCGGCAGCCTTTCAGCCGCCTGAAAGCCGGCAGCTTGCTGAATCAGACGATTGTAAATGGCATTGGGATTCCCCTTTGCGAAAAGGAAGTTACCGGTGGGTCAAGATTCCCGGTGGGCGCTGATCGTTTTCGATCAGTGCCGGAAGTGGCGTACGCCGGTAAAGATCATGGCCAGGCCAAGACGGTCCGCCGCCGCGATCACCTCCGGGTCGCGCACCGAGCCTCCGGGCTGAATGACGGCCGTTGCACCCGTTTCCGCGACAACCTCCAGCCCGTCAGGGAATGGGAAAAAGGCATCGGAGGCCGCAACCGTGCCGGCAAGCGGCAGGGTCGCCTTTTGCGCCCCGAAGCGCGCGGCATCGACGCGGCTCATCTGCCCCGCGCCGATGCCGACGGTCTGCCCATCGCGGGCATACACAATCGCGTTGGACTTGACGTGCTTGGCCACGCGCCAGGCGAACAGGAGCGCCCGCTGTTCCTCGTCGCTCGGCGGCCGCGCGGAGACCGTTTTGAGGCCGGCAGCAAGCTCATCCGGCGACTCCCGGTCCGCGTCCTGCACCAGCAGGCCGCCCGAGATGTGTTTGATCACCTGAGCGCCGCCGGCATGCTCGACCTCAAGCAGCCGCAGGTTCTTTTTCGCGGCTAAGCGCTCCCGGGCGCCGGGCGTGTAGGCGGGCGCAACGATCGCTTCTACAAAAAGTTTCGCAATCTCCTCCGCGGCGGCCTCGTCGACCTCGGTGTTAATCCCGATCACACCGCCGAAGGCGGAGACCGGGTCCGCGGCGAGCGCCTTCTGGTAGGCCTCGAGCACAGACGAGCCCGTGGCTGCGCCGCAGGGATTGGTGTGCTTGATGATGGCGACCATTGCCGGAACCGCATCCGCGGGATGGTCTGCGCGAGGAAGCGCCGGAGCGGCAAACTCCCGCGTCAGCTCCCAGCAGGCGTCCAGGTCGACCAGGTTGTTGTAGGAAAGCTCCTTGCCCTGCAGCTGCAAGGCCCCGGCGATACCTCGTTTTGAGCCGTTCGCGTACAGCGCGGCCCGCTGGTGAGGGTTCTCTCCGTAGCGCAGCGCGGCGGTGCGGGGCAGCACGATGCGCAGCGTGTCGGGCAGGGGGGCCGCGTGGCTGCCGGGCAGCGCCGGAGCGTCGGGCGAGGGCGGCTCTCCCGTGGTGGTTTCAGAAGATCCCGTATCGATACGGTCAAGAGCATTCGCAATCGCGACATCGTACGCGGCCGTGGTGCTGAAAGCCTTGCGGGCCAGCCGCCAGCGGGTCGCCCGCTCCAGCTGCCCTCCATGTGCATCCAGCTCCGCGAGCAGGCTCTCGTAATCTGCGGGATCGGTGACGACCGCTACGTCCTCAAAGTTTTTTGCGGCAGAGCGCAGCATCGAGGGGCCGCCGATGTCGATGTTCTCGATCAGCTCGCTGAACGCGACGCCCTCGCGGGCAGCGGCCTTCTCAAACGCGTAAAGGTTTACCACGACCATGTCGATCGGCTCGATCCCATGTGAGGCGATGGCCGCCACGTGCGCGGGGTTGGAGCGGACATGAAGCAGGCCGCCGTGCACCCGCGGGTGCAGCGTCTTGACCCGGCCGTCGAGCATCTCCGGAAAGCCGGTCAGCTCGTCGATCTCCCGAACTGCTAAACCGGCTTCCTTGAGGACGCGGGAGGTTCCGCCGGTCGAAACAAGTTCTATGCCATGCGCCGCCAGCCCGCGCGCAAATGGGACGAGGCCGTCCTTGTCAGTGACGCTGAGGAGCGCGCGCCGTATGGGCTTTACAGTGTCCAAGTCTTCTCTCCTGCTGATGAAGCTTCAGTTTGATTGTACGAAGCTGTTCCCCCCTGTCATACCGGCCGCGATACGGTACAACGGTGATTTGCGGTGCGCTTCCCCAATCGGTACGGTAAGGATATGGCGAACGCGAGCGAGCACGACCCTGGTCTGGCCCCGCCTTTGCCTGATTTCCCCCTTGCGTCTCCTGCCGAGCGGCTGAATGCGGATTTGCTGCCCTACGGCGACGGCTACCCGCAAACGGTACCCCCAGCTGCGCCGCGGTCCCGGCGCGGCTGGGCCTCGGCGCCGGCTACGTACGTGCTGCTCGGCATCAACTGCGCCGTTTTCTTTTGGATGGTCCTCAGCGGTGTGTCGCCAATCGCGCCCGAGCCTGAGCAGCTGCTGCACTTCGGTGCCGATGAGGGCGGGCACGTGCTGCTGCTCGACCAGTGGTGGCGCCTGGGCACAGCCATGTTCGTGCACGTCGGCTTCTTCCATCTCGCCACCAATATGTGGTGCCTGTGGAACCTGGGCCTGCTGGGCGAGCCCTTGCTGGGCGTCGCCGGCCTGTTTGCCGCCTACCTGCTGACCGGCTTTGCCGGCAACCTGCTCAGCATCGCGACGCACCCCGGGTTGGTCGATGGCGGCATTGTCGGCGCGGGTGCTTCTGGGGCAATTTTCGGGCTGGCTGGCGTGCTCATCATCCTGCTCAGCTCGCCGTACCTGCCTCTGCCTGTGCCGGAGCGCAAGGCGCTGCGCAAAAGCGTGATCTGGTTTGCCGTTCTAAACTTCGTGCTGGCCGCTGGCATCGACGTCAGCCACTTCTCGCTGCGCATCGACAACTCGGCACATTTGGGCGGCTTTCTTGCGGGCCTGCTGCTGGCCTTGCCGCTGGTGCCGCGCATCGGTGCGCCCGTTGCACTGTTCCAGCGGCGGCGCAACCTTGCGGTTGGCGGGGAACTACTATTGCTGCTGCTGCTGTCCTATGCCGTACGCGCGTTTTACCTGTCGCCCGCGGGTAGGCCTTAAAAGCGCTCCGCGTTCGCAAGTGACCGCGGGCGCGGCTTACGCCGTCGCCGCGACACCCGCAAACTTGCGAGCCATGGCTAGCAGCAGTTTCTTGTCGCTTTCATTCAGGTTTGAGGAGTAGCGCCGGATCTGGGTCAAAAAGCGCAGCTCGTCGTCGGAAACTTTCTCCGCCGGCGGGCTTTGCGGCTGCCCTGGCTCGCTGAAGAACTGCGCAAGCGGCACTTCCAGCGCCCCTGCGATCTTGGTCAGGGTCTCCAGAGAGGGCACGGTATGGCCGTTCTCGACGCGGGAGAGGTAGCAGCGGAGTAAACCCGTACGCTTCTCGATGTCACCCTGCGAAAGGCTGCGCTGCAAGCGGAATGTGCGGATCGTGACGCCAATCTTCATGGGTTTGTTTACTCTTCCTACTGGAACTCCCCGAGCGGGGTTGACGATAGAGTTAACACGGTTCCGGCCGTTTGGTCGACGATGGAACCTTATGCGGCAACACGACTGTCACAGGCGTCTACCGCGGAGCGCCAGGTCAGTGGGCCTTTCCTTGCTTCGCTGCCGGCCTCGATTTTCATGCCGCCCTCCCGCCCGCTCGCTCAGGCCGGCATCCAACGCGCTCGGCTGGGGTAACCTATAGTCGGCTCGCAGGAGTCACCCGCGCTCGGCGGCACGTTCGAGGTGTAAGCGAGGGTTTGCGGAGGGATTGCCATGGCTGCAGACACGACGGTTGCGCTCGACAAAGTAACCAAGGCTGGCAAGGATGTGTCCCGCCTTTCCGTGGTGCTTTACAACGAGATCATGCGGACGCGGGTCTTCACGATCGGCGCCGCGGTCGCGTTTTTTCTCCTCCTGTCGCTCGTGCCGCTGCT
>CAXUDF010000131.1:0-9505 GCA_964249695.1 uncultured Acidobacteriaceae bacterium
AAAGTCCTGCAAGCGCAACAATCTTTCGTAACCCTTCCCGTGTTTAATCCGTCCAAGGGCTGGCGGAATGCGGCGGCAGCACCGCGCCTTGAGGTCAAGGCTTCGAGCGGGTTTCGAGGAATCGGTCTGGGAGCTCACGCATCTACAACCCGTATGGCCGACCAACTCTTTTTAAGCCTGTGGTACCCGAATTTCCGCATGGCTGCCCTGCCAGCTGCAATTCTCGGCGTGCTTCGCCAATTTGCCTTAATCGGTGCGGTGCCTGGCGATGCGCCGGCGATCCGGGCGGCTTCCGCCTATCCAATCAGCTGGTCCGAAACTCCTGTCTACACGCGCATCTATGACGCCGATATCGCCGGCGAGGCAGCGCAGGCCGACCCCGCCGCGGCCGTGCCGGAAGCGACCGAGCAGCTGCACGATGACTTCGCTTATGAGTTCGAGATTGACTGGGAGTTGTGGCAGGTAGAGGCCGACGGCGGCTTTGACCCTGTCTGGCGCAGGGGACCCGCGCGCGTGCGAGTCGTCGGCTTCGGACCCGAGTTCGACGAGGATGCCTATCAGACGAACGGGCAGATTCGTATCGGTTTGGGAATCGACACGCCTTTTTTGCAGGAGGAGCTGGAACTTGACGGCCAGGCTGCCGATAAGGTGCGTGAGAACGTGGCGCAGCTTGTACTCCTCGTTCGATCGATTGAGCGAAACTGCGGCATTTCGAGCCGCCTGCTCTGGTCCGAATCGGGTGAAAGCCTGGCGGAAAAATTGATCGCGCGTCTCCAGCAGGTGAACTAGGTCCATGCCGAAAATCCGCATTGAAGGTACCCGGACGCAGACGATCCGTACCGTGCTGCTGGCTGCGTTTGCCGGGCTTGCCTTTGTGCTGCTGGGCGCGCTTGGCTGGCAGGACCTGCGCCGCCACGGCTTCCACCTGGACCTGCCCGGGCGGCTTGGCGCAGACATTTCGCAGACCGCTAATGGCTTTACCTACTCGCAGTCACAGCGCGGGCACACGCTCTTCACAATTCACGCGTCGAAGATTGTGCAGTACAAAGGCAATCAGGCTGAGCTGCACGACGTCGCCATCACCTTATATGGTCCCGAAGGTTCGCACCGTCAGGACCGTATTTCCGGAAGCAATTTTCTCTACGAAAAGGATTCCGGCCTGGTGACAGCCAGGGGTCCGGTCGAGATCGACATGGCCTCGCCAGCCGCAGGTGCGGGAACCGGCGCGGCTCCGCCGGATACGATCCACGTCCAGACCAGCGACCTGCGCTTTGACCAGCGAAGCGGGGAGGCGCAAACGACGAAGGCTCTCGCCTTTACGCTGCCGCGGGCGAGCGGCAAGGCGATTGGGGGCGATTACAACTCAAAAACCGGCGTGCTGGTGCTTGAAACCGCAGTCGAGCTTCACGCGGACCAGAACGGCAGCCCTTCGGTGGTCTACGCGGAACATGCGCAGCTGCTGCGGGACTCGCACGTGGCTTACCTGCTGCGTGCCCGAAGCGAGTACGAGGGTGGCCAGAACTCCGCCGATACGGCAGTGCTGCAGTTTCGCCCGGACGGATCGCTCGAGCACCTGGACGCACACGACCATGTGCACATGCTCTCCTCCGACGGCGCGGAGTTGTACGCCTCGACCGCGGCAGCGGACTTTGACGCAAAAAGTCAGCCGCTCGGTGCACGGGCCGGCGGCGGGGTGAACTTCATCTCCGACACGCCGGAGTCAAACATGCACGGCAATGCCGTAGACGGCGCGCTCCAATTTAGTGCTGGAGACAAAGGCAAGGCCGTGCTTCGCCACGCGCAATTTCATAACGCGGTCAGTTTCGTGGTGCTCGAAAAGAGCTTTGGCGGCGATCCGCGCGCTACCTCAACCCGAGAGATGACAGCGAGCACGATGGATGTGGACTTCGCCCCCGGCCCCGATGGGCAAAGTCTGGCGCAAAAGGCGGTTGCGGCAGGCGGGGCGACAGTCAACTTCCACGATCTACCCTTTGGAGCGCCTCCGAAACACACAGCCATTCATGGAGAACAGCTGGTGGCGACCATTGCGGACGGCCATCAGATCCGGCAGCTGGATGGAACGGGCGGCACGACCGTGACTGACTACGCACCGGACGGCGCGACCGACACAAGCACCGGCGACTCGCTCCATGCTACGTTTCTACCCCAAACAGAAGCGTACCGGGGAGGCAAGAGCAGCTCCGCCAGTGAAACAGCAGCCGTCGACACGGCGGTGCAGCAGGGGCACGTCACCATGAAATCAGAGCCGGCGCGCGGAGCCAAGGCGAGCGACGGCAGCCCGCAGCAGCCGCTTTACGCTGAAGCGCTAATGAGTACCTTTCACTCGGCGGACTCGGTGCTGCACCTGACCGGCGACGCCGAGCATCCTCCCCGGGTACATAACGGCACGCTTGCATTGACGGCGACTCTGGTGGACTATCACCGAGGATCAGGAGACGCGCTGGCCGAGGGCGATGTGCGCTCGACCTACTTGCAGGGCGACCTTCAAGCCCATGATGCCAGTGGCAGCCAAGCTCATGAGAAGCCTCCCGGCCTCGGGAGTAGCGGGCCCGTGCACGTGACTGGAGCTTCAGCCACGATGACGCGGAACACAAATACGGCAACGTTTCTGGGAGATGCGGCGGCACCGGCACGCATGTGGCAGGACGCGAACTCCGTGACCGCGCCCGTTCTGGAGCTCAACAAGCAGCAATCCTCGTTGAAGGCGCACGGCGCCGAGGGTGCTCACGGAGCGGTACACGCAACCTTCGCGAACCAGAGCAGCCCAGGCAAGGGCTCTTTACTGCCGACCGCTTCCGCCACCAGCGGCTCAGGCACAGACGGCAGGGCTGCGAGCGGGCTGACGCGCATCATTGCAGACACGCTGTTTTACTCGGACACGACGCGAACGGGTGACTTCCACGGAAACGTGACGGCGCAGC
Organism: uncultured Acidobacteriaceae bacterium; assembly: GCA_964249695.1. Lineage (GTDB taxonomy): Bacteria > Acidobacteriota > Terriglobia > Terriglobales > Acidobacteriaceae > EB88. The sequence continues at coordinate 2,943 of CAXUDF010000131.1, forward strand.
AGCCGACCGGAACAGTGCACTCAGACGATGCACAAATTTTTCTCGCCGAAGCCCCGGCCGGCCAGGCGTCCAGGCTGGACCGCATGGTGGCCCGGGGGCATGTGCAGCTGCTGCAGCCCGGGCGGCGCGGTACGGGCGAGCAGCTGGTCTACACTGCAGGAGATGGAAACTACCTCCTGACCGGGACTGCCGGGGATGCGCCGCGCGCGTCCGACGCGCAAAAAGGCGCCACCACGGGCGCGGCTTTGCTGTTCCGCAACGGCGACAACAGCGTGGAAGTGCTCAACAATGATGCCGCAGGCATGAGCCGTCGCACGGTGACGGATACCCGGACCCCGAAGTAAATGCTGAAGCTTTCCACCGAGGAGATCGGCAAGAGCTACAAGGGCCGGCAGGTCGTTCGCGGGGTTTCGATCCACGTCAGTCAGGGCGAGGTTGTCGGGCTGCTGGGCCCGAACGGCGCGGGCAAGACCACGAGCTTCTACATGATGGTCGGCCTGGTGACGCCGGACAGCGGCCGCGTGCTGGCTGACGGGGTCGAGATCACCCGAGTCCCTATGTATCTGCGCGCGCGGAACTTCGGCATCTCCTACCTGCCGCAGGAGCCCTCTGTTTTCCGCAAGCTCTCGGTCGAGGAAAACATCCTCGCCGTGCTGGAAGCGCAGCCAGTCAGCGCCGCCGAGCGGCGCTCGCGCACCGACCGGCTCATCGAACAGCTCAACCTGGGCCATATCCGGAAGACCCAGGGTTACGCGCTCTCAGGCGGCGAACGGCGGCGGGTCGAGATCGCGCGCTGCCTGTGTATCCGGCCCTCGTTCATCCTGCTGGACGAACCGTTTTCGGGCATCGATCCGCTGGCTGTGGACGACTTGCAGGAGATTATCTTCGACCTGAAGCGGAGCGGCATTGGCGTGCTCATTACCGACCATAACGTGCCGGAAACGCTGTCCGTCACCGATCGCGCGTACATCATCAATGAGGGCCGCATCCTCGCGAATGGGACGCCCCGGGCGCTTGCCGCCGATGCAGAGGTTCGACGCGTGTACCTGGGAGAGAAGTTTTCGCTGGCGTAGATCGAGGGCGAGCTGCGCGTTACGGAAGGGTGACAAAACTGGCAGCGGTCAGGTTGTTTGGATAGACTCGACCCACCAGACCAGATATCTCTCGAGGTCCTCCCAGAGGCATGGTTTCGCTCCAGCCCAAACTGAACCTGCGGGTCGCCCAACGCCAGATCCTGACGCCGGGATTGATGCAGATGGTCAGCGTCCTGGCGCTAAATAAGCTCGAGCTCAAGGACATGATTCAGGCCGAGATCACCGAGAATCCGGTGCTTGAGGAGCTGGAAGACACAGTGCCAATGCTGGACCACGTGGCGGGCCGGGAGGCGGACCGCGAGCTCGCGGCCAGCGCACCGGAGGAGAATAGCGAGCGCACTGACCCGCGCACCGACCCGTTCGAGGAGATCGATTTCGGGTCGTATTTTCAGGACTATCTCGACCCCGGCTTTCGCTCGCCGCAGAGCTTCGAGCTGACCGAGAAGCCTTCGATCGAGAACTTCCTGACCCAGCCCGGCTCACTGATCGATCACCTCGAGTGGCAGGTCGGCGCGCTGCCGTTGACGCCGCTGCTGCGCGCAGCGGTCGGCTACATCCTGGGCAATCTGGATGAAGATGGATATTGCTCGACGAGCCCGGACGAGCTGCACGCGGGCTGGCTGCGTGAGTTGACCGTGATGCGTCCTGCGCCAGCGGGAGCGACGCTTCCAGACCCGGCACTTCCAGAACCGGAGGCCCTGCTCGCGCGCGCATTTGCGATCGTGCGATCGCTCGACCCGGTCGGCATCGCGGCCTGCGACCTGCGCGAGTGCCTGCTGCTGCAGATCGAGGCCTGCCGGCGGCTCGCCGAGGCCAGGCAGACGGCCAACGCAGCGGCCGATGTGCCTGACAAAAATTGCGCCATGCTCGCGCTTGCCTACCGCATCGCCGACACCTGCCTGCCCCTTCTCTATAAGCGCGACCTCAGAGAGCTGGCCAAGGCTGCGCAAGGCACTCCCGAGCAGGTAGCGGAGGCGCTCGAGTTCATCCGCACGCTGGACCCGCGGCCGGGGCAGCGCTTTCAGCCGAACGATGCCCGCCTCATCGAGCCTGACGTCTCGTTTGTGAAGCGTGATGACGAATTCATCGCCGTGATGGACGATGAAAACCTGCCCACGTTGCGGCTGAACCGCGGCTACCGCAAGCTGCTGGAAAAGGGCGTGGCGGAAAAAGACGTAAAGGATTACGTGAAGGAGCGCTACCGCTCTGCGCTGCAGCTGATGCGCAACATCGAACAGCGCAAAAACACGATTCTCCGCACCTGCGAGGCGATCGTGCGTCGGCAGGGCGAGTTTCTGGAGCACGGAGTCGAGCACCTGAAGCCGATGATGATCAAGGACGTCGCCGAGGAAATCGGTGTGCATCCATCCACCGTGAGCCGCGCGGTGTCGAACAAGTACGCGCACACGCCGCAGGGTGTGTTCGAGCTGCGCTTCTTCTTTTCTGAAGCGGTCAGCGGCCCGGAGGGGTCCGGCACCTCCCTGATGCTGCTCAAACGCAGAGTCAAGAAGCTCATCGAGGACGAAGACCCGCGCAAGCCTCACACCGATGACCACATTACGCAGCTGCTGCAAAAAGAAGGCATCGATGTGACTCGGCGAACCGTGGCAAAGTATCGCGAGGATATGCGCATCCCAAGTACTCATCAGCGGCGGGTACGCAGCTAACACTTCAGCTGGAGCAGTAGACCACCGAGCTTCCCAGGTATTGGCTTTCTTCAGCAAGGGCCGCACCGACAGGACTCGGTCAATCTACAGTCACAGCGAGGCGCCAGATGCGGCTCGACCGCCCGGCTCTCGGGCTTTGGCCCGGTGAGTGCTTCAAACAAGGAGCCAAGATGGACATTGAGTACACAGGCAGGCAGACCACGGTGACCGACGAGATGCGCGCGATGGCGCAGCCGTTTCTGGATCGCGTCGAAAAGATGCTCGGGCATGGCGCAAGCGCGCATGTAATCGTAACGGCCGAAAAACACCAGCACGCGGCCGAGGTGCAGGTCCGCAGCGGCGCGCATGACCTGGTAGGGCTTGCGGAGTCGCAGGTAAGCGCAGAATCCGCTCTGCGCAACGCGCTCGAAAAGGCCGAGGCGCAGGCGGTGCGCTTCAAGGAGAAGCAGAAGACGCAAAAGCGCCAGCCGAAAGATGAAAAGACGCTTGTGGAGCCGGCGCTGGAGCGTGGGGGCAAGTTGAAACGAACCGGGCTGATGCCGACCCAGGATTCGCCGATCGATGGGCTGCTCGGGCTTGCGCCGGATATCGCGCCGGGTGGCGTAGCAACGCTCGAACCGGACGAGGACGACCTGCCGAGTGAGCCGCACGTCACCCGATCCATCGACGCGCTGGCGCTGCAGCCGATGAGCCTCGAAATGGCGATCAAGGAGCTTGAAACGCGGGACCGCGACCTGTTTGTCTTTCGCGATCACGCCGGACTGCTGCGGATTCTGCACTGCAAGCGCGACGGGGTGCTCGAATTGGTCGAGCTGCCGTAACCGTTTTCTTATGGGGTCTGCCATAGAATGAGGCCAAATGGGCGCGCTCCATGTGGTTCTACCCAACGGACGCGCCCACTCCCTTCTTGATTGAGCGACCGCAGCCCAATTCGCGAGCTGGTGATGCTGACCGGGCTTTCCGGCTCCGGCAAGGGCTCGGCGCTGAAAGCGTTTGAGGACCTGGGCTACTACTCGGTTGACAACCTGCCGATCGAGCTGCTGCCCCAGTTCGCCGAGTTGATCGCCAGCTCGCCTGCGGAGCGAAAAGCCGCGATCGTGGTGGATGTGCGTGAGGGTGATGCGCTCGAGCACCTGCCGGCGACGCTGCTGGCCATTCGGAAAACGCTGCCGGTCACGGTGGTCTTTCTGGAAGCGGCACGGCCAGCCTTGCTGCGCCGCTACTCGGAAACCCGACGGCCCCACCCGCTCGGCGCAGATCTGAGTGTGGAAGCTTCTCTCGACGAAGAGCGGGCACTGCTGGAACCGGTGCGCAACGTGGCCGACGTGGTGCTCGAGACGACCAACTTTAATGTGCACGAGCTGCGGGCGTACCTGCACACGCGCTTCGGCGCGGAAGCCGGCAAAAGCCTGCTGGTGTCCGTCACAAGCTTCGGTTACAAAAACGGCGTGCCGCTTGGGGCCGACCTGGTGCTGGACGTACGTTTCCTGCCGAACCCGCACTTCATTCCCGAGTTTCGTCCGCTGACCGGGCAGGACCGCGAGGTCATCGAGTACGTGGGAGGTTTTGCCGAAACAGGGGAGTTCCTTGCCAGAACGCTTGACCTGTTGCTGTTTCTGCTGCCGCACTATATCCACGAAGGCAAAAGCTATCTCACGGTTTCCTTTGGGTGTACTGGCGGGCAGCACCGTTCAGTGATGATCGCCGAGGCGGTGAGCGAGCGTCTGGAAGCCGAGGGCTACCGGGTGAAGGTGATGCACCGGGACATGCCGCGGTGAGCTGAGCATGCATCCCCGGTCGCCGCTAAGTTCTCTGACCGTCACCAATTCTGACCGAAGTCCTGTCTGGATCTAAGTCTGAGGGACTGGTACATCCCAGCTGTGAGGTAAGAGGTAATCAATGGAATATCAACACTGGCTCGATCACATACTTGAGTTAGTAGATGAGATATCGAGCCGGGAGAAGCAGCAGAAAGCATGGCTGCTAGGTAAGCCAACCGCGGAGTCTCCTATCGAAATGTATGAGCTTCTTGACGATTGGAGCGCTGACGAAATCTTCGATAACTTCTATGCCGCTTCGTTCTCGCTGCCACAACGAAGCGCATGGAAGGTGTTTAGGGAAAACATGGAACGATTCTGGCCGAAAGTGCGCTAGCGATATGACCTTGGAGAAGATGATCGTCGACCCAGAGTGGCAGCTTGTCCGGGAAGCTGGGAAAAACTTTCTTAAGTCTATGGAGCAGGCATAGCACGTGGATCACTCACGAGCTTCGATCTGTCAAGGCACACTTACGAAAGTAGCCTGAACGTTTGGAACCCCAGGTCGTTATGGATCTCTGCAACTAGAAATGAGAGCTCTGAGTCATCCGGAACTTTTCTGTCCTGCCGAAATGACTCTCCCTCAATCGCTATTTCAAAACTGGTTCTTTGAGCGTGGGGTGGTGCCCGCGTCGGCAAGGCGAAGAAGAGCTGCTGTCAGGGCGCAGGGGCAGGCTCGGGCTACACTGGTGCCAGCGCCATGGCTACTCGACTGATCTCCACGCAAGCCGTCCCATGACCCGCATCCTGCGCCTGCTAGGCTATCTGCGGCGCTATGCCGTGCAGGCTCTCGCGGCAGTTCTGCTGATGGCCCTGGTAGGCCTGCTCGAAGCCTTTCGCGTCCTGCTGATCGGGCCCATCTTCGATAACGTCCTACACCCCGGTGCGGCGACGCGGTCGGTGCCGCTTGCGAGCAGCTTCAACACGCGCTTCCACACGCACCTGCATCTGGACCTGCACGCGTTTGTGCCGCAGGCCTTCCACAACGAGTGGACTGTGGTCGGCTTTGCGCTCGTCGCCTCGACGCTGCTCAAAAGCGTGTGCGACTTCACCGGCACCTACCTGATCAACTATGCCGCCTTTGGCATGATTACCGACCTGCGCGACGACCTGTACAACAGCATGCTGCGGCGCTCGGCCTCCTTTTTCCAGCGCCATGCGACCGGCAAGCTGCTGTCGACGCTGGTCAACGACATCGAGCGGGTCCAGTTCGCGATGTCGTCGGTGCTGTCTGACTTTTTGCAGCAGTTCTTCACGCTCATCTTCACGCTGGTGCTGGTCATTGCGCTCGGCGGCAGGCTCGCATGGCTGCTGCTCCTGTTTGTGCCCGTCGTTGTACTTTCTGTCCGGCGGATTGGCCGCGACGTGCGCAGGACCACGCGCGGCGGCCAGGACAAGCTCGCGGAAATCCAGAACATCCTGCACGAAACGATCACCGGCAACCGCATCGTCAAAGCCTTCAACATGGAGCGGTGGGAGCTGGGACGCTTCCGTGCGGCAGCGGGCCGCCTATTCCGAGCTAACTTGCGCTCGGTGCGCGCGCAGGCGCTTTCCTCGCCGCTCATGGACGCGATCGGCGCCATCGCAATCGCGCTGCTGCTGCTGGTGGGGCGCGGGCAAATCCAGAGCCGGACCATGACGGAAGGACAGTTTTTCACCTTCCTGGTCGCGCTCTTCAAGCTGTATGACCCGGTGCGCAAGTTCGCGCTGTACTACAACAATTTCCAGCAGGCCATCGGCGCCTCCAGCGAGATCTTCCGCTTCATGGACGAGCAGGACGAACTGATTGAAAAGCCGCGCGCGCATGCGCTCGCAGGCTTCGAGCACGCGATCCAGCTGGAAAATGTCGGCTTCCGCTACTCGACTGATGAGGGCGAGAAACAGGTGCTGTTTGGCATTGACCTGACCATACGCAAGGGCGAGGTGTTCGCGCTGGTGGGCCCGAGCGGCGCGGGCAAGTCGACGCTGGTCAACCTGATCCCGCG
>CAXUDF010000132.1:0-9458 GCA_964249695.1 uncultured Acidobacteriaceae bacterium
TGCCGCCCGCTTCGCCGTGACCGCCGGCTGGGGCGCTCGCGGCCAGGGCGCGACCGTCATGCCCGGCCGCGGCAGAGCGCCCGAGCGCGGCTGGACTCCTACCAAGCTCGATCGACTCGCCACCGCGCAAAACCTCACCGCAGACGACGTTCTCACTCTCCTCGGCCAGCGCTGCGTCGACGTCTACCTGAACGAGGCCGCATACTGGGCCGCGATCCCCATCAACGTTTGGGAATACACGCTCGGCGGCTACCAGGTCCTCAAGAAATGGCTCAGCTACCGCGAAACACCGCTCCTCGGCCGCCCGCTCCGCGAGGATGAAGCCCGCTACTTCTCCCAGGTCGTCCGCCGGATCACGGCGATTCTGCTTCTCGGCCCCGCTCTTGACGCCAGCTATGCCGCCATTCTTTCCGCAGCCCGCGGGCTACCGGACTGATAGCGGCAAATCGCATGAGCGGAAGCTATCGTGGCGAGTGGCTTTCCGAGCTTCAAACCAGGCTTTCAAGAGTGCGCAAAGAGCAGGGAGCCCGGCGCGTAGCATAAAGCTATGGCCCTCCTGCGCTCCGTCGCCGTCACGCTTGAAATGATCAAGTGGGAGCACTCCATCTTCGCGCTGCCATTTGCGCTCACCGCCGCCGTGCTCGCCGCAAACGGCTGGCCGCACCCCATGCAGCTTGTCTGGATCGTGGTCTGCATGGTCTCGGCGCGTACCGCAGCCATGGCATTCAACCGCTGGGCCGACGCCGGCCTTGACGCCGCCAACCCGCGCACCGCCATGCGCGCGATCCCCGCCGGCACGCTGACGCGCTCGTTCGTCGGCGGCTTCACCGTAGTCTCCTGCGTGCTTTTCGTGCTCGCGGCGGCGCAGCTGAACCGGCTTACGCTTGTTTTGTCGCCGATCGTGTTGCTGGTGGTCCTGCTCTACTCCTACACCAAGCGCTTTACGCGCTGGTCTCACCTGGTTCTGGGGCTCGCCCTTGGCATCGCGCCCGCCGCCGCCTGGATCGCGGTACGCGGCTCACTCGACCCGCGCATCCTGGTGCTAACCGGCGCTGTACTCTTCTGGGTGGCCGGCTTTGACGTTTTCTACAGCTGCCAGGACGCGGAGCACGACCGCGCCGCCGGACTGCACTCTGTACCGGCGACATTCGGCGTCCCCGCTGCCTTTGCCGTGGCGCGCACCATGCACCTGCTGATGCTGGGGCTGCTGCTTTGGCTGGTGCATCTGTTCGCGCTCGGGGCCCTGGGCTGGGCTGGCGTGGCGCTTGTAGCCGCCCTGCTCGCCTACGAGCACTCCCTCATCAGGCCGACAGATCTATCGCGGATGAACGCCGCCTTTTTCACACTGAATGGCGTCATCTCCATCCTTTTTTTCGTAGCCGTCGCAACAGCGGTATTTATGGGGCGGCACCACGCAGCCTGAGCCGCCCCGCTGACTGCGCCTTTATAGCGCGGAACGCCGCCCGCTGATGATCTGGATCAGCAGAACCACGATCGCGAGTACCAGCAGAATGTGGATATAGGCGCCGATTGCCTGAAAGCTGACCAGACCCACCAGCCACAGCACCAGCAGAATGACAAAGATCGTCCAAAGCATTTCGCTCTCCTCAAAACAGGGTTTGTCGACTCGAAACGGTAGGTTGCCCTATGGCAATATACCGTTGCCGGACTCCGAGCCTACCGGCAGGTATGCTGCTTTGACATGGAAAATCTGCTGACACGTGTCGCAATTCAGGGCGAACGAGGGTCGTTCAGCCACCAGGCCGCCCTCCAGCTCGTACCTGCTCTGACGGACCTGCAATCCTGCGCCTATTCCGCCGAGGTATTTGAGCGAGTGGTCGCCGGCCAGGCTGACGCGGCGGTCATCCCGATCGAGAACTCACTGGCCGGCTCGGTGCTCGAGCACTATGACCTGCTGCTCGCTCATCCGGTCGAGATCGTCCGCGAGTTGCTTGTACCGATTCGGCATCATCTCGTGGTCGCGCCGGGTGTGGCGCTCTCCGCGATCCGCGAGGTCTACTCGCACCCGGTGGCGCTTGCACAGTGCCGAAACTTCTTTGCCGCCAACCCACACCTGCAGGCTTTGCCGTTTTACGACACCGCCGGCGCAGCCGCGCATGCCGTGCAAGGCGGCGGCGCGGTGGCTGCAATCGCCGGCAGGGAAGCAGCTCGCGAGTACGGCGGCGAAGTCCTGCTCTCCGGCATTGAGGACCATGTGGAGAACTACACGCGCTTCCTGCTGATTCGGCCGGCTTCCCACTCGTTCAGCGAGTCCTTTGGCGAGTTAGAGGAGCCAGCCAACAAGGTGTCGCTCGCTTTCGCGGTCCCGAACACTCCCGGCGCGCTGGTGGGCGCGTTGGAGGTATTTGCCCGGTATCAGCTCAATCTCACCCGTTTGGAGTCTCGTCCGGTTCCGGGCTCACCCTGGCAGTATGTTTTCTATTCCGACTACCAGCTGGATCGCGCAGAGGCCGCCGAACTCGCCCTGGCTGAGCTCGCCGCCCAATGCTTGTTCCTCAAGCAGCTGGGCCGGTACCGCGCGGCCTTGCCTCCTGTGGCCTGACCGACCTGTTGGCCCGCGGTACGCTGCTTCGTGCGGTACCTTGGTGCGCTTTCGCTTTTTTTGGGCTTAAGCTTTTCCACTCACCGGTCGATACAAGAGGAAACATGAGAGCAGCCATCGCACAGGCTTCCGAAGCACTAACCCCTCCGTAGCAGGCTACTGTGCCGGGGAACTTTCCCGACCCATCTAGCCTGCCTTCTTCTCGCATCCTTTCTGAACTTGCGGCGTCGAATAGAAGGAAGTTGATAAAGGTACACTCATGTCTAGTGATTTCCTCAGCATTATTCGTCCAAGCGGCTCCGCACAGCGTCAAGATCGTGGCGAGCGCACCTCTGACAAGGTCCGCACGCTTCCCGTCCTTCCTCTGCGTGATACCGTTCTGTTTCCGCACGCCGTGCTACCTCTTACAGTAGGCCGCGAAGGCTCTATCCAGCTGATTCAGTCCCTTGGCGAGGAGAAGACCATCGTCGTCGTGGCGCAGCGGGATGCTCGCCAGGATGCGCCGCAGCCGTCAGATCTTCACACCTACGGCACCATCGCGACCATCCATAAGGTCGTAAAAATGCCGAACCAAAGCCTCTTCGTCTTCACGGAAGGCGTAGAGCGCGTCAAGCTGGACGATTTCGAGCAGATTGAGCCGTTCATGACGGCTTCGGTCGAGTCGATTCCTGAGCTGGCGCCCGCTCCCGGGCCGGAACTCGAGGCATTGCAGCGCAACATCGTTTCAGATTTCCAGCAGATCGTCGCGGCATCGCCGACTCTCTCGGATGAGCTGCAGGCCATCGCCGCGCAGATTGAAGACGGCGCGCGCCTGGCTGATTTTGTGGCCTCGTCTCTGCCATTTTTGTCTACCTCTGACAAGCAGGAGCTGCTCGAGACCGCGGACGTGCAGAAGCGCCTGGAGCGCATCAACAAGCATCTCGCCAAAGAGGTCGAGGTGCAGTCGCTGCGCAACAAGATCCAGTCCGAGGTGCAGGACCAGGTGCAGCAGTCGCAGCGCGACTACTACCTTCGCGAGCAGATGAAGGCCATTCAGAAGGAGCTTGGCGAGGGCGACGACGGCCAGCGCGACATCGAAGAGCTGCGCGAAAAGATCGACGCAGCCGGCATGCCGGAGGAGACCCGCAAGGAGGCGACCAAGGAGCTGAACCGTCTGGCGCGCATGTCGCCGATGGCTGCCGACTACTCGCTGACCCGCAACTACATTGAGTGGCTCGCCGTGCTGCCCTGGGCCAAGAGTACCGGCGGCACCATCGATCTCACAGTAGCAAAGGACGTGCTCGACGAGGATCATTACGAGCTCAGCAAGGTCAAGGACCGCATCCTTGATTACCTGGCCGTACGCCGTTTAAAGCCCGACATGAAGGGACCGATCCTTTGCTTTGTCGGACCGCCGGGCGTCGGCAAGACCTCGCTCGGACGCTCTATCGCGCGTTCGCTGGGGCGCAAGTTCCAGAGGCTTTCGTTGGGCGGCATGCACGACGAAGCGGAGATCCGCGGCCACCGGCGCACCTACATCGGCGCGCTGCCGGGCCAGATTATCCAGAACCTGCGCCGCGCCGGCACCAACGATCCGGTGTTGCTGCTCGACGAGATCGACAAGCTCGGCCGCGACTTCCGAGGCGACCCGTCTGCCGCGCTGCTCGAAACCCTTGACCCAGAGCAGAACGCGACGTTCCGCGACAACTACCTCGACCAGCCGTTTGATCTGTCGAAGGTGCTTTTCATCTGCACCGCGAACCAGCTCGACACCATCCCCGAGCCGCTGCGCGACCGCATGGAGATCATCGAGCTTTCCGGCTACTCCGAGGAGGAGAAGCGCAATATCGCGATGCGCTACATCGTGCCGCGCCAGACCAAGGAGAACGGCCTGACGCCGGAGCAGATAGAGATTCCGGAGGACTCGATTGGCTTTATCGTGCGCCATTACACCCGCGAGGCTGGCGTACGCCGGCTTGAGCAACTAATCGGCACGGTCTGCCGCAAGCAGGCGCGCCGCATCGCGGAAGGGAAGCCGGACAAGCTCGTCGTCACCCGCGAGGTTGTGCAGGAGTTTCTGGGCGGCATCAAGGTGAGGGTAGATACTGAGATCGCCGAGCGGACCTCACGGCCCGGCGTTGCGGTTGGCCTTGCCTGGACGCCCGCCGGCGGCGACGTGCTGTTTATCGAAGCCAACCGGATGAAGGGGAAGGGCGGCTTCACCATGACCGGGCAGATCGGCCAGGTCATGCAGGAGTCGATGCAGGCCGCGCTGACCTGGGTCCGCTCGAACGCGCAGTCGATCGGCCTCAGCGAGGACTTCACCAAGGAGATCGACCTGCACATCCACGTGCCGGCAGGCGCAATCCCCAAGGACGGTCCTTCAGCAGGCGTGACCATGGCAACCGCTCTGGTTTCGCTGCTGACGGATCGACCGGTGCACCCGCTGATCGCCATGACAGGCGAGATTACGCTCTCAGGCAATGTGCTCCCGGTCGGCGGCATCAAGGAGAAGTTTCTTGCTGCCAAGCGCGCTGGGGTCAAGCACGTGATTTTGCCGGCGGATGTGCGGCAGAATGTCGAGGAAGACCTGACACCCGCGCAGACCGCAGGCGTTGAAATCCACTACGCGCGTCGGATCGAAGACGTGCTCGCCATAGCCTTGCCGAAGAACGTCATGGAAGAGCTCGTCGATGAAAGCGTGCGAGATGAGGTGTTCGAGCACGCCGACGCCTAGACAGCGTTTGCGGAAGCCGAACGGTCCGCCTTGAGCGGACTGTCCGGCTTCCGGACTGACTGCGGAATAGCTTTGGTTCCCTCTAAGCGGCAAGGTGATAATGGGCTGGTTCAGCGCAACGGCTGGTCCAGCCTGTGTGCGCTTTAAGGAGCTTATGGCCACCACTGCCGCTCGGGTGTTTCCCGAGCGATCGCTGATTCTCCGGTACATGCCGTCGCTCGACTCCATCCGCGGCGCGGCCGTGCTGATGGTCGTCCTGTTTCACGGATTCGACGGCTTTCCCTGGGTCAAATTGTTCGGGCAGCACGCCGGGCTCCTGCTCAAGAGCCTTATCGGCAGCGGCCGCTTTGGCGTGAATGTTTTTTTTGTGCTGTCCGGCTTCCTCATTACAGGACTACTGCTGAAAGCTCGGCAACGCCTCGACTACTATCCAAACTTCTATCTCCGGCGCCTGCTGCGCATTCTGCCCGCCTACCTGCTGGTGCTTGCAGTGCTTTGGGCTGCCCATGTCATTGAGATCCGCTTCGTTCTAGCCGCGCTTTTTTTTGTAGCCAACTTCGCGCGCATCTTCGGGGCCAGCCTCAGCGAATACGGCTCCCTGTGGTCGCTGGCCGTCGAAGAGCACTTTTACCTGCTTTGGCCGACTTGCGTACGGCGCCTGCGCGATCAGACGCTCACTCGGCTGCTCCTGCTCACCATCATCGGCGAGCCCGTACTCAGGCTTGCCGCGGCCCACGTCAGCGCGCACATCGATATCCATTTCAAAACACCGTTTGTGCTGGACTTCGTAGCCTACGGGGCTCTCCTGTCTATGCTGATTCATAGCGGCCGCATCCACCTGGGCAACGCAGCCCGCATCGGCCGCTCGGTGCTGGCCATTAGCGTGTTCCTGGCTGTCCTCGTCATCGGCATTGGAAGCGTCAGCAGCCTCAGCGAGGGCGCGGTCTATCAGGCGCTCGCCGATCTCCCCTTTACCTGGGGCGCCTGCGGAGCCGTGCTTCTGGGTTTATGCCGCGATCATGCGCGCTTCGAGCGCACCGGCCAGACTGCAGTACGCGGAGTCCTGCCATTCTTCGGCTACATCAGCTATGGGCTGTACCTTATCAATGTGTTCATCTTCGCCGAGCTGGGCTTGACCATCGGCAGACACCTGCCGCCGGCGCTTGCCGCCAATCCGATCGTCTACGCGGTCGTGGTTCTGCTCTGCATAGCCGTATCAACCCTGCTGGCTTACCTATCCCGACGCTTCTTTGAGGGTCCGATCCTGGGCCTCAAGGACAAGTGGCAGAGCCGTTTCGCGGAACCGTCTGCACCACCGCCACCGCCGGTTGCTCACGCCGCCGTGTAGCAAAAGCTCGCACCCTGGGGCAGTCGCGAGACACGCGGCTCCTGCCTGGATAGGACGAACCCGCATACGCCGTAAGGTTTCTAATCACCGCATCGGGCCTCGAACACGATGATCAAAACGGGACGAAACGCCCACACTCTCCGCTGATCTGAAAGGTTCGGCCGTGCCTCCAGCTCCGCAAGCCTCGTCAAATCGGCAGCCGCTCGCCCTAGGCCACTTCCCCTCGCTAGACGCGCTCCGCGGCGTGGCCATCCTCATGGTCGTTTTCTTCCATGGGTTCGGGGCCTATGCCTGGGTGCCCAACCTGGGCGAGCGCTGGGGGCGCTTGCTGTTTTCCGTGGTCAGCACGGGGCGCTTTGGCGTCAACGGCTTTTTCGTACTGTCCGGCTTCCTCATCACCGGCATTCTGCTGCGGAGCCGCCTCGAGCCCGGCTACTACCAGCGTTTCTACCTGCGCCGCGCGCTGCGCATCCTGCCGGCCTACCTCTTGCTTCTCATCGTGCTGCGACTGCTGCACGTCATCGACACGCGTTTTGCGCTGGCAGCCGTGCTCTTCATCGCCAACTTTGCCCGGCTGTTCGGCGCGCCGCTCACGGAGTACCTGCCGCTCTGGTCCATCGCCGTCGAGGAGCAGTTTTACCTCGTGTGGCCGACCTGTGTGCGCCGCCTGCGCACCCGTACGCTCGCCCTCGGCCTCGTGGCAGTGATCGCGGCAGAGCCGCTGCTGCGCCTGCTTGCCGTGCACATCAGCACCCACATCGACGTGCGCTACAAGACGCCATTTGTGCTCGACTTCCTCGCCTATGGCGCGCTGCTGGCCCTGCTCGTGGACAAGGGACGCATCGGCACACATAACGCGCGGCGGCTCGGCCTCCTGCTGCTCGGCGCGGGCGTCGCGTTTGGCGGGCTGCTGGTGTGGACTCTCGCGTACTATCCCGGGCCCAACACGACCGTGCTGGAGGACCTGCCGTTTACCTGGGCTGCCTGCGGGCTGCTCCTGCTGGGGATCGCACGCGATCACGCGCGGCGGGAGCAGGGAAGTGGGACGGCACGCCGCGGCGTCCTGTCCTTCTTCGGCTACATCAGCTACGGCCTGTATCTCGTTCACATGCTGGTCTACATGCTGGCACAGCTATACGTCATGACCCACATGCCCGCACGCGTCAACGATCTAGCGTTCTTTTCCGAGGTTGTGCTGGGCTGCGTGGCTGTGTCCACGGCGCTCGCGTACCTCTCGCGGCGCTTCTACGAGGGTCCGTTTCTGCGGCTGAAAGGCCGGTTCGATCAGCCTCCTCCAGAGCGGCTCGCTGTCACGGAGACATCCGCCGCAATGCGACCCGGACTGTAGATCGCGAGCGCGCGATGCAGCAGGGGTCATTCCGCCCAACGTCCAAGTCGTTCGCGAACGCCGAGCCATCCGCTTCAAAGCCATGCAATCGGCTTCTCGCATTGCTACAGCTTTACGGCACTGTCAGGCCTTCATCGACCGGAGAGCCGCCCCGCCACAAAGAATGCCGCGTCGCGCACCACCTCGCGGCGGCTTTCATGCCACGGCACCAAATGGCAGGCAGTACGGCGGATGTAGCACGGCTTCATGGAAACACAGTCAACGGCTCTGACTCGTCTTCGTGATGAACCGGGCCACTTCACTATGCATTTTCTGGCGCGACTCAGGATCGAGATAGGGCTCGTGTCCTGTAGGAAACACCGCGTAGTCGAAGTTCTGCTGCAGTTGCCGCTCCATGGGGAGGTGTTTCATCTCGAAAGGACCAATCCCGTAGGGTGTTGCAAGATCAAAGTAGCCGCCCATGACAAGGACGCGCATCGCGGCATTGCGCGTCATTACGGCTGCGAGATCGGGCAGCACATTAAATCCGCCCAGCCAGGGTTTTGTCTCATCCGTCGCGTGGAAGTTATCCCAGTGGCCCGGCACGTCAGCATCCGGCTGATAGTTCAGTCCTATGCCGAACCGGAGCGTACCGTGCATGTAGGTGTCGATCGCAGCACTGATGGTGGATCCTTTCACGCTGGAAGCGTCATACCCGGGTTTGATTGAGAGCGCATGCAGCGCGGGAGCGGTGTACCGTGTGTCCTGTCGTCCGATAATCAAGCCCTGGTCGCTTAGAAGCAGAGCTTCGAACTCTGCCGCCTGCAGCCGCAAATGAGCCTTCACCCACACTTGGGCGGGCAATCCTGTGAACTGCCCTAATTGGGTCGCGATGGTCTGCTCCTCCGCCGGCGGCAGATCGCTTCCGGCCAGCAATGCGGCCGCGTACGGCCCCGCGGCATAGTGCTCCACGGTGCGCAGCCATGGCTCGAGTTCTCCGCTCGCTCCCGCGATCCTGTGGTGAAACCAGGCGGTCGCGGCAACGGTGGACAGCTCCAGGATGTATGGGTTGTCGGTGCCCGGTATGCCCGAGGCTGCATCTGGAAAATCGTCCTGGTTCAGGAAGCTGCCGTCGGCGATGATGCCATTCAAATCGACGCCGTCCTCCTCCAACATGCGGGCAAGCACTGCATTGCGCACCGTGCCATAGCTATGGCCAAAGAGGTATTTCGGCGACTCCCCGCGGGAGTACTTGCTTAAAAAACGGCGGATAAATCGATCGTATGCAGCCGCATCTCCGTCGATGCCATAAAAGGTGTGGGCGGCATCGCGGCCCTGGATGCGGCCATACCCGGTACCCGGAGGATCGACGAAGACCAGGTCTGCCGCGTCGAGCAGAGAGTCCACGTTGTTGTCGAAGTTGTACGGACCTCCCGCAAAATGGTGGAGGCCGGGCAGGTCCGCCACAACGGGGCCGAAGCTGGCCATGAGCAGGGTCCTGGTG
>CAXUDF010000133.1:0-9431 GCA_964249695.1 uncultured Acidobacteriaceae bacterium
CTGCGCCCCCGTGCGGGCGTTCGAGCCGGGTGCGGCCCAGGCTCGTGGCTGCTGCCCTGCTTGTGCTTCTGCTTGTCCGCCTCGTCCTGACACAAGGCTGGAGCCGAAGCAGAGGCGTGTCGGCACTGTTCGAGGCGGCAGCCTTGGTCCTTCTAGGCGCGTGCCTGTGGTGGGTCGCCCACCGACAAGCGGGCCTGCCCGGGGCCTCCGCAGCCCTCGGCTTGTTTGCGTCCGTGCCGATAGCCGAGGATCACGGCCTTGCGGCGCTTAGCGCTGTAGGGCTGTTTGGCATGGTGTACACCGGCGTTGGGGTCGCGCATGCGCTGCAGGGGCCGCGTCGTAAGTGGGCACCCAGGATCATGCTCATGGCCGCGCTGACCGCCTTTACCGCCGCGTGTTCGCCGACCGCGTGCGCCGCCGGGCTTGTACTGGCCGCCCTGGCCATGCTGTACCTGGCCGAGGGCCGCCGCCGTCTTCTGCCGGGCCTCTTCGCGGTCTGGGCTGCAGCAGCGACACTCGTGATCGCGCTTATGCATGTGCTTTTCGGCGCACACTGGACGCTGTCCAGCGTGCAGAACGCGCCGTTTCTTGTCTGGAGACAGGCAGGGCTGGCAGTCGCGCTGGCGGCAGCTCTGGCAATCTGGATCGGCTCGCGCCGCACACGCTACTTTGGCAACTCCGCCCCTCTGTTAGCGGCGCTGCTCCTGGCGGCGCTTTCGGTTTTCGCCGGTTCTGTTTGCCTCATCTGGGCCCTGCCGTTTGCTCTTCTCTTCATAGGCGGGTGCTTTGCCGACGCCTTTGAGACCCGCTCTGACCATCTCTGGGCTGCGGGTTACGTCCTGGTCTGTGCGTGGCAATTCTTCGCCACCTTTTGATCCTTGATGCCGTCAAATGTTAGGTAGGTGGCATTCGAGGTTGGACCATGAGTGAGTTCCAGACACAAACCCTGCAGATCGACGGGATGCACTGCGACGCATGTGTGCGGCGCGTCACGCAGGCGCTAGGTTCGCTCCCTGGCGTACGAGTAGATACCGTTCATGTTGGCGCGGCGCACGTTTTGGCTGAGCCGCAATGCGAGCCGCTGCTGCGGCAGGCGATCGAGAAGGCGGGTTTTCGCCTCCAAAGTATGCATGGAGCGGGCTGAAGCAACACCAGGCAGTGAGCAGATCACCCTTGCCATCCAGGGAATGAGCTGTGCCGCCTGCCAGAGCTTTGTGGAGCGCCGCCTGCAGGAGCAGCCGGGCGTTACTTCGGCCCGAGTAAACCTGCTTCTGCATGAAGCGACGGTCGCTTTCGACCCGCATGCGACGACGCTCGCGAAGCTTGTAGACGTTGTTCGCGAAAGCGGCTACGGAGCCGAGCCTCCCGCTGGCCGCAGTGAGCCGGAGGCAGTCCAAGGCTCCAAGAAGCGCGAGTTGGCCCGCGAGCTGCAGGAGAACCATAGCTATGCCCGCCTTCGCCGGCAGGCAGCATGGAGCCTGGCAAGTGGCGCCCTCATCATGCTGCTCTCGATGCCCTCGATCTCCTTGATGCTGCGTCAGGCAGGCTCGCCTAAAGCCTTTCCGGCGCAAGCGCGAGTGATAGGCAGCCTGCCGTCCGAAGGACTCCGTATCGTTCTGCTGCTGTGGACTGCGGCCGTGCTTGTGACCGCCGGGCGGCAGTTCTTTGTGAAAGCGTATGCGGGCCTGCGGCACAGGCATGCGGACATGAGCACGCTCGTCGCCCTTGGAACCGGGGTTGCTTTTGCCTACTCGGCAGCGATAACGCTCGCGCCCGGCTTCTTCACCGCACGAGGCGTCGCGCTCGACGTCTATGACGACGCCGCGCTGCTGATCCTTGGCTTTGTGCTGCTGGGCCATGTGCTGGAGGCGCGGGCAAAGCGGCAGACCGTCGCCGCGCTCGAAGGGCTGCTGGCATTGACCCCGCCGGTAGCCGAACGGGAACGAAGCGGGGCAAGCGAGCAGGTTGCGGTCGCAGAGCTGCGGCCGGGCGACGTGCTGCGGCTGCGCCCGGGTGGGCGCGTGCCCGTCGATGCCGAGGTTGTGGAAGGCACGTCCGCGGTCGACGAGTCCATGCTGACCGGCGAGCCGATGCCGGTGGACAAAGCGCCCGGCAGCCGCGTGACTGGAGGCACCGTGAACACCACCGGTGCGCTGCGGCTCCGGGTGCTGCACGCGGCGGGCGAGGGCGCCTTGTCTGAAATCGTGAAGCTGCTGCGTGAAGCGCAGGGCAGCCGGGCGCCGATGCAGCGGCTCGCCGACCGGGTCAGCTCCGTGTTTGTCCCGATCATTGTGCTGCTTGCGCTTGCAACTTTCGTGGTGTGGATGGTGTTTGACCCCGCGCGCGGAGCGCTGCCGCATGCCCTGGCCGCTGCGGTCGCGGTGCTGGTGGTCGCCTGCCCCTGCGCGATGGGGCTTGCCGTGCCGGCGGCGCTGATGGTGGCGACCGGCCGCGGCGCGCAGATGGGCTTGCTGTTTCGCTCAGGGGAGGCGCTGGAGCAGCTGCGCCGGGTGGACACCGTGCTGCTCGACAAAACGGGTACCGTGACAGAGGGCCGGCCGGAGATCCGGTCGTTTGCTGTTGCGGACGGACTTGATGCGGCTGAGGTGCTGCCGCTGCTGGCCGAACTTGAGGCGCGGAGCGAGCACCCCCTCGCGGCGGCTGTGGTGCGGTATGCCGAGCGGTATGCCGCGGGCGTTTCGACAAGATTTGCTGCGGAGTACGCGCCTGCATTTGCAGGCGGGGGCAGTGGCGCCCGTTTCAGCGTGCCCGCGGTGTCGCAGTTTCGTGCCCATCCAGGCGTTGGTGCGGAGGCGCTGGTCGACGGGCGGCGCGTGCTGGCCGGCAACGCGCTGTTGCTGGCGCGAGAGGGCGTGAGCCTGCCGCCCGGCCTTGCCGCCGAGGCAGAAGCCCTTGCTGCCGACGGCTCCACGCCGTTGTGGGTCGCGCTCGACGGCAAAGCTGCCGCGCTCCTCGGAGCAGGTGACGCTCCGCGAGCGACAAGTCCTGCTGCCGTTGCGCTGCTGCTCGCGCGCGGGCTGCGCGTGATGCTGGTTTCAGGTGACGGAGAGGCCGCGGCCCGCGCAACCGCAGCGGAGGTCGGCATCGCGCCGCAGGACGTGGTTGCAGGCGTGCTGCCCGCGGGCAAGCTGGACGTGGTGCGCGTGCTGCAGCGGGAAGGCCGGCGCGTGCTGATGGTCGGCGACGGCATCAATGACGCGCCTGCGCTGGCCGCGGCGGAGGTCGGGATGGCCATGGGCAGCGGTACGGAGATTGCCGTGCACGCCAGTGACGTGACCCTGCTGCGGCCGGACCTGCGCGCAGTCGCCGACGCGCTCGGGCTTGCGCGCGCAGCCGGGCAGGTGATGCGGCAGAACCTGGGCTGGGCGCTCGGCTACAACCTGCTCGCGGTGCCGCTCGCGGCCGGGGTGTTGTACCCACACTTTCACCTGCTGCTCAGCCCGATCGTGGCGAGCGCGGCCATGGCGCTGAGCTCGGTAAGCGTGGTGATGAACAGCCTGCGCTTGCGCGGGATTGCGCTACGTGCCCCGCTGTAAACAAGATTATTGGACCTTACAAAGAGTGATTGCTTTCTGGACCGCTTTCTGAAAAGCGTCGGCATGTTGCTGGTCACTGAACGGAATCACAGCGAGCCTACGTTGATCCATGGACAAGCCCATCTCGCCCGCAGTACCTATTTCGCCATGCAAGGAGTGCACTTTATCCAGCTCTACGGACACAACAGTCATGTTTTCGTTAATGCCACTTGTGGAAAGCATCACCATGGGCGTGTCAGGGCGGGGTCGTACTTCGTCTGCATGCTGGCTCAAGTGCTCCAAGCTAAAAATTGCCTGATTGAGGACTTTGTCTTCATCCATCTTGCCGAGATCAAGGTAGAGACGGAATGTGTCTAACTTGATAAACATCCACTCGATTTCTCCAGGATGCTGCTTGCTCATTCCTGCTGGGATGGCGAAGTCTCCCCATGGCCCTTTCATCTCGATTTCTAAGTGGTGACAACTTTCACCCTTGAGACTTGCCACTGGGAAGAGGGATCCTCGCATGACGTCGGTGTAATTTGCAACACCTTGACCGCGTGCCGACATGCTGAAGGCTAGACCGAGCGCAACCACGCAGAATGCCAAATACTTTCCATGAAGAATCTCCTTTTACTTCGCCGACTTTTGCCAACTCACTGACACTCCCATGACCTTCCCATTCTTGTTCCGGACGATAAGAAGCTGTTTTTTGTAGGAGCAGCCTTTATCTCCTAGGGGAGCATGGCCCCAATCGCAATCGGAAGGCTGATCCGTGACTTGAATGCTACTTGTTGGTATCTGGTAAGCGACCGAGTACACCGCTGTATATCTAAGCCTCGCTGGTATGAAGCTCCAAAGCTCTGCGGGCAAAGCCCAGAACAGACCATAAAGAAAGAAGAGAACGAGGGCCCACTCAACGATGCCTAATCCGTCCCCCTTCTGCGCTGCTGGTTCACTTCCCATTTCTTAACTCCAGGCTTCCCTGATCAAGCCGCAAAGTCCTTATCGGCTCCAAGGGCAGAGAGTTCAGCTCCACCGGTGATCGTTTTCGAAGGAATGTGCGCAGGAGAGCAGAAGCGAGGAGCGGAAGAGTTCACAGAGAAAGACTTTCGTGCCGCACCTGGCTTCGTAGGCGATCTTCAACGAACCCGTTAAGCTGGGTACTCGATGGCAGTCTACGGCGACAATCCCGACCGGCTCGTCTCCGCGGCGCGGGCCGATGAGGAAAGCTCCTTCGAGCTGAAGCTGCGGCCGCGCCTGCTGCGCGAGTTCATCGGGCAAACCAAGGCGAAGCAGCAGCTGGAGATCGCGCTCGAAGCCGCGCGCGCGCGTGGCGAGGCGCTGGACCACGTTTTGCTGTTCGGTCCGCCGGGGCTAGGCAAAACGACGCTCGCGTCCATCCTGGCGAATGAGCTGGACGTCGGTTTTCAGCAGACCTCGGGCCCGGCCCTGCAGATTCAGGGCGACCTGACCGCGATCCTGACCAACGTGCGCGAGCGGCAGGTGCTGTTCCTCGACGAAATCCACCGCCTGCAGCCGGTGCTTGAAGAAAAGCTCTACACCGCACTTGAGGATTACAAGCTCGACATCATCATTGGACAAGGGCCGGGGGCCCGGACGCATGTGATGGAGATCAAGCCCTTCACCTTCGTCGCGGCCACCACCCGGCCGGGCCTGCTTTCCTCGCCGCTGCGCTCGCGCTTCGGCTTGCTGCTGCGGCTCGAGTACTACACCGACGATGAGCTGCGCTTTGTGGTCGAGCGCTCGGCCGAGGTGCTGGGTGTACCGATCGACCGCGACGGCGCGGCCGAGATTGCCATGCGCTCCCGCGGAACGCCGCGCATTGCAAACCGTTTGCTGCGGCGGGTGCGCGATTACGCGCAGGTGCGCGGAACCGGCGTCATCGATCGCGCAATCGCCATGGACGCGCTTGCGCTGCTGGAGGTGGATGCGCATGGCTTCGACGAACTGGACCGCCGTCTGCTGCTTACCATTATTGAGAAATACGATGGAGGCCCGGTCGGGCTGAATACACTGGCCGCTACGCTGTCAGAAGAGCAGGA
Organism: uncultured Acidobacteriaceae bacterium; assembly: GCA_964249695.1. GTDB lineage: Bacteria > Acidobacteriota > Terriglobia > Terriglobales > Acidobacteriaceae > EB88. The sequence goes on from CAXUDF010000133.1 coordinate 5,603, forward strand.
TGCTTTGGAGGAGGTGTACGAGCCGTTCCTGATCCAGATCGGCTTTCTGGACCGCACGCCGCGCGGCCGAGTCGCGACCCGACTTGCGTATGAGCACTTTGGGCGCTTGCAGCCACGGAAGCAGGGCGGCCTGTTCTGAATTGGGAACTTTTTCGCTCGCGGCAATCTTTCGTCACCAGGACGCGCGTCTCCCCACCAGATTTTTGCTGCGCTCGGAGGCGAGTGCGTTCATGCTGAACAGGAATGCGGTCGCGCGCTGCCGAAGCCGCCGTCTGCGCCGTCGCGCGGCATTTCGCTTTGTGCTTGGGTTGACGCCAGAGCAACTTTGGATGGGAGTGAATCTTGCGCTTTCTGCAGTCGGAAGAGAACCTGTGTAGTGCTTCGAGGGCGAAGCAGGTTGCAGTGCCGGAGGACTCGGGGTAGTATCACGCTAGTGGTGGTCCAAGCGAGGCTGATGCTGAAGCGCTCGTCCGCTTTGTGACCGATACGGCGAAAGCCGGGCTCTTCGCCGGTGATGTCATTGCAAACCCGCAGGGCAACGCAGATGAGCTTTGGGAGGCCAGCCGAAAGTATACGCTGGCTGCATACACTCCAATCCGGCTCGCGCGTGAGCGTAAGACCGTCGAGGGAATGGCCATAAATTCGCGGTAGTACCGAGATGACGCCAGACGCGGGCAGTTTCCACCAAGAAGCGAATCTTAGAACTTCGATTCAGAACAGAGTGTCTGTGACTTCCGATCGGGAGTGGCAGGGTAAGCACGAGGACGTGCATTAATGAGTACAGAGCAAATGGAGTCCACGGCTCATTATGGAGACGATGGACATGGCACCGGCAGCGTAGCTGCTCCGGCGCAGGGTTCGGGTGAGAATGCGGGCACGCAGAATGCCGGACCAGGCGGCGGAGCTAGCCGTCGGCGCAGGCGAAGGCGCAAAGGCAAAGGACCCACAGCCAGCGTGGCCCCGCAGCAGGGAACTCCAACAACAATTGACGATGTTTCTACTCCCATTGTCAGTCCGGTAGCGAGCGCGCCGATCCCCCAATCGGGCAGCTCAGGTGGTCAGCAACCGTCGGCCGCCGGTCAGCCCTCCGGCAAACGCAAGAATGGGCGCAAACGCGGCGGGGCTCCCCAGCCGCATCAAGGCAGCGGACAGAATCAAAGCAGTGGTCAGGGTCATAGCCGACAGGCTCGCCCGGGCGGTCCCTGGAAAGCCCGCAGTGAAGGTCCGGATGGCAACCGGGAAGGCGCACGCGGCGGTTTCGGCAGTGAAAATTTCGGCGATCCAAACGGAAATAGTCGTCGAAAGGGTAAGTTCGGCCGGCGCGGCCCTACCAGCTTCGTAGGTCCGATGGACCACTCATACCGCGCAGTGAACGGCAATGTCGCGGATGGTTCACCCTCGACGCTGGACTTCCGCAACGGCAATGCAAATGGCAATGTGAACGGGCGGAATGACTCATCGGCAATGGAGCCGGCCGGTGTGCTGCGAGCCGATGCCCCCACGCGCATCATCTGCTTCATCGAAGACCTGTTTGTGGTTGCCAAGATGCAGGAAGCGGCTCGCAAACTCGGCATCAAAATTCAGTTTTCCAAGGCCGAAAAGGAAACATTGGCCGCGATTACCGATGCGCCGGAAGCCGAAAGGCCATCCCTGATTGTCTTTGACTTGAACAATGGCAATGCCAAGCCGCTCAGCGCCATTCCGAAGCTCAAAGCCAAGCTGAAGCGGGGAACCTCCATCATCGGCTTCCTCCAGCACATCCAAGGCGATCTGAAGTTGAAGGCGATTGAGGCGGGCTGCGATTCCGTGATGCCGCGCTCGGCATTTTCGCAGAATCTGCCGAACTTACTGCGTCGGCATGGGATTGATGACGCTGAAGATATGGTCGAGGCGTAACCTGCGAAAGCCCGGCAAACTAGCCGGGCGGCCAGCCCATTGCACGTCCACCCAGCACGTGCACATGCAGGTGGTCCACCGTCTGCCCTCCATGCTCGCCCGCATTGATGACGACCCGGAACCCCTGAGCCAGACCGTGTGCCGCGGCTTGCTCCGCTGCTACCACAAGCAGGTGCCCCAGCAAAGGGGCGTGCTCACGCGCGGTATGCGCGAGTGATGCAAGATGCATGCGGGGGACAATCAGCAGGTGGACTGGGGCCTGAGGCGCGATGTCCGGGAAGGCCAACACTTGCTCGTCCTCAAAGACAGCGGCCACCGGAATCTCTCGACGTACGATCCTGCAAAAAAGGCATGCCATTCTGTCAGCATAGAGTAGATGATGATGGCTGCCTTCAACATATTCTCCTGATTGCACTTAGCGCTGATCTCCTTTCTTGTAAACGGCTTTTAGAACAGGCCGCAGGGTAGGCTTTCTACGCCTGTCAAGGTCGAATTCACTCTTTCATTGACCGCGGTAACGAAACGCGCCATGATGGTGACCCGGAGGAACTTACCCCAATTTCGACGGGAACGCCCTTAGCGCCGCAGCAACGCGGCACACATAAGAACCGCGACCCGGGCACGTACGCTTGGCCCATTCAATCAGGAGCTTCCATGAAGGGCATGTTGTCTGTTGCACTTTCGCTTTGCGCGTTGCCTGTTGCCGCCCATGCAGCGGAGCAGTTGATCCCGGCCGGCTCCCTCATTCAGTGCACAGTGTCTGAGCCCAAACTGTCGTCCAAAACTGCCGATGTCGGCGACCCTGTGCTTTGTCAGATCAGTCATGTCGAACTATATGGACGTTCCACATTGCCGTATGGGAGCTACCTGGTCGGGCGCTTTGAGGACTACAAGGATCCCGGGCACCTGGTCGGCAAAGGATGGATGGAGCTGAAGTTCGACCGCATGGTCATTCAGCCGGACACGGTCGTACCGGTCTCGGCTAAAGTGGTTTATGTTCCCGGCTACCCGGTCGACAAACAGGGCAGGATTCACGGCAAAGGTCATCCTGTTCGCGACATCGTCGAGTGGTCAATTCCCATTCTTTGGCCAATCGATCTGATCAACCTGCCGCGTCGCGGTCCCCGGCCGACGCTCAAGGAAGAAACCCGCCTGACCCTGAAGGTCATGGATGATTTTGGCATCCCCGTGGGCCAGGAGCCATTGCGGGATCCTGCGGGACTGATCCATCGGTCCCCAGTAGTGTACGAGGCTCCGGTTGAGCCGGTTCGCCCGGCTGCATACGGGTATACCTACGTTTCAACACCGCCTCCGCCTCCACCGGTCTATCTCGCGCCGCCTCCTGGTGCCCCGGTTCTGGTGTTGCGGAACGGCGTGATGTACCGCACTATCGCGCGGTAGCTCCTGCTCGGAATAGATCATCGACGCCGCCCGTGTTCCTTACGGGCGGCCTTTGTTTTTGCAGGCATCAGCAAGCGCTCCGAGCGGCCTGAGTTTAGACTTGGGATCATGGCGGCTGTGACCGGACTTCCGGATCTTATCCAGATCGACCTCTCGCCGAGAACGCCGGTGCGGAAGCCGGAGTGGCTGAAGGCGCGCGCGCCGGTTGGTGAGAATTATCATGATTTGAAGAAGCTGGCGCGGTCGCTCAATCTCCATACCGTCTGCGAGTCCGCGCACTGCCCAAACATCGGCGAGTGTTGGTCGCATCGCACAGCAACCTTCATGATGCTCGGCAACCTGTGTACCCGGCGCTGCGGGTTTTGCGCTGTGCCCAAAGGGCGTCCAGAGCCGATCGACCTGGATGAGCCGCGTCGGGTGGCTGAAGCAGTCGCCCAGCTGGAACTTAAATTCGCCGTGATCACCAGCGTTAACCGTGATGATGATGTGCTGGGCGGCGCACGTATGTTTGCCGAGGTGATCCGGCAGATTC
>CAXUDF010000134.1:0-9141 GCA_964249695.1 uncultured Acidobacteriaceae bacterium
TCCCGCGCAGGGGGTCCTGAGTCTAGCTGCCGGCCGGCACGTGGTGGGCGGTGGCGAGCTGGCTGGCTTTCTCGGTGTGTTTCGCGTCGAGGGTGACGCGGTGCTGGGCCAGGGTCTTCATGGCGGGAACGGTGGTGGCGGCGACTTCGGCTTTGCCGTCTTTGAGGCTTTGCTCATTGCCTTTGACGAGGCCCTGGATGTAGGCCTTGTCGAAGGAGTCGCCGCTGAGGAGCTTGAGCTTGGCGTAGCTGGCGTCGTCAGAGAGGGACATGCTGCCCTCATCGGTCGGCTTTACCTGGGCTGCTGTGTCGGCGAGCTTGACCTGCTGCTTGAGCGCAGTGTGGTCGTGGATGACCATGGTGGCGTAGGCCTTGATGTCGGCGCTTTGGCTCTTCTGCAGTGCGAGCTGGCCGGTCTTGATCTCGTAGTTTGAGTCCTTGGCGGTGTCGTCGAGGAAGTGCTTGTCCTGGTCGGAGGCTGCCTGGGCGAGTGCGCTGCCAGCTCCTAAGGCGAAAGCAAGCGCGAGTGCCACTCCGTACCGTCGTACCATGCCGCGTGTCGGTTCTGTCATCTGCGATCTCCCCATGCAAGCCGAGCTATAGCTAGTAAGGAGCAGAAAACGAAGGCCTTGTTGCCTCAAGCAACGATTGCGTTTGTTCATGGAACCAGCTGGAAGTTGACCTCAATGGTGATTTCGACAGGAACAGGCTTCCCGTCCCGCATGGACGGTTGAAAGGTGTATTGCTCGACCGCTTTGATCGCACTCTTGTCCATTGCGGGACTCAGGGAGCGAACGACGTGGATGTTCTGCGGCTTTCCTTCTGTGTCGATGATTACGGAAAGGGCGCAAACGCCGGTTTTGCGGTGGAAGAGCGGGAACTTCGGATCAACGGAGTGAAGCACTTTTGGGGCAGATACCGAACCGCCAGGTTTGAGAACCGGGACGGAACCAGAGGCTGATGCAGCTGAAGGTTGCTGAGCGTGCATACCGGGAGCCAGCAAGATTGCAGCGGCAAGCAGAAGGCGCGGCACCGTCATCTTCATGTATTTCAGCTGCATGTAGCGCCCGTCCTCACCGCGGAAATCCGTTCCGATCGGTTGTTCGATCTACGTGAACGTAGCAGGACTTCTTTTCTTGATCGACATGCCCTCAGTAACGGCCCGGATCTACACAGCGCGCCGTAAAAGTGGATAACCAGGGCACTGTGGAAGATGTGGGCGAGAGAGGTAGCTGCAATTGCTGGGCGGAACCGCGCTTTCCTCATCCGGCACCTCCCTTTGCACACCAGCGGCACGCGGGGCTGTGCGGAAGCGGGAAGTCCGGGGACGGAACCTGGCGGCGGTACCGGCTTGTTCTCGATTTGCGATTTCCACAGCCTGGTTTTGGAAAACAGGACATATGCGCCGGGACTTGTAGAACCGGCCTCGGGGCAGGTTTTCCTGTTTTCCTTCCGCAACGGTTACTGCTCCTGTTTTTATGAATTTGAGGAAAGGCTAGAAGCAACCGTCGCGGAGCCGCCGAGCGTTGGGAGGCTTGGGGTGAACGTTCCGGAATGGGCCTGTGGAGAGTGTGGGAATCCGGACTGAACAAGGGTGGGATTGGTGGTGCGCAGCGTGAGCAAAGCCACCTAAAATGGGGAAGCAGGAACGACGGAAGCGGACGGCGTGTGCTGCGGATCGGCTTGGCAGCGGGGACGGAAAAGGGGCTCGGGATGGCGGAAACAGGACTGGACGAGGAAATGATCGCGGACCCACAGACAGAAACGGAAGCCGCGCCGGAAGCCGTGTTGGAGACTGCGCCGGAGAGCAGGCCTGACGAGCTGTTTAAAGGCGGGGCGGCCCCGGTGGCCACCAACAACGCCGTGATGGAGATCACGGTGAGCCGGGCGGAGCTGCTGCGGGAGTTGACCGCGGCGCAGAGTGTCGTCGAGCGCAAGACGACGATCCCGATCCTGTCGAACTTCCTGTTCGAGGCTGTGAACGACCGACTGCAGATTACAGCGACCGACCTGGACCAGAGCTTGCGGACCAGCTGCAATGCGAAGGTCAAAAAGGCCGGCTCGTGCACCATCCCGGCGCGCAAGCTGTACGACTACATCAAGCTGCTCGGCGACGGCGAGGTCTCGATCAAGCTGATGGACAACCACTGGGTGCAGATCCGGGCAGGCCGGTCGAATACCAAGATGGTGGGCATGGCGCGGGCGAACTTCCCGCAGGTGCCGGAGTTTCCAGTTGGCGCGGGCACGCGCATCCCGGCGGTCTCGCTCAAGAGCATGATCGCGAAGACGATTTTTGCGATTTCAAACGAAGAGTCGCGCTACACGCTCAACGGCGCGCTGCTGATTTTGAAGTCCGAATCGCTGGCCATGGTGGCGACCGATGGGCACCGCCTGGCGCACATCGAGAAGACAGGCGAAAACCTGCAGAACGTGACCGGCGAGCGCAAGATCCTGATCCCGCGCAAGGCGCTCCAGGAGCTGCAGGGGCTGCTGGGGAACACGGACGCGACCGAGATCGACTTTGCCGATGACGAGCACCAGCTCTATTTCCGGGTGGGGACGCGCGTGCTGACAAGCCGCAAGCTTTCAGGCAACTTTCCGAATTACGAGGCGGTGCTGCCACGGGAGAATACGAAGTTCCTGGTGGTGCGCTCAGAGGAGCTGCAGCAGTCCATTCAGCGGGTGGCGCAGTTTGCCGATGAGCGGTCGGGCGCGATCAAGATACGTCTGGAGCAGAACGAGCTCAGGATTTCTTCATCGTCGAATGAGGCGGGTGAGAGCGAAGACGTGATCGAGACCCCGTACAACTTTGACCCAATCGCGGTGGGTTTTAACTCGCAGTATCTGCTGGACTTTTTGAAGGCTGTCGGAAACGCCGGGGAGGTGCGCCTGGAGTTTAAAGACGCGCAATCAGCCGGGCAGATGCGGCCGGAAGACGCGCAGGATGATGCGAAGTACCGGTACATCATTATGCCGATGCGGATTTGAGCACTGGCTGAGGCACAGGCCGCGTTGGTGGGCTAAATGTGCTGAGAAGTACGTGACGCGGACGCTACGAAGCGACTTACATTCAATGGGGTCAAGATCTCACAACTTAGGTCAGGGTGAAACGCCATGCAGCCAGATGGCGAGTGTTACGGGCCAAGACCAATTCAGCTTGCGACTATGGGGGCACAGTGCAAGGGCAAACGGCAAACCTGACGGGAACGGTTCCAGAAACGTCGCTCAACTTCAGCGCCACCATTACAAAGCAAAGCGCTCTACCGACAAGGTAGTACCGGCTATGTCGTTGCGGCAATCTGTACTTGGCGCAAGAAGACGCTTATGCTGTCAGCTGTAGCACAGCTACAGGGAAGCGCCTCCAATGGACTGGACCGATTGCCCCGAAGTCGAAACCGTCCCCGGCAAGGTGAGCGGCGTCCCCATACTCAAGCACTCGCGGATGCCTGCTGACGCCATTGTCGAGAACTACCGGAGCGGTCTGCCTGCTGATGAAATAGCTGAAGTTTTCGAGCTTCCCGCCGATGGTGTGCGTAAGTTGCTGGCTTATGCCATAAAGTATGATCGTGCGCTTAAGCCGTGAAGGTGTTGTTTGATAACAATGTGCCCGCGCCGCTTTGGCGTCATTTGGTCGGCCACGAGGTCACTACGGCGCGTCAAGTGGGCTGGCAGGAGCTAAAAAACGGAGATCTCCTGGCAGCGGCGGAGCGAGACGGCTTTCAGGTCATGGTGACGGGAGACAAGAACCTGTTGCATTAACAAAACCTTGAAGGTCGCGTTTTGGGTCTGGTAGTGCTGCCGACAATCGATTGGACCGTCCTGAAACACTCACCCGCAACACTTGTTGATATTGCCGCAGCAGTGAATTGTGCGGAGCCCGGGAGTTTCGAGGCGCTGCCCTCCAAGCCGTCGCCTCTCCGTCCGACGCGTCGAGTTGGTCACTAGTCTTTGACTGTCCTCCCCCGCGGCTTCTACTTGTCGGGTCTATATCAGAATCAGAACGCCGAAATGAGCGATTGCCGCCCGTCAGCTTTTCCGGGAGCGGCATCGAGCGATATGGGTGCCTGCGGATGCACAGCAGGGCTGTTTGCATCCTTCGCGGGTTGGAGCTGCATCGCGTGGACCACCAGGGCATCCTGGACTATGCCGACCCCGGGGACTGCGCGGGCGGCTTCCAGCGCGGCGAGCCTGGCTGCGTCGCAGTGGACCGTACCGGTCAGGGTGATCTGGCGATCCGCATTCAGAACGACACCGATGTTCGCGCAGTTGACGCCCGGTTCCTGAGCCAGCGCGCGCTCTACGTGGTGCTGCATGGTCAAGCTCGGCTTCATCTCGAATCTCCTCTGGGGTAAGTGGGGTAAGAGTTGGGAGGCGTCGGCAGCCTTCGGCACGAGAGTTCGCTTCGTGTGCGCCGACCGCGGCTCCTCGCCACTGACACGCGTTGCTGGACAGATGTCTGGAGGCCTCTGCTTTGGGTGCGGTGCGAGGGGCGGCATCGGCTCATGACAGTGGGGAATGAGTCCGTGCCACACTTCTGGACTTTTTACAGCGACCTCTTGCACTCAGCATTCTCCGAATGGAGGAGCGGCACTGTGCACTTTTGCTCAAGAGTGGCGATAGGGCCAGATTTGTGCCTTGGCGCAGGCAGGAGACGTGCGGGGTGACCTGGCTGGGCGCGGTACTTTGGAGCAGCATTTCGGGCGGCAAATCGGTTCTTCATCCGGTGAGCGGATAAGATTGGCACAACACCGCGCCCGGACAGACCCACTGTTGAGGCTTCAGCGTATGCAGTCGGCAGGGCGCCGGCCGCGTGCGAGTCTGCTGGCCAAGGTATGCTGGAGATGGTGAAGCTGTGAGTGCCGCAGCACAGGAGTCGGTGTGACCCCCAGATTTGTCCTTCTTTTCGTGCTGATTTACGGGGCGGTGGTTTTCGCCGAATGGTACCAGTACCTGCGAGGGTTTGACACGCACATCTGGACGTTCGAGAACTGGATGCTGCTTTTGTTTGTTCTGCTGGCCGAGGCGGTGGCCGTCGGCATCATCACGCGCACAGTGGACAATGCGATGCCGGCCGCGGGCAATCGTGCGTTGACGCGGGATGTGAAGCAGTCGCGGCGCGGTTCGCAGAAGTACACCCCGCGCTAGAGCCCGGCACTTTGCATGGCTTTTGCCATGGACTGACGGCGTTGCCTCGCCCTGGACTGGAGCCTCTTGCACCGCGCGCTTGCCATTCTGCTGCTGCTGTTGCTGGGCACCCCAATGCTGCTGCCCCTGCTTGCCGCGACGGGCGACAGTGAGGCGGGGCTGCAGGCGTGCTGCCGGCGCAACGGCACGCACCATTGCGCGATGACAATGGCCGAGCGCGCCGGTATGTCTGCGGAGTCGGAAAGCCGGACGGTCGGGGCGCCGCGCCGAGGCTGCCCATACATGCCGGTGCCGACAACACCGGCGTCGTTCCACGTGGAAGCGTCGGCGCGCGGGCAGGCTTTGCGTCTGCCGCTGCCGGCTGCAAGCCGCCGTGAGGGCGCAGCGCAGACCGAGGTGCGCCGCAGGATTGCCGCGGAACGCGCCCGCCAGAAGCGCGGTCCCCCCGCGTTTGCAAGCCAGACACTCTCCCTCTAGAGGGAGTGGTTCTCGCCGGAACAACCAGCTGCACCGGTCGCCGCCGTTCCGCTCCTGCTGACTGATCGTCCGTACCTTCTCCAGGTACTTTGCCTCGTCACACCCGTGATGAAAGGCTCCCGATGCGCCGCATTCTGCCGCTTGTTCTTCCCTGCATTCTTCTTCCATTGTCCCTGCATGCCACTGTCTTCGGGCGGGTCGAGGGGGTGGTCCACGATGCGCGGCATCGTCCTGTGAGCGGCGCAACGGTGCTGCTGAGGGCTGCTGATTCCGCGTACACGGTCGCGTCTGAAACGGACGCCGAGGGGGCGTTTCGATTTCTCGCAGTGCCGCTTGGCGCCTATGTTGTGCAAGTGAAAGAGGGAGGGTTCGCTACTGTGGAGCAGCCGCTGACCCTGCAATCCGACACCTCGCCGGTGCTCCATGTGCAGCTGTCTGTCGAGACGCGGCGGGACTCGATGGTGGTGCATGAAGGCGAGACAGCGAACGTGGACTCAGTAACCCCGACGACGCTGGTGGATCGCGAGGAGATCGCGGATACACCGGGGGCGGACCGCACCAACTCGCTGGCCATGATTACGGATTTTGTGCCGGGCGCTTACATCACGCACGACCAGCTGCATATGCGGGGCGGCCACCAGGTGAGCTGGGAGCTGGACGGCGTGGAGATCCCGAACACCAACATCGCGAGCAATGTGGGCGCGCAGATTGACCCCAAGGACATTGACTACCTGGAGGTGCAGCGCGGCAGCTACAACGCAGATGTGGGCGACCGGACTTATGGCGTGTTCAACGTGGTGCCGCGCAGCGGGTTTGAGCGCAATGGCACGGCCGAGCTGGTGACAACGCTGGGCAGCTTTTTCGAGACCGACGACCAGCTGAACTACGGCAGCCACACCGAGAAGCTGGGGCTGTACGGGAGCCTGAACGGCAACCGCAGCGACTACGGGTTGTCGCCGCCGGTGGCGCGTGTGCTCCACGATGCGGCGAACGGCTACGGGGGCTTTGCTTCGCTCATCGACAACCAGACGCCCACCGACCAGCTGCGCGCGGTGGTGCAGCTCCGGACGGACTTCTTCCAGATCCCCTACGACCCGGACCCGAACAGCGTTGAGAACAGCGTGTACGACTCAAGCCGGCTGCGCGACACGCAGCGTGAGGTGGACGGGCTGGCGGAAACGACCTGGGCGCACAGCTTTACCCAGGAGACCCTGCTGCAGGTGTCGCCGTTTTACCACTACAACCGAGCCGACCTGACGCCGGGTGCCGCGGATAGCCCGGTTGCGACAACCTCAGACAGGGCGTCGAACTATGCGGGCCTGCAGGCGTCCATCACCGGCACGGTCGCGCGGCAAACGCTGGAAGGCGGCTTTTACGGCTTTGGGCAGCACGACAGCTACCTGTTCGGCGCGGTGTTTTCCGACGGCAGCGCGCAGCCGTTCAGGCTTCCGGAGACGGCGGCCGGCGGTGTGATCGAGGAGTGGGTGTCAGACAACTGGAAGGCGACGCCGTGGCTGACGTTGACCGGCGGCCTGCGGCAAACGCTGTTTACCGGGGCCTTCAGCGAGAACAGTACCGACCCGCGCCTGGGCGCGGCGGTGCGCGTGCCTCGGCTGGGGTGGGTATTTCGCGGCTTTTACGGGCGCTTTTACCAGCCGCCGCCGCTGCTTACCGCCGCCGGTCCCATCGTGACCTATGCTATGTCACAGAACACAAGCTTTGCGCCGCTGCACGGGGAGCGCGATGAGGAGCACCAGTTCGGGGTGCAGATTCCCTTGCCGGGCCTGCTGCACGGCTGGCTGCTGGACGCGGACAACTTCCAGACGCGGGCCAACAACTTTCTGGACCACGCAAACCTGGGCGAGTCGAGCATCTACTACCCGGTCACGTTGGACGGCGCGCTGATTCGCGGTTGGGAGCTGACGCTGCGCTCGCCCCGGCTGCCGCACGGCGGCGGGGCGCACCTGAGCTACTCCAACCAGATCGCGGAGCAGCGGGGTGCCATCACCGGCGGGCTGATCTGCGTGCCGGTCGGCTCGGCGGCGTGCGACGCGGGCTTCAGCTACACGCCGGTTGACCATGACCAGCGCAACACGCTGAGCGTAGGCTACCGGACCGCGCTGCCCTGGCACGCCTGGGCCGACGGCAACGTGTCATACGGCTCGGGCTTTACCAACGGTACGCCGGACGCGCAGCACCCGGGCCCTTACCTGCCGCAGCACGAGAGCGCGGACCTGTCCGTCGGCAGGAGCTTTGGGGAGAGTGCAAGCTTTGCGGTGAACGCGGTGAACGTGGCAAATACGCGGGTGCTGCTCGATAACAGCCTGACGTTTGGGGGGTTTCACTACAGCGATCCGCGGCAGATTTATGGGGAGCTGCGGGTGCGGTTCCATGTGGGGCGGTGAGAGTGGAATCTGGATCGCAGCTTTGTTTGCGGTGCGTGACGAGCCGCAGAAAGCGAGGTGCAGAATGGGGCTATGCTGCTCGCTCTATTGCTTTGTTTCGGCTTTCAATACGTTATGGCCATTCCACCCGCGTCGCCGCCGCCGTTTCAGCAGTACCCGGCCAGGGACGCGGTCACGGGCAGGCTTCACATGCCCGTGATCCGCACCGCGGAGGACGCAGCGTTTGGGACTGAGCTCATCGATGGCGTGACGAAGGGCTATGGCGTGGTCGATGGGGAAACGGAGCACGAGCGCATCGGCGTTAATTATGACGGCCGCTATGTACTGGTACAGCGCGGCTGCGGCACCAACTGCATGCGGGCCGCGCTGGTCGACGGCCGTACCGGCGCGGTATTGCGGCTGCCGCAGCTGCCGGGCGAAAGAGAGAGCGGGTTTGAGCTGCCGACCGGGACCAACGACCTGCGGACCCTGGAGTTTCGTTGGAACAGCGCACTGCTCGGAGTGCCGCGCGTGGCCGACGGCCTGACCTACCGGTATGTGCTGGCAGGTGGGCGCTGGCGACTCTTGGGGAAGGTGAAAACCCCAGCAGACCATCACTAACTACGGCACTGTGCAAGACCCGCAACTGCGCAGGAGATCTGCGGATGGGCTTTCACCTGGGCGGTGAGGGCGGGGCATGGGTGTGAGCGATGCCCGGACGACAAAGGGTTTATCTGAGAGGTGTGCGAAGTTAGTGAAACATGAAGAGGCGTCATCCTGAGGAGCAGAGCGACGAAGGACCTGCTGTTCTCGCCGATCGCGCGAACAGCAGGTCCTTCACTTCGTTCAGGATGAGGCTTTTAGAGGATGTCCTTATTTCTCACGCAGCCTCTGAGCGCGGCCCGCTCACACGCGAGTGCGAAAGCAGGTCCTTCGCTGCGCTCAGGATGACGCCTTTGTCCAGCGGCCCTCACCCCCCTTTCACGCGCTCTTTGCGGCCGGGTACGTTCCTGTAAAAGCCGCGTTGCGCCGGGTGCCGGGTGTGATCCGTGGAGCGTCTAGGCTAAGACCATGAGGCGCAGGGCGATCACGGCTGGATGGGTGCTGGCGCTTGTGTCGCCCGGTGCTTTGCGCGC
>CAXUDF010000135.1:0-9130 GCA_964249695.1 uncultured Acidobacteriaceae bacterium
GGCAGGTCGGTGAGGACATCGTAGACCGCTACGCACGGCAGGAGATAGACGCGGTCTACCTTTGCTACAACGAGTTCCAGTCGGTGATTTCACAGCGCGTTGTCGTTGAGCGCATCCTGCCCTTGATCGCAGAGGCGAAGGGAACGCTGGCCGCGCCTGAAGTGAAGCAAAGCGAGGAACCGTCGAAGGAAGAGCGCGAGCGGGCCGCCGCCGCCGCGATGTCGGCTGGACTCAGCCTGCGCGATGACGAGCAGGAGGCGATCCGGGCGCAATATGACGATGAGTCAAAGCGCTTTGGCACCGCCGAAGTGGACTACCTGTACGACCAGCCGGCCAATGAGGTCTACGGGGCCATGCTGCCGCGGTATGTATCAGCGCTGCTGTACTACGCGATGCTGGAGTCGGTGGCGAGCGAGCATGCGGCGCGTATGACTGCGATGGACTCGGCAACCAGCAACGCGTCCGACATGATCGACGCCCTAACGCTCACCATGAACCGGGTGCGGCAGGCAGCGATCACCAAGGAAATCATTGAAATTGTGAGCGGGGCAGCTGCGGTTTAATTGCTGCTTTTGAGATTCTGAATGTGGAGCATTGGCTCCGAAGGAACAGGTAATGGCAGAAACAGCGATACAGGAACAGATCACAGCCGACAATCTCGAGCGCGGCAAGAACAACTTCGGGCAGGTCATCCAGATCTCCGGCCCGGCGGTCGACGTGCAGTTTGAAGAATCGAAGATGCCTTCGATCTTCCAGGCGCTGCGCGTGGTGTCCGACGGCTTCAAGGTGCCCAGCCCGATCGACGTGGTACTCGAGGTGCAGCAGCATATCGGCGACGGCCGCGTCCGCTGCGTCGCGATGGAAGCGACCGAGGGCATGGTGCGCGGCATGAAGGTCATCGACACGGGCGCGCCGATTACGGTGCCAGTGGGCCGTGCGACGCTGGGCCGGATTCTGAACGTCATTGGCCAGCCGGTCGATGCGCTCGGTCCCGTGAACGCGGACAAGTATCTGCCGATCCACCGGCCGGCGCCGAGCTTTGAAGAGCAGTCGACGCAGGAGGAGATGTTCGAGACCGGCGTCAAGGTCATCGACCTGATCCAGCCGTTTTTGAAGGGCGGCAAGATCGGGCTGTTCGGCGGTGCAGGCGTCGGCAAAACGGTCATTATCCAGGAGCTGATCAACAACGTCGCCACCAAGCACGGTGGCTTCTCGGTGTTTGCCGGCGTCGGCGAGCGCACCCGCGAGGGCAACGATCTATGGCTCGAGTTCCAGGAAGCGGGCGTGATCGACCTGAAGGACCTGCCAAAGTCCAAGGCTGCGCTGATCTACGGCCAGATGACCGAGCCGCCAGGCGCGCGTTTGCGCGTCGCGCTCTCGGCGCTCACTATTGCCGAAAACTTCCGCGATGAGGAAGGAGCGGACACGCTCCTGTTCATCGACAACATCTTCCGGTTCACGCAGGCCGGCTCCGAGGTGTCGACCCTGCTCGGGCGTATGCCTTCCGCGGTCGGCTACCAACCCAACCTGTCGACCGAAATGGGCGAGCTGCAGGAGCGGATTACCTCGACCAAGAAGGGCTCCGTCACCTCAGTGCAGGCCGTGTACGTGCCAGCCGACGACTTGACCGATCCGGCGCCGGCCACAACCTTTGCCCACCTCGATGCGACGACCGTGCTGTCGCGGCCGCTCTCCGAGCTGGGCATCTACCCGGCAGTTGACCCGCTCGCGTCCTCCTCGCGCATCCTGTCGCCGCGCATCGTTGGGCAAGAGCACTATGACGTCGCGCAGGGCGTCAAGCGCATCCTGCAGCGCTACAAGGATTTGCAGGACATCATCGCCATCCTCGGCATCGACGAGCTTTCCGAAGAAGATCGCCTCACCGTCAACCGGGCGCGCAAGGTGCAGAAGTTCCTGTCGCAGCCGTTCCATGTCGCGGAGCAGTTTACGGGCATTCCGGGTGCGTACTGCAAGGTTGCAGACACGGTGCGGAGCTTCAAGGAAGTGATCGAAGGCAAGCACGACAATGTGCCGGAGCAGGCCTTCTATCTGAAGGGGAGCATCGAGGATGTGCTGGAAGCGGCTGAAAAGTTGAAGGCGCAGAACTAGATGGCCGATAGAAGCGAGACACGGTTTGAGCAGGGTCGGCTGAAGGTGCGCGTGGTGACGCCGGAGCGGGTTCTGGTCGAGGCGGACGCGACCTCGGTGGTGTTGCCGGGCGAGGCAGGCGTTCTGGAGGTTCTGCCCGGCGCGGCGCCTTTGCTTACGGCTATCGGCGCTGGCGAGCTTGTGGTTTCAGGCGGCACCGGCACTGGTGCTTCAGGCCAGAAGCTAGTGGTTGCGCGCGGCTTTGCCGAGATCTTGCCGGACCGGGTCACGGTCCTGGTGGAATATGCGGAAACGCCGGACGCAGTAGACAAGCGCGCCGCCGAGAAGCAGCTGCAGGACGGCCAGAAGCAGGTCGCCGACGCTGGGCAGGATCCGGCGCGGTACGGCGCAGCGCGGCTGGTAGTGCTCGAAGCAGAAGCCAAGCTGGGGCGTTCCGGGTCGGTTTAACGGCGGGTGGCCGCTTCTTCCATGGGCGTCAGGCCTCGTCCAGCACCGAGCGCGAGAACTGCAGCGCCATTGGATACCAGAGCCGATCGAGCCCGTTAAATGCGTTCACGCAGTGCAGGGGTGAGGCGCACATTTCGCTTAGGTAGTAACGCTGCAGCCCCGAGACCGCATCCGAAAGCGTCTTTGTGTGAAGCATCTGCTCGAAGAACACGTGTAGTTCGTGGAACTCGAACGTGACCACAAACTGTTTGCCCTCAAAGGCGTGTTCTACTGCGTCGAAGATGCCTTTCTGCTGCGCTGGCTGCGCGTGTTCCAGCACGGAAATGCAGGAAAGGTGCGTGGGCTTGATGCGCTTCAGCAGAACATACAAGGTTGCTTCATCGGCCAGGCCCCGAATCAGCGTGACGTTTTCAGGAACCGTCGGATTGTCGCCGAAGTGTACGTCCAGAACAAAGACCTGAAGGCCGGCGTCGGCGAGCAAGCGAGGGAAGAAGCTGATGCCGGTCGCAGGGGAGCCGCCGCCGATGTCGAGCACTACCGAGCTCTCCTCGAGATCGAGCATTTCGATGGTTTTGTGGTACTCCCAGAATCGCTGGCTGACGCGCCCGCCGCCGTAGACGCGCCCATCCCACTCGGCTGGGAACGCGGCCTGCCCATGCCTTTGCCAGAGCATCTGCTTGAGTCGCGCGGTCAGGGTGTTCATCAGGCTAGCGGCGTCCTTGGGCAGCGCATTTTGGTCAGCGTACACGCAAGCTGCTGGGAGTCTGTCTACCGCTTTCTTCTTTTCTGCGCCCAAATGGTGCCTTTCGTCATGTCCGCGGCGCGGGCTGGGCGTCCCGGATATTCCCAAGATAGGAAACGCGCGCACTGCGGTGCCGGAAGAACGAGTCAAGAGCGCGGAGTGCGGTGTAGAGTAACCCGGTGACTGCTTCTCTCCAGACCGTTGCTGCCGGCCTGAGCCACCCGGGACGGGTGCGCGCGCGCAACGAAGACGCGTGGAGCTACGCGGCTGAGGCCGGGATCTTTGCTGTGTGCGACGGCATCGGCGGAGCGCCGGGAGGCGAGATTGCGAGCCAGATTGCGGCGGAAGCCTTTGTGGAGGTGCTTGCCGGCGTGCCCGCCGGCGAGCGAACCCCAAAAGCGATTGCCCAGGCGGTGTGCGCGGCGAACCGGCGCGTGCATGCGCGCGCCGCTCACGAGCCTGCGCTGGACGGCATGGGGACGACGCTGGTCGGGCTTGCGTTCCGGGACTTTGCGGGTAGCGGCGGACACGGAGGACAGCGCGAGGCTGCGCTGGTCCATGTCGGAGACAGTCGGGCGTACCGCTGGCGGCGCGGCCAGCTGGCGCGCCTGACGGAAGATCACTCGCTGGTCGCGGAGCAGATCCGCATGGGTGTGCTGACCGGTGAAGAAGCATCGCGGTCGCCTTTACGCCACGTCATTACTCGCTCGGTGGGTACACGCCGGTCCGTGCAGCCTGAAGTGCAGGTATTGTCGGTGGAGCCGGGCGACCTGCTGCTGTTGTGTACCGACGGGCTGACACGCGAGCTGCCGGACGCAGCGATCGCGATCCTGCTAGAGCGGGCAGGTTCGCCTGCCGAGCGCGCGCAGGCCCTGGTGGATGCCGCCCTGCGCGCGGGCGGCCATGACAACGTGACCATGCTGCTGGTGGAGGTTGCATAGAGCCGGCAGGATGGCCGCCCTAAAGAGCAGGCGGCCATCCTGCCGGCCAAGAGCTTAAACCGCCTACGCGGCGAGCGGCCACTTCGTGGCGGGTGATCTGTGGAATGGCAGCCCATGAAGTTTGGCATGTTCTGGCGAGGTGAGAGCAGCATCGACTGCGAGGACGATTGCAGACTGTCGTGAGAAGCAACAGAGTGCCATAGCGAGGCCGTCGCACGCGGGAGTATCGTTAAGGAATGGTGCGGATGACGGTGCTTGCCAGCGGCTCGCGGGGCAATGCAACGGTGGTGACAGGCGGGCGGACCACCGTGCTGGTGGACGCCGGGCTGAGCTGCCGAGAACTGGTAAAGCGTATGGAGCAGGCCGGGGAGGACCCGCGCGCGCTCGACGCGATCCTGATTACCCATGAGCACCAGGATCATGTGCAGGGTTTGTCGGTCATGGCGCGGCGCCTCGGCATCCCTGTGTACTTTACCGAGGCGACGCATCGGGCGTGGATGCGCTGGATGACCCCGCAGCGGCGTATGACCTACGCGGACTGGCTAGCCACGCGCAAGGCTGAGGCGGCAAAGGCCGCCGATCAGAGCTCGGAAGCCCCGGCGTGGTCTGCGCTGGCAAGCGCCAAAGAAATTCCCAGAAGCGCGGTCATTTCGGTCGGCGAAGCAAGCGGCAGCTCCGGCTCTGCCACAATCAGCGCCGGGATGGATGCTGCAGCCGCAGGCTACCGCGATGTCGAGCTGCAGGCGTGCGCGGAAGAAGCCGCAGAGTACGAGCAGGAGCTTGCGGCGGGATCTGCTACCGAGAACCTGTGTACCGAGGAGTGCTTCGAGCCTGTCCCGGCCAACGAGGGGGCCGCAGCTGCCGAACCCGCAAGCACCAAGCCGGCCGCACCGCAGGTGCCGCAAGCCGCGCAGGCGGTTTCTGCACCTAACCCGACCGCCCTGCCGTCGGTCGAGTACTTCAAGTCAGGCAAGCCGTTCTCGATCGGCGATCTCCAGGTCTCCGCATTCACGATCCCGCATGATGCCGCGGATCCGGTGGGTTTCGTGCTGGAAAGCGAGGGCATCAAGATAGGTCTTGCGACCGACCTGGGCTATATGCCGGCGAACGTAAGCCAGCAGCTGCGTGGGTGCGATGTGGTGATGCTCGAGTCGAACCACGACCTGGATATGCTGCGGGATGGGCCGTATCCCTGGTCGGTGAAACAGCGGGTGTTGTCGCGGGTCGGTCATTTATCCAACGCTGCGACGGCGGAGTTTCTCGAAAAGGGGTATGACGGCCAGGCGGCTTATGTCGTGCTGGCGCACTTGTCTGAAAGCAACAACATGCCGGAGCTGGCGCGGATTGCGGCGGAGTGGGCACTGCGGGATCGCATGAAGCTGCTGGCGAACCGGCTGGTGATCGCGGCGCAGCATGAGCCTACCGAGTCGATCTGCCTGTAGGCGGGAGCGCTTTCCACGATCCCGACCGTCCTGCTATCAGGGCGGCCCGCGGTCGAGTCGCCGGAAAGCCTTCAGGAAAAATGGACCGCCTAGGATGCAAAGAGTTCTGCAGAAGGCGCTTACACTATTAAGACGAAGTAGATTTCTCCGCTTTTGAGTTGGATGGAAGCCGTATCGCCTCCCTGCAAGCGCAGGTGGAAGGCCGTCGGGAGCGGACGCATCGAAGAGGGAGTGAGGCAGGTATGAGCAAGTGCACGGATCCTGTAGTGGGCGATATTCTGTCGTCCTGGCGCTACGATATCTCCGGATCAAGCCCGGCGGTGCGGGGCGATCTCGAGGAGCATCTTGTCACCTGCCGGCAATGCAGGACGCGTCAGCGGCTGCACCGCACCATCGATGTGACCCTGATTGGCGTTGCCACTGTGTCGATTCTCGCGTTTCTGCTGGCGATTGCCGTGATCCACCATCTGGAGCCGCTGCGGACCTGGGCGATCGCGCTGCACATGCGGCAGCTGAACTTTCCGGTGACCCTGCAGGAGCTGGCGTTTGCAGGGCTGCTTCTCTCGGTGCTGCTATGGCTGCTGGTGGCCGCGGTCACACCGGCTCCAACCTTCTTGAGCGAAGTCGCCATGACGCAGGCGCGCGAGATCCGGAACCGCGTACCGCGCAAGGCGGCCTAGCTCTCGATTTCAGCCCAGAGCCACGCGGGTTCCGTCGTAAGACTCGCAAAATTCCCCTTACGCATCAGGACCGCTTCGCGGTTGCTGCATCGGCCTCGCGCGTACCGGGCTTGTCTGCAAGCTCCGGCATTGCCGGGGCGCCGTCCGACAGGCTTGAGACCATGCCCGGCGCGGGTGGCGCGGCTTGTGCGCCGGAGCGCCCACTGTCAAACGAGCCGATCAGTGAACGTACCTCTGTCACGCCCGACCGGCTGCACCAGTGTTCCAGGCCGCCGGCGATGCGCTCGACCGCGCGCGGGTCAGCGTAGGAGGCGGTGCCGACCTGCACGGCTGTGGCGCCTGCCATCAGGAACTCGACCGCATCCTCGGCTGAGCCGATGCCGCCGGCCCCCAGGATGGGAATACGCACGGCCTGCGCGGTCTCCCACACCATGCGTACCGCAATCGGCTTGATCGCCGGACCGGAGAGCCCTCCGGTCACATTCGCAATCTTCGGCTTGCGGGTGCGGATGTCGATGGCAAGCGCGAGAAACGTGTTGACCAGGGTGAGGCCGTCGGCCCCCGCGTCCTCGGCGACCCGTGCCATGGCCGCGATAGAGGTCACGTTGGGCGACAGCTTGACGAAAATCGGCCGATCGCTCGCTTTTTTCGCCTTTGTGACTAAATCAGCCAGCAAAGCCGCGTCCGCGCCAAAGACCATGCCCCCGTGCGCGGTGTTCGGGCAGGACGCATTGATCTCGTAGGCAGCGATGCCGTCGGCGGTGTTGAGCACGCGCAGCACGGCCAGGTAGTCCTCAACCGTGTAGCCGAAGACGTTGCAGAGAATGGCGCAGGGCGGCGGATTGTGGCTGAAGGCCTGCAGCTTCTGCGTCACAAAGACGTCGACCCCGACATTTTGCAGGCCAACCGCGTTGATCATGCCGGCGGCTGTCTCAATCAGGCGCGGCGCGGCGTTGCCGGCCATCGGCTCGCGGCTCAGGCCCTTGGTGACGAAACCGCCGACGCGGTTCAGGTGCACTATGTCTTCAAACTCGACGCCATAGCCGAAGGTGCCGCTGGCCGCGAGGACCGGCGTTTGCAGCGGAATTCCGGCGACGGTTACGCGCATGTCAGGCTTCACCGCGCGTCTCCCCCGGCCGCAGAAGAACCGGCCGCAGGCCCCAAGTGCGTTGCCCGGCGCGCACGCTTGGGGGCGGCGGGTTCCTTCGCGTACTGGAACTCGGCAGCGGGTCGGAGCGCCTGCGTTAGGATGTTGCCCACCGAGGCGGACGGCTGGTTGACGCCGAGCAGCGAAGCCAGGGTAGCCGCGAGGTCTACCGGCTCGACCCGTCCGCGATAGGTGCCGGGCAGAAAAGCGGAGCCGTAAAAGCCCAGCGGCACATGCCGGTCGTAGGACCAGGGTGTGAAGTGTGTGGTGCCCGGAGCCGAGCCCTGCATCTGGAACGCGATAGGAAATGCAGCCACATACCAGCCGCCCACCGGACTGTAGCTATGCGCCAGCAGGCGGCCGAACTCAGACGGCGGCACATCTCCCACGGCCAGCTGCTGCCGCGTGTAGGCGCGGTAGAGTTCCGGATTCGGCGCAACGCGCGGCGGGGCCGGCGCGGGCGGCTGCGCCGGTGCAGGCGGCACCTCATTGGCTGCGGCCGGAGCGCCTCTGCGGGTGCTGCCGGGCTTGCGGGCCGGCGCGCTTGCCCGTTCAGGCGGCGTTTCAGGGGCCGCGGGCGGCGCCGCCGCAACCGGCGCAGCAGGCGCGGGCAGCAGGGTGCCGGGCGGTGCCGCGAGCGACGCAAAGGCAGGCTCCATCGCCGCCTTGACGGCATCCTCAGCTTCCTGCTCGTTGATGCCGGCACGTTCGAAGTTGGGCCGGTCGAGGGAGAGATACGGCAGGTCCGCATGCGGCAGCAGGTACCGGATGTTTTCGCCCGGCGAGAACTTGGCGTTCATTGCGCGGTTCAGGTCGGCAACCAGCTTGTCAGCGCTGAGGTACGCGCCGGGTAGGCCGAGCGCGTCAGAAACGGCCGGGGTGGGGGCGACGCCGTGATCGGCCGAGATCGCGATCCACACATTGGCAAGGCCGCCCGGAACGTGCGCGTCCAGCCAGGCGGCAAAGGCGTCAAGGTCCGTGTCCAGGCCAAGCACCATCGCGCGTTCCTCCGGTGAGTCCGGGCCGAAGCGGTGCCCTTCGAGGTCGTTGGGCGACAGCGAAATCGTCAGCAGGTCGGTCGTGGCGTGGCTTCCAAGCTGCTCGCCGGCGATCAGGGCTTCAGAAAACGCGAGCTCGTAGCCGTTGGCGGCGTCGGTCGCGCCGACCTGGTTGTAAAAGCTCGTCAGCACGGCAGAGCCGGCAGCGGGCGGAGTGCCGGCGGGCGAGAAACCTGCCGCTGCCGTCGCTTCCGCGATGGCGGGCCCGCTGTCAAAGGCAAGCGCCCACTGCGGCAGGGCCGTCATGTAGTAGGACGAGGTGATGAAGCGGCCCGAAGTGCCGTCGATCCAGAAGGCGCCGTTCGCGCCTGCGCCTGCCGGCAGAATGGCCGCACGGTCCTTGAGCGACACGCCGTAGACGCGGGACTGCCCGGAGGTCGCGAGGCGCAGCTCATCGCCAATGGTGGAGGCGAGCAGGTTGCGCGGCGACGCGCCGCCTGCTTTTGCCGTATCGGTCGGGGCAGGGTTGGGCTTTGCTGCGTCGCTCTGGGCCGGAGCGGCGCCGGCCTTTGCAGGGCTTGCTTCCTCGGCTTGCGTCGCAGCGGGGGAAGCAGTGGGGGAAGC
>CAXUDF010000136.1:0-4933 GCA_964249695.1 uncultured Acidobacteriaceae bacterium
AGCCGCACCTGGAAGCAGGTCGCATCCGCCGAGCTCTGAACCCGCACATACCCGCGGTGCTTTCGAATAATGCGCTGCACCGTATCAAGTCCCAGCCCGAGTCCCCGGCCCGGCGGCCTGGTGGTGAAAAACGGCTCGAAGATCCGGTCGTGCAGCTCCGCCGGGATGCCGTGGCCGTTGTCCCAGACCTCGATCAGCAGCAGCGGCCCGGACACCGTGACCCCTACCGTGATCCGCCCCTGCTCCGCTTGTGGGCTGTTCTCGACCGCGTCGATCGCGTTCTCAAGCAGCGCCATCCACACCTGGTTCAGCTCGGAGCCATAAGCCGAGATGGTCGGCAGGTCCGGCTCGTAGCGCCGCTCCACCTCGATATTGGCCAAACGTGACTGCAGCATCGCCAGGGTGCTTTCGATGCCCTGCGGGATCGAGATCTCCTGGATCGGCACCTGGTCCATGTAGGAGTAGTCCTTAACGGCGCCGATCAGATCAAAGATCCGCGCGGTCGCGTCGATCATCGCTTCGGTCATGTGCTCGGCGCGCAGCGACGACGCAAACTGCCGCAGCACGACCTCCACGCCGCGGCCGCTCAGCGCCTGGTCCAGCTTGTCCAAATCTGCCGGCACCACGGCCGCCTCGCTTAGCTCCGGCGTGGATAACCAGCTGTTGCTGTCCAGGCCGTGCGCCGTGAACCAGGCCGCCAGCGCATCTTCGCGCTCGGCCATATCGATCGGCTCCGCCAACTTCGGACGCTGGCGCACCTCCTCCTGCCACGCACGGACTTCGCGAATCTGCGTCTCTCCCAGGCAGATGGAACCCAGCTCATACTTCTGCTGCCCGTACGTGCGCAACTCCTGAAGCAGGC
This sequence comes from uncultured Acidobacteriaceae bacterium, assembly GCA_964249695.1. GTDB lineage: Bacteria > Acidobacteriota > Terriglobia > Terriglobales > Acidobacteriaceae > EB88. The sequence continues at coordinate 863 of CAXUDF010000136.1, forward strand.
CGGACGCGGCGCGCTGCGCGGCGGAAGCCGGGTTGTTGAGCTCATGCGCCAGATTGCCCGCGAGCTTGCCCAGGGCGTTCAGCTTTTCCGCCTGCTGCTCAATGCGCGTTACCTCGCGCACACGGTCCAGCAGCGTCGAAACGGAGCGCTGCGCCATCGACGGAATGGCTTCAAGCATGGCAGGGAAGAGCGACTGGTCGAGAACCAGGCCCCAGACATCGGTCGCGGCATACCCGATGCCGCCAAAAGTTTTCATGCGAGAGAACGGCAGCAGACCGCCCAGCTGCCCGGACCGGCCCGTAAACAGCGGTAAAGGACCCGTATATTGCCGGCGCACGTGGAGTTCGCCCCGCAGCAGAATCGTCATGGCCGTCGCGGGCTGGCCCTCGTGGAACAGAACCTCGCCGGCCCCAGCGACGCGCTCCACGCTGTGGTCGGCCAGCCAGCCGCACTCTTCTTCTGTCAGGCCCTGCAGCGAAGACAGTTTGGCGAGCGCCTGGATGATCTCGGCGCGCGAGGACGGGAGCGCGGGCGCACTCCCCATCGGAAAACCCTGCTCAAGCTCGGCCTGCTCCATCGCTGGTGTCATACGTGTGTGTGCTCCATCCTACGCTTCGTTGCCGAGCCTCCCGACAGGTGTTTCAGTGAGTCTTTGTTGCGAGCAGGCGGAGTGCCGGAAGATCTCCAATCCACGTTTGCCGCTTGAATGCATTTTGAGTGTCAGATGAAAGGCGTCGATTGCCGGACGTTATTGGCTTAGAGACTTCCTTCTCCACCTTTGTTCATCCAGAGCACCTGCGTAAAAGGTGCACACTTCAGTTGTAGATTGTGGAGTATTCTCCTCTCAATGTGCAGCGTCACACCGCAGAGCCGTCCATAAAGACTTGGCTGGGTCACGTGTTGCGCTCTTCGCCTGGCGTGTCAGGCGTGAGAGTAGGCCCGCGGAGATCTCCCTGCAGCTCGTACAAAGAGGAGACAAATGTATGGTGATGGTCTCGCGGTTCTCCAGAGTTCGCCCCGGTCATGCAAAGGCCTGGCTTCTCAGTCCCCTTCTGGTCGGCGCGCTTGCGGCACATGCGCAAGCTCCGTGCATCGGCTCGATGCAATTTCCCAATGCGACCTTGCCCACACCCATACTTGCAGGTCAGACCTGCACGTACACCATACCGGCGAACGAATACCCATACAGCTATACAGGCTCTATAACAGTTCCGAGCGTGAATGTACCGGGGACAACAACCTACATAGCGTCGCCCTCCACGCCTGGCGAAAACTACTTTGAACTTTCCGCGTTTAGTGCCATGCGCAGTCCCCAGTTCTCCCTTACTTCGTTTCCCGTGTTTCAGGCAGACGGGGGTTCACCAAGGTCACTCATCGGCCAATATTCCTTTCAGCTCTCCGGCAAAACAAACGCAGGCGGACAAGCGGAGTCGGGCATCGTCGCCGCTGCCGGCAGCTTTACAGCGGATGGCAAGGGCAACATCACGGCAGGCGTTATCGACATCAACTCGCCCGCGGGTATCGTGGCAGGCGAGGCAATTACCGGAACCTACCAGATCAATGCGTTTGGGGTCGGCGAGGTGAGCCTGCATACTTCCCAAGGAACGTTACAGCTCACCGTGGCAAGCGCGCCGTTAAACGCCTCAGTCACGCAGTATGAGGAGGGCGAAGGCAACTTTATGTTCCATGTGAGTTTCCCGGTCGTGAGCGGAGGAACCATCGCGACAACGGCGGGAGGCTTGGCTTCGGCGAGCGGGACCTTCGTTCAGGCTCTGATCCCAGCCATTGCTGCAGAGGATTATGATCCCTATGGCTTTCAGCTGCCGGGCGCTCAGCTCACTCAGCCGACCACGCTCAACGCCAATTTCTTCGCCAGTCTGGCAGGGCAGCAGAGTGGAGGTACGTCGCTCGGCGGCGCGGCGCGCTTCCAGTTTGCGACGGTTGGGACCGTGACCGCGGATGTAACGATTGCTGCGAACGGTACGCTGGTGGGCCTGCCGGGCTGGACGGGTACGTATACGCCATTTGACGCAACAACCGGTCGCTCGGTGCTAACGCTGACCGATCCGGCGCAGCCGAATGTGCCGCCTCAGGTGTTCACCGCCTATGAAACAAATCAGGGTGGAACGCTCTATCTCGTTTCTACCGCGCCGGGTCAAGTGGTGGGCTTGTTGTCGGGGCGTGCGGACCAGCAATAGACTTCCACTCTTGCTTCCTGCGCGCTTGCACAAGGGGCCCCTACCGTTAAGTCGCCTGTGCATCCACCGGGCGTGACCGATAAGAAAGGTACAGCCATGACGAGTATCAAACACCTAATTTCTAAAACGGCCAGCAAAGGGTGCGTGTCACTTTTGCTGCTCGGTGCGGCACTTATGTCGCTGCAGAGTGCACAGGCACAATCCAGCTGGTCTCTTTTCCCTGAAACGAACTCTCCGACCACGACACAATCGGTCACCTTTGATGTGAATAGTCCGCCCGGCGTTTCGGAGCCACCCAGCCAAAGCGTACCGTACACGGTGTCCGGGCCTGCTCCTCAGTCTTCAATCGTCGCCAGCGGCAACGTGACAGTGACCATGGGGACAGCAGGATGTTGTGCGGAAGGAATCTTCGCAGTCGGACCATTTGCTACGCCGGGAACTTACACAGCAGCCATCTTTCCCAATGTAAGCTGCACTGCAGGCTGCAGTGCAACGTTTACGGTGGTTCAAGCGCCTGTGCCTACCTATCCAAACACACTGTCGGGACAGTACACGTTCTACATTACGGGGCAGGAACAGATCCCGTTGGGTGGAAGCGGGCTGGAAGCGATCGCCGGCAGCTTTACCGCGGATGGACAAGGCCACATCACCGCGGGAGAGCTTGATAAGAATAGCGGCAGCGGCTTAGTGCACTTATCAACTTTGATAGGGGTGTATAACATTAACGCAACAACAGGTAAGGGCGCGGTGACCCTACAGCTGCCGACAGGCCCTCTCAGCATGGTCTTCTATGCCCAAAACTCACAGCAGCTTCCTGGTATCAGCTACTCTACCGTCGACGCCACGATTGCTGCTGCCGGAGGATCGCTTCTGGGTGGCTCGGGGCGTTTAGCGAACCAGACAAGCATTGGCTACAACTCGGCGGATACTGACACCTTCACCTTCAGCTTGAGCGGAGAGACTCAAGCAGGCGGTGTGGTAAGCGGGGTCACTTCCTTGAGCTTCCAAAATGATTCCACGCAAGTGACCGGACAGGCCGAGCTGATCGAGAATGGCGCAGCTTCGCTCTACTCTGACATCACAGGAACGGCGACCGTCCCGGATCAGGCAGGAAGGGTTGCGGTCGCACTCTCGGGTTTGGGCAACGGTGCCGCGAAGTTTGCATTGTACGGAGGTGGATCCAGCACCGTATTTCTGTCGCTCGACCCGCTTAGTTCCGCGCCGTTGCTGGTGGGAACGAACCGGACGAGCCTGCCATCCTATGCCATCCAGTACACAGGGGTTGAAAGCTTCTAAGAAGTGCTGCCGTATCTGCCACAACACCTAGCGAGCTCCCTCATTGCTGATGCGGTGAGGGAGCTCGGCTTTCAAGGGCACCTATCGCACGTGGAAGCCTGCCCTGATGCTGCCCGAGCTACTTCGCCGCTGCGGGCTGGGGCGTCCCGTCCTTCACGACCACCGGATCGAGAAATGGCATCGCCGCCCGCAGTTGCGCGCCGACTGTTTCGATCGGGTGTACGGCCTCACTGCGCCGTATCTCGTTGAAGGTGGTGTTCCCCGCCTCGTTTTCGGCGATGAACTTCTTCGCGAAGGTTCCATCCTGGATGTCTGAGAGAATGCGCTTCATCTCCTCGCGCACCGCCGGCGTTACCACACGTTTGCCCGACTGGTAGTCACCCCACTCGGCCGTATTTGAGATGGAGTGCCGCATGTACGCGAGACCGCCGCGGTACATCAGGTCCACAATCAGCTTCAGCTCGTGCAGGCACTCGAAGTACGCGATCTCCGGCTGATATCCGGCGTCGACCAGCGTTTCAAAGCCTGCCTTGACCAGCTCAGCCGTGCCGCCGCATAGCACCGCCTGCTCGCCGAA
>CAXUDF010000136.1:5033-9095 GCA_964249695.1 uncultured Acidobacteriaceae bacterium
GTCGCCCCACTGAGCCGCCTCGGCAACGGAGCTCACCGCGAGTCCAGCATTGCGCGCCTTGGTCTCCGATTTTGAGCCCTCGCGCAGCCCGATCCGCACATCTACCCCGGAATCTTTGAGGTTCAAAGCATGCGCGTGCCCCTGCGAGCCATAGCCGATGATTGCTACTTTCTTGCTTTGGATAATGGATAAGTCTGCGTCGTTGTCGTGGTAAGTCTTTGCCATCGTATTTCCAAATCCCTTCGGTTGTTAGTTAATCCAGATCGTGTTCGAGAGGCGTCATCCTGAGCGCAGCGAAGGACCTGCTTTTCTCGTTAGCGAGGCAGACTTACTCCGCAAAGCGCGACCCACCCGTGATGTCCGGCTCCAGCACCTCGTTCTCGTTTCGGGCCTCGTGTTCGCTCGCCGGCACGCCAGGCACCCGCATCGCACCCAGTACCCGCGAGCCATGCTTGCCGCGGCGCATAACCATGCGCCCGGTACGCGCGACCTCCAGCACCTGGTCTCCGCTTTCTTCCAACACCTGGATCAGCCCTTCTATCTTGCTTTCGACGCCGGTCAGCTCAATCATCAGCGACTCGGTCGCCAGGTCCACAATGCGCGCACGAAAGACCTCGACTAACTCGAAGATATGCGAACGCGTCTGCGGAGTAGCCGCTACCTTGATCAGCGCGAGTTCGCGTGTGACGTTTGCCTCCGCGCCTACATCGTCGACGCTGATGATGTTCTCAAGCTTGTACAGCGAGGCCGCGATGCGGTGCCCGGCGGTCGCCGAAGCTTCAGCGACTATGGTCATGCGCGAGGTGCCGGGCCGCTCCGAGCGGCCTACGACCAGCGAGTAGATGTTGACGTTCAGTCTGCGGAAGAGCAGTGAAACGCGGCTCAACACGCCTGGCTTGTCTTCAACGAGTGTGACAAAGGTATGCAGCATTACAGGTCATCCGGTGATTCAAGCATCGGGTCTTTCTGACTGAAGTCGCCGCCTGCGGGCCGCCGGATCATCTCATGCAGCGCCGCTCCCGCAGGGATCATCGGGTACACCGACTCTTCTTTCTCCACCAGGAAGTTGATCAGGAAAGGACCCTTCGTCGTACGGGCCAGCGCAAGCGCCGCGTCCACCTCGCTCCGCGCCCGCACCGTCGCGCCCGGAATCCCGTGCGCGTCGGCGAGCTTTACAAAGTCCGGCGACAGGATCGGCGACGACGCATAGTTTTTGTCATAGAAAAACTCCTGCCACTGCCGCACCATGCCGAGATACCCGTTGTTCACGATGGCGATATTGATGTCCAGGTTCTCCTGCGCGATCGTCGAGAGCTCGCACGCCGTCATCTGGAAGCCGCCATCGCCCGCAATCACCCAGACCTCGCGGTCCGGGCACGCGACCTTCGCGCCAATGCCTGCGGGCAGCGCGAACCCCATCGTCCCAAGCCCGCCCGAGGTAATCAGCGTGCGCGGCCGTTCATGCTTGTAGTACTGAGCCTCCCACATCTGGTGCTGGCCCACGTCGGTTGCCACAATGGCGCTGCCCTCGGTCACGCGCCATAGGTCGTGCATCACGTGCGCCGCGTACAAGTGGCCCAGGTCGGGCAGGTTCCGGATGTCGCGCACCGCGCTCTCGCCCTTGCTTGCATGGATCTCTCGTACCCACGCTGATTCTGCAACCGACGTGGTGGCAGGAAGCCGGGGCAGCAGCAGCTCCAGCACCTCGCGAAGGTCGCCAATGAGTGCTACATCTGCCTTTACGTTTTTGTTGATCTCTGCCGGGTCGATCTCGATGTGAATCTTCTTCGCATGCGGCGCATAGCTCGCGAGCGTGCCCGTCACGCGGTCGTCAAAGCGCATCCCGCAGGCAATCAGAAGGTCCGACTTTTGGATCGCGTCATTGACCCACGACTCGCCGTGCATCCCCATCATGCCGAGCGCGAGCGGGTGCGAGGCAGGGAAGCCGCCCAAGCCCAGCAGTGTGGTCGCCACCGGAATCTGTAACCGTTCCGAGAGCGTAAGCATCTGTTCGGTCGCATTCGCCTTGATGACGCCGTGCCCGGCCAGAATGACAGGGCGCTTGGCTGAGCGGATGATCTCCGCCGCATCGCTCACCGAGTCGTACGAAGCACCAAGCATCGGGTGCGGTCGCCGCGGACGAGGCGCTGCCGCCGCAAAGTTGAACTTTGCGATCCCTTGTTGCGCGTCTTTTGTAATGTCGACCAGCACCGGCCCCGGCCGCCCTGCCTGCGCAACGGCAAAGGCCTCGCGCAGCATGGGCGCAATCTCGTCGGCGCGCGTCACCAGGTAGTTATGCTTGGTCACCGGCAGAGTTGCGCCTGTGATGTCGACTTCCTGAAATGCATCAGAGCCGAGTACCTTGCTCGACACCTGCCCGGTAATGCACACGATCGGGATGGAATCGAGCATGGCGGTTGCAAGCCCGGTCACCATGTTGGTCGCACCCGGCCCTGAGGTCGCGATCGCCACGCCAACGCGGCCCGAGGCGCGCGCGTAGCCGTCGGCCATGTGCGTCGCGCCCTGCTCATGCCGCACCAGGATGTGCCGAATCGGAAACTTGCGCAGTGCGTCGTAGACCGGCAGGATCGCGCCGCCCGGGTAGCCAAACACCTCGCGTACGCCTTCGCCTTCGAGCGTCGCCCACACAATCTCGGCACCGGTCAGCTCGATCGCCGCATCGGTCTGCTCTGCCACGATGACCTCGTCGTGGGTGTGGTGCACCGCGGCCGGCGCAGGTGATGCGCCTCTTTGTGCTGTAGATCCCATCTGCCAGTCCTGCATTGGGTTCGGTAGCTCATTCATTGTGCTGCTCCTTGCTCTTATCAAGAACACGCCACGAAGTGGCCGCAAGCCGCGTAGGCGGTTTAGAGAATTAGCTCGTCACCGCTCCGCGCGAAGCCGAAGACACCGAGTCCGCGTACTTACGAAAGACGCCGCGCGCGTAGCGCGGTGCGGGGGCCCGCCAATGTGCAAGGCGCGACTCAATCTCCGCGTCCGACACATTGATCGAGAGCGTTCGCTTTTCAATATCGAAGCGCACCGTATCGCCTTCGCGCACCGCCGCAATTGGACCGCCGACTGCCGCCTCGGGCGCCACGTGCCCGGCCATCAGGCCGCGAGTTGCGCCGGAAAAGCGTCCGTCGGTAAGCAGCGCCACGTTCTCGCTCAGCTCTGGGATGCCTGCAATCGCGGCGGTTACAGATAGCATCTCCTGCATGCCGGGGCCGCCGCGCGGGCCTTCGTAGCGGATCACCACGACATCGTTCGGCTGGATCGCGCCCGCCTGCACGGCCGCAAACGCGTCCGGCTCCGACTCAAACACGCGTGCCGGCCCCGAGTGCACCAGCCGCCGATGCCCGGCTACCTTGACGACGCAGCCCTCAGGCGCAATGTTGCCTTTCAGGATCACCAGGCCGCCGGTTGCTTTCAGCGCTTGCGCGACCGGAAAAATCACCTGCTGCCCCGGAGCTTCCTTGGCCAGTGCGGCTTCCTCAGCCAGCGTGCGCCCGGTCACGTTTGGCGCGTCCCCGGCAAGCAGCCCAGCTTCGAGCAGCCGCTGTGCCAGCAGCCGCGAGCCGCCCGCGGCATGGTAATCCTTCGCGACGTACTTGCCGCCCGGCTTCAGGTCGCACAGCAGCGGCGTCCTGCTCGAGATCGCGTCGAAATCGTCCATCGACAGCGCGATGCCGCGCTCATGCGCAATCGCCAAAAAGTGCAGCACAGCATTAGTCGAGCCGCCGGACGCGGCCACGCTCGCTATCGCATTCTCAATCGAGGTGCGCGTGATCAGCGTGGAAGGCTTCACGCCGCGCTCAACCGCCTGCATCACCAGGCGGCCCGCTTCGCGCGAGGCGTCGAGCTTTTCGGGCAAAAACGCCGGCACCCCCGACACGCCGAGAGGCGAAATTCCGAGAAATTCGCACGCCATCGCCATCGTGTTCGCCGTAAACTGCCCGCCGCACGCCCCCGCGCCCGGGCATGCATTCGCCTCCACTGCTTCCAGTTGCGCGTCGTCGATGCGCCCCGCCGCATGGGAGCCGATCGCCTCGAAAACGTCCT
>CAXUDF010000137.1:0-8761 GCA_964249695.1 uncultured Acidobacteriaceae bacterium
TCACCCGGTCGCGGACCGAGGACACTTTCTCCGCGACTGCAGGGGCGTCCGGCAGCCGCAATCTCCCTGACCCCTTGATTTATCCGCTTCAACTTCGGCAAGTCGGACTTCAACGTTCCGATTGTGTCTGTTACGAATTTTGTGTATACGACGCCCGGACTGGAAGGCCACAACGTCCTGCTGCGTGAAGGGCTCAGCGGCTGGGAGATCACCGGTATCTACACGTTGGAGTCCGGGTACCCCTTCACGGTGACTGACAGCGCGAATCATTCGGCATCCCAGCAGGGCGGGGATCGCGCGACCTTCGCGCCGAACTATGGGCCGGGTGCCGACTTCGGCGTCCACAAAGGCGGTAAGAAGCAGTTCCTCGCGCAGTACTTCAACCCGTCTGACTTTGTCGCCAACCTAGGGGGCACCTTCGGCAACACGCCACGAACTTCTTCCAGGGGCCCGGCATCAACAGCGGCGATCTCGGCTTCATTAAGAACTTTCTCATCCGCGAGCGCGGCAACCTGCAGTTTCGCTGGGAAACCTTCAACACCTTCAACCACCCCAACTTCGCCAACCCGAACTCGGATGTTTCGAGCGGAAACGTCGGACAGATCACCAGCATCGGCCCCATTGCTCCGCGGCTCCAGCAGGCCGCGCTCAAGCTGACCTTTTAACCCGGAAGCTATGATCGTCACCGTGCAGGCACATTCCGTGCAACAGAGCGAAGGCGCTGCTTCAGTCCGGCTTCTCAGCCGGCAGGGCATTGCCCCTCCGTTGTTCTGGGGCTTCGTCGGTCTGCTGCTCTTTATGATTGGCGACGGCGTCGAGTCCGGCTACCTGTCTCCCTGCCTCGGCGATCGCGGGCTTTCCTCTGCCGCGGTCGCTTCCATTTTCACGGTGTACGGCGTGGGCGCAGCCATCGCGGGCTGGTTGTCCGGCGCGCTGTCGGACCTTTGGGGCCGCGTCGGGTCATTACGCTTGGGCTTGTGGTCTGGCTCGTCTTCCAGATCGCCTTCCTCACGGTAGGGCTTGGCCGCGAGCACTACCTCCCGTTGCTGCTCACCCATGGCCTGCGCGGGTTCCGCTATCCGCTGTTTGCATTTGGCTTTCTGGTGTGGATCACCGTGGTTTCGCCCTCGCACCGGCTCGGCTCCGCTCCGCGATGAGCTGGTTCTGGTTCGCGTTTACCGGCGGCTTTCCTACGCTCGGCTCGCTGCTCGGCTCCCTATCGCTGGCGTGGCGTGTGCCCGCGACCGGCATCGCGTGCCTGGTCCGGGTTATCAACACTGCGCCTGAGTTCGGCTTTTTTGTCTTTCTGCCGGCGCTTTTTGAGCACACCGTCGGCTTCTCGCAGTCGCAATGGCTGGCCCTGCTCAGCTCGGTCTTTCTATCCAACATTGTCTGCAACCTGCTGTTCGGTCTGGTAGGCGATCGCATCGGCTGGAAAACAACGGTTGCGAGCTTCGGCGGCTTTGGATGCACGATTCCCACGCTCGCTTTCTACTACGTGCCGTTGTGGCATCACAGCTTTCCTATGAGCCTCGCGGTCGGCGTCCTCTACGGCGCAACGCTCGCCGGTAATGTTCCATTGTCTGCACTGATGCCGAACCTTGCGCCCGAACACAAGGGTGAAGCACTTTCGCTGCTCTCGCTCGGCGCCGGCGCCGGCGTGTGGGTGGGGCCTGCGCTTGTTGGGCTGCTTCTAGGCCCGCTTGGCGTTCGCGGTGTAATGTGGGTCTTTGCCGGGCTTTACCTCATCAGCGCCCTGCTCACGCTTACGCTGCCCGGCCGCGCTGCGGAGGGAAAGTAGCGTATGGCGTGGCTTGCGGTGGATGCCGGCACATCAATCATCAAGGCCGTCGTGTTTGCCGAGGATGGAAGGGAACTCGCCGTCGCGCGCAGGCGCACCACCACCTTGCGCCCGCAGGCAGGCTGGGCGGAGCAGAGCATGAAGGAGGTCTGGTCTGCCGCGGCATCGGCCGTACGGGAAGCTGCCGTTCTGGCCGCCTCCGACGTGCGCGCGATCGCCATTACGGCCCAGGGCGACGGCTGCTGGCTGGTCGACGAGCACGGCCAGCCTGCCGGCCATGCCATCCTGTGGAACGATGCGCGGGCGGCTTCGCTTGTGGAAGCCTGGCGCAACTCCGGCGTTGTGGACGCAGCCTTTCGCATCTCGGGTTCGGTTGCGTACGCGGGGCTGTTGTGCGCCATTCTGCCGTGGCTCAAGCAGCATGCGCCGGAGCGGTTGGAGCGAGCGCGGTGGGCGCTTAGCTGCAACGGATGGCTGTTTGCGCAGCTCACCGGCCTGCTCGCCGCAGAGCTTTCCGACGCTTCCAACCCCTTCAGCGACGTTGCTGCCGGGATGTACTCGCAGGAGGTGCTTACCCTCTTCCATGCTCGGCGCTACGCTGCACTGCTACCTCCTATTTCGGCGGGTGTGGCAGGCCGGCTCCGCGAGCATGCGGCTTCCGAGCTGGGTCTTCGGCCGGGCCTGCCGGTCGTCATGGCTCCCTACGACATCGTGTGTACCGCGTACGGGGCCGGTGCAGCGAGGCCGGGCGAGGCCTGCGTCATCCTCGGCACCACGATCTGCGCTGAAGTTATCTCCACATCGCTCGATCGGAGCGGGCCGCCGGTCGGTACGACGATTGCGCTCGGGAACGGGCGTTTCCTCCGCGCGATGCCGACGCTGACGGGCTGCGAAGCGCTCGAGTGGGCTGCGCACATGCTCGGTCTGAGCGGCATCCCGGCGCTTGATGAGCTCGCAGCGGAAAGCAAATGTGAACCGGCGGACGAGGTGCAAACCACTGCTGCCAGCGTTTTCTTTCTTCCGTACCTGTCTCCGGCCGGGGAGCGTTCCCCATTTCTCGCGCCGGAAGCGCGCGGCAGCTTCCACGGGCTTACGCTCGCGACCACGCGCGGTGACATGGCTCGCTCTGTCTATGAGGGGCTCTGCTTCGTCATTCGGGAGTGCCTGGAAGCTGCCGCGGGCGATGCGCTCCCCGAGGTACGCGTGTGCGGCGGCGGTGCGGCGAGCGCCTACTGGTGCCAGACGATTGCGGACGTTCTCGGGACGCCGGTGCTGCGCTCCCGCGAGATGGAGAACGGTGCCCGCGGCGCGTACCTGTTCGCGCTCGCCGTTACCGGGGAAATCCGCGGCGTCGACGAGGGCGTTGCAAAGTACACTCAAGCGCCGCAAATCTTTGCGCCTGACCCGAAGCGCCGCGGAGCCTACCAGATGCGGTTTACACTTTTCCAGCAGCTCCGCGACACTGCACGCGCAGAATGGCAGCAGTTCCCAGGTTCTCGATGAGCGCATCCGTTTCACTCGGCATTGATATCGGAACGCAAAGCGTTCGCGTGATGGCTGTTACAGAGGAAGGCTTCGTCGCGGCCTCCTCCGCACAGCCGCTTGAAAGCGCGCGCGATGGAGCGCGCCACGAGCAGCAACCCGAGCTATGGTGGCGCGCCGTCACCCTGGCCTGCCGCGCAGTGATGGCAGTGCTTGGTGGTTCCACGCATATCAGCGGCCTTGCGGTCGACGCAACCTCCGGCACGATCCTGCTGATGGACGAGCGGCTGCGCCCGCTCACTCCCGGCCTGATGTACGACGATGGACGCGCGAGTGCGGAAGCAGAGATTTGCAACCAGGTTGGTGCCAGTCTTTGGCAGGAGCTCAGCTATCGCATGCAGAACTCGTGGGCGCTGCCTAAGCTGCTCTGGCTGGAGCGCCATGGCGACATTGGCGCGGACGCTTCGCTTGCTCATCAGAACGACTTCATCAACGCGCGGCTTGCCGGTCATCGTCTGGCTGCGGACTCGAGCAACAGCCTGAAAACAGGCTACGACCTGGTCCGGCGGGAGTGGCCCGAGACTGTTTTTGACGAGCTCGGACTGCGCTCTAATCTTTTTCCCTCTGTCGTAGCTCCGGGCGTGCAGATCGGCCTCGTAGGCGCGGCTGCCGCAAGCGAAAGCGGGCTGCCGGCGGGCACGCCGATCCTCTCCGGCATGACGGACGGCTGCGCGGCGCAGATCGCCTCGGGAGCGACCAGGCCGGGCAGCTGGAACTCGGTGGTCGGCACCACACTCGTGATGAAAGGCGTCACAGCCGAGCTGCTGCACGACCCCCTGGGCGTGGTCTACTCGCACCGTTCGGCGGATGGCTTCTGGCTGCCAGGCGGCGCTTCCAGCACCGGCGCCGGTGCCATCGCGCGCGACTTTGCCGCAAACGAGCTCGCCGTGCTCAACGGGGCAGCGCTGGAGCTCGGCGCGACCCCGCTGGTGGTCTACCCACTGACCGGCTGCGGCGAGCGCTACCCCTTTGCCGCACCCGCCGCGGAAGGCTTCATGCTCGGCGAGGCCGCGTCCGTTGCCGACCATTTCTGCGCAACGCTGCAGGGCATCGCCTTTATCGAGCGGCTTTCCTTTGCGGCCCTGCGGCAGATCGGTGCCGAAACAAACGGCCTGCTCACCATCTCCGGCGGCGCTACCAAGAGCGAAGCCCTGAACCAGATGCGGGCTGACATTCTGGAGCGCGAGTTACTGATCCCGAGGGTGACAGAAGGCGCGTTCGGTATGGCGATGCTTGCTGCCTCGGCCGACTCGTCTGTTGCCGAGGTGACCGAACGCATGGTGCGCATTGAGCGAACCATTGCGCCCAGGCGAGGCTTCCCGCCGTACGCCGAGCCATTTGCGGCCCTTGTCCGCGAGCTTGCCGCGCGCGGCTGGCTTCCGGATTCGCTTGCCGCGTATGCGCTCCAGGAGGTTGCCGCATGAGCCGCCTCGTTCTTGTGCGCCATGGCCAGACAGTGTGGCACGCGGAGAACCGCTACGCCGGGATCAGCGACATCGGCCTGACCGCAAAAGGCCATGCACAGGCAAAACAACTTGCCATTTGGGCTGTCGATGCGCAGCTGAGCGCCGTGTGGAGCTCGCCGCTTTCACGTGCTCGCGACACCGCGGCTCCGGCGGCGCAAGCAGCACAATTGCCGTTACAAATCGACCCTCGCCTCCAGGAGCTGAGCTTTGGGCAAGCCGAGGGTCTTACCGCTGCGGAGATGCACGCGCGTTTCCCCGCGGAGCGCGCTGCTTTTGAGCAGGATCCTGTGCAGCACTTTCTTCCGGGCGGCGAAGACCCGTCTGCAGCTGCCGACCGCGGCTGCGCCGCACTCCGCGCCATCGTCGGCGCGCAAGGGCCGCAGGCGCGGAGCCTCGTGGTCGGTCACGCTACGCTCTTTCGTCTGGTACTCTGTCGACTCTTGGGCCTCCCTACTGCGCAGTACCGGAACGTCTTTCCTGAGTTTCACAACAGCAGTCTTGCCGAGCTTGAGTTTCGCTCCGCCCACGTCAGCCTGCTCGCCTTCAACGTGCCGCTGCCATCACACCACACCCTCAAGGAGGATTAAGAAACGTGCCGAAAGAAAGGCTGCTTGTTATTGGCGACCACTTTATCTCTCCCTCGCTCATGCGCAGCAGCCTGGGAGAGCTTGCGGAGCGCTTCGACATTCTGGAGGCGGCTACGCCGTTTCCACTTGAGCCTTTCCACGACATCGCGGAGGTGCGCGAGGCTTCCGGGTCTGAGGAGCAGATGATTGATCGGCTCCAGGGTGTTTCCATTTGCATCGCGCATCACGCGCCGCTGACGCAGCGCATTCTCGAGCACGCCCCGGACCTGAAGCTTTTCATCGTGTGCCGCGGCGGTCCGGTCAATGTCAACGTGCCTGCGGCCACAGCACACGGCGTCGTCGTCGCGTACACGCCCGCGCGCAACGCAGCCGCGACTGCCGAGCATACGATCGCGCTTCTGCTTGCCGCGCTGCGCGGCATTCCTCAGGCAGACGCGGGCATCCGGGCCGGCGAGTGGAAAGGCGATTACACGTGGGAAAGCGCGGGCTTTGAGCTGGAAACAGCAACGGTCGGGCTGATCGGCTACGGCGCTATCGGGCGCATTGTTGCACGCATCCTGCGCGGCTTCGGCTCCCGCGTGCTCGTCTACGATCCGTTTGCAAAAGCAGATGGAGAGCCAGGTGTCGAGCAGGTGACGCTCGAAGCGCTGCTAGAGCAAGCGCAAGCGGTATCGCTCCATGCGCGCGAAACCGAAGCAACACGCGGCATACTGGGGCGGGCTGAGATTGCAAAACTGCGCCGGGGTGCGATCCTCGTGAACTGCGCGCGTGGTTCGCTCATGGATTACGATGCCGTAGCAGACGCGCTACGAATCGGGCATCTGTTTGCCGGCGCAGCCGATGTTTTCCCTATTGAGCCGATCCCCGCGGAGTCCCCGCTGCGGCGGTTGCCCAACTTCATCATGACGCCGCACATCGCCGGCGGCACCCGCCAGGCCGCGGCAAAAGCGGCAGCGATTGCAGCGGAGGAGCTTCGCCTCTTTCTTAAAGGGAGCCCGCTGCGCTACTGCGCAAACGCCCAGGTACAGACGGCGCAAAAGATTTCTACCTCTCCCTCAAGCATGTAATAGATCTCATGCTCGCCTGCGTAAACATGGGATGGAGGTTCGTTCCCGCAACGGGCTATGCCCCACATGAGAGAGAAGCGGCCTCCTGTCTGGGGGTTCTCAGCAAGAGAGGATACAAGACTGCCAGGTAGCTCAAGGAGTTCTCGAGCTCCGGGGCGCTATGAACAGGTGTCAGCGACGAGGGAAGGGCAGAGATCACTTCATTCGGCATAGGCGTACCTGATTGCTCTCCTTGCCGAATGGTTTTCCGTGGAGGGTGTGCGGCAGAATGTGGAAGCAAATCCGTCGTTTCCAATCTTATGTTCCAGAATTCTGAACCTTCCGATACTGAGAAATCGGTTCATGACGTGTGATCGGCGCCGTGGTCAAGCTCCGGCTTCGTTCCTTCCTGTTAGTCAGCCTGGTGCTTTTAGCGCCCGTTTCTTATTCCACCCGCGACCTGAATGCATTCGGCGAGAAGCTCGCAATCGAGACTGTTCCCGATCCGGTACTCGGCACTGAAGAAGTGATCGTCGATGCTGCCGCCGCGAGCATAGCGAGCTACACAGGCGGTGTTCTTTTCGGTGCTCGCAACTACTTGTTGGAGCCACCGGTAGTGCCTGGGCCGGGAGGTACCGTCCGGGTGTGCGCGACGGGGCCAGACGCAACGAAGCTTTCGGTCGGCGACTGGGTCTTTTGCGACCCGACGATCCGCTCGCGTGACGACGTGGTTCGCCCCGACATGATGCTTCTAGGCTGGACCCCCGTGGGCGTTGCAGCGCTGCCGCTGCAACGCTACCTTCATAACGGCACCTTCGCCGAGCAGGTGCTGCTCCCGACCGAGAACGTGAGGCCCATCGGTGAGATTGAAGCGGCGGACGCGGGGCGGTGGTGTGCGCTGAGCAGCCTGCTGGTTCCGTGTGGCGGGTTGCTGGCCGGCGATCTGCGGCCCGGCGAGACGCTGGTCGTCAACGGGCTACTGGCGGCTTCGGAAGCGCCGGCGTTGTTGTGGCGCTCGCCATGGGCGCAGGAAGAGTGGTCACCACCGGCCGCAACGAAGGGGCGCTGGAGGACCTACTCCACCGCTTTGGTCCGCGCGCGCGGCCTGCCAGGATGACGGGCGTCGAGCAGGACGATCGCCAACTCATCGGGAAGGTCGCCGGTGGGCCGATCGACTTCGTGCTCGATCTGCTGCCGCGAGAGGCCTCTCCCTCGGAGGTGCTTGCCGCCGTTCTTGCGGTGCGTCCGGGCGGCCAAGTGGTGCTCATGGGAGGCGTAGGCAGGCAGGGCGGTGACGATCTTGCGTTGCCCTATCCTTGGCTCATGCGCAACGACATCACTGTGCGTGGCAAATGGATGTACACGCGTATTGCTGTAGCTCAGGTGGTGCGGCTGGTTCGAGCGGGGCTCATCGACCTCGCCCAGTTTAATGTGACAAAAGGCGTTCACGGTTTCGTTGTGAAGGCTGACCAAAGCATTATCGTCGAGGCGGAGGGAGTGGTGGCGGAAGCTGTCACGAAGTTTGGCAAGCTGGATATTCTGGTGAACAATCCTGCAGTCTTCGTGACGGGGCCGGTAGGCGGAGACGTTGACACCGCGGCTCTGCAGGGTCAGAAGCGGGTGAACGTCGACGGCGTTATCGCAACGACCCGGGCAGCGGCCAAGGTTCTTCCGGACTGTGGTCGCATCATCACCATCGGTTCTGGCGCCGGTACCCGTCCCGATTTCTCCGGTACAGCGGACTATTCAGCCACGAAGGCAGCGGTCGCCGCGTTCAGCCGCGTCGCAGCGCGCGATCTGGCATCCCGCAACATAACGGTAAATACACGTCAAGCCGGTTTCGTTGCTACCGACATGAATCCTGCGAGCAGCGATTGGGCGCCGGGATGGGTAGCTCTGATTCCTTTTGGCCGCTATGGCCGTCCTGAAGAGATTGCGGAAGGTGTCGTCTTCCTCGCGAGTCCCGATGCTTCCTACGTCACCGGTAGCATATTGAACATCGACGGCGGCGTTCTTGCCTAAGAGTCAGGCTTTGTGCGCCGACGCTGACTGAGCCGGCGAATGAATCTCAAGTGCTTCCTCAACCCGGATTCTTCTACAACGTTGTCCGCTCGGTTCGGGCTGGGCGGCCTTTAAAAGGAGTCGCTAATGAGAAATGCTTTTCACGAAGGTCGGCCGCGTTAAATTGTCACAAACATTCGTTTGTGCGAGTGGGCCGGATTGCTTCGGAGAATGCGACTTATGAGGATTTGTTTGTCCACGTGCGCTAGCG
Source organism: uncultured Acidobacteriaceae bacterium (assembly GCA_964249695.1). Classification (GTDB taxonomy): domain Bacteria; phylum Acidobacteriota; class Terriglobia; order Terriglobales; family Acidobacteriaceae; genus EB88. The sequence goes on from CAXUDF010000137.1 coordinate 8,715, forward strand.
GGGATCGGCGGGTTCGACGTCAACGCTCTTCACAAATGTGGAGACAT
>CAXUDF010000138.1:0-8600 GCA_964249695.1 uncultured Acidobacteriaceae bacterium
TGGTGGGCACAGCAGGATTCGAACCTGCGGCTTCCACCGTGTGAAGGTGGCACTCTACCGCTGAGTTATGCGCCCTGGGGAACCGAAGCCGGGCGCCGCAAACAACGCGGCCGGCAGCCTGACTATAGCACTTGGGCGGGTCCCCGCTCAATCCAGTGCCCTGGCGCAACGCGTACAGCGGACGCGCGGGTAGAATGTCCTGAACACCTGCCCGATGGACTCCTTCGAACAGTTCGGTCCGCACGCGCACGCAGCTGTTTGGCAGGTCCACCTCAGGGCTCCGGGTGAGCCGCCCGCTCCACGCCGACCCAGCGCCGGCCAAAGCGCAGGAGCAGACACCCCCTCGACCGAGAGCCTCGGCGATCCGGAGGGTGAGCCGACAGCGCAACCTTTGGACGAGGACCGGGTTGAAGAGGACATGGCTGCCGCGACCCACAATTTAAGTCATGATCTAAGTCCTGACATAACTCACGGCGCGAGCTTCGACCCGGGCTGGGCCAGCTCTGTGCCCGCGCGCGGCGCCAGTGCGGGCGACACCCGGCCGGCGGCGGCGCAGGATGAGAACTCCGACGCAGCCATTATGCTGCGGGTTCGGGACGGCGACGACTCGGGCTTTACCTACCTGATCGAGAAATACCGCAAGCAGATGATCCACTACATGTTCCGCATGACGGGCAACCAGGCCGTGGCGGAAGAGCTGGCGCAGGAAGTGTTTCTCCGCGTCTATCGCTCGCGCGAGAGCTACCGGGCCGAGGCCAAGTTCACCACCTGGCTGTACCGCATTGCGACCAACCTCGGCGTGAACTATGCGCGGGACCACAAGCATGAGAAAGCCGCCCAGAATGTGTACCTGGACCAGCCGGATGCTGAAACGGGAACGACGCCGGACGTAGCGGACAGCCGCCTGACCGTCGAACAAAAGCTGCTGCGCAATGAACGGCTGGCCGGCATTCGCGCCCACGTAATGGCGCTGCCCGATCGCCAGCGGCAGGCCGTGCTGATGCACAAGTACCAGGAGATGGATTACCGCGAGATCGGTGCCGTTCTCAAGCTGTCGGAGTCAGCGACCAAGTCGCTGCTGTTTCGCGCATATCAGACGCTGCGCGAGCGGCTTAAGGAGTACGTCTGAGGGAGACGACTATGCACAAGCAAATGGAGTGCAAGGCAGCTGAAATCGCCATGCCGGACCTGCTGCTGGACCCGGCAGCCGCACCCGCCGCGGCGCGGGCGCATGTGGACTCCTGCGCGGCGTGCCAGGGGGAGCTCGCGTCGATGCAGGAGACCATGCAGCTGCTCGGCAGCTGGGAAGCGCCCGAACCCTCACCCTTTTGGACTGTGCGCATGGGTGCGCTGCTGCGGGAAGAGCAGGCGCAGCCGCGGAGGGGTTGGGCCGGCATGGTGGAGCGTTTGCGAACGCAGCTTTGGGTTGCCAACCGCTCGCTGAAGCCGGCATTGGGCGCTGCGGCGCTGGGCCTGGCGCTCGCGGTCGGCGGGGGCACCTGGTTTAATCTGTCCTCGCCCACTCCCGCGGCTGCGCCTACGCAGGCTTCCAATACGGTGCGCGACCTGCAGTCGCTGGATGAAAACGCGCAGGTGTTCCAGCAGCTTTCCGCGCTCGACGGGCCGGAGAACGGCGCAACGGGCACAGACTAGGCAAGGGCTGCGCGGCTCCCGGACGTGAGAGTTCGGACGAGAGTTCTGAAGGAGACCGCGCGGCGCCTTCTATCCCGGGAACGGGCAGAACGCAGGAACACAGGCAGGCAAGGCGGAGGGTATGAGACAGGCAGGCACATGGAGGGGTGGAAGGCAGCTTCTGCTGTTGGTGCTCGCCATGGCTCCCTCCCTGCTTGCCCAGCAGCACGGTGGCAGCGCAGGCCAGCACGGCCAGGGGAGTGCCCGACCGCAAGGGAGCAGCGGGCCGAGCGGGCCGCGGAACGCCGCGCAAAATCCGGGCCAGGACTCATTTGCCGCTCGGCCTCCTTCACAGAATCCCGTGCAGAACGCCCGGGAAACACCCGAATCCAGTGGACCCGCCGAGCCCAACACCCGCGCACCGGGCTATCGGGGAAGCTTCCGGTCCGGCGTCCGTCCTGAAGATGGACAGCATCTACCCCAATGGTTCGCGCAGCATGGAAATTTGCCGGTGGACCAGCAGGAGCAGGCGCTGCGACGGGAGCCGGGCTTTGCGCGCCTGCCAGCGGAGCAGCAGCAGCACCTCGTGGATCGGCTGCACCGGCTCAACCTGCAGCCGCCCGCGCAGCGGCAGCGCATGCTGGACCGCAACGAGCGTTTTGAAGCATTGCCGCCCGAGCGCCAGCAGGAGGTCCGGGGCGCCGGCCAGGCGCTCACGCAAATGCCGCCTGAGCGCCGGGATGCCGTGCGGCAGGCGTTTCGCGACCTCCGCAACCTTCCCGTCGAGGACCGCCAGAACGCGTTGAACTCCGCGCGGTTTCAGGCTGAGTACTCCCCGCAAGAGCGTACGGTGCTGGGCAACCTGCTCTCGATTGAGCCGTACCAGCCGCGCTAGAGCGTCCGCTTAGGCGCGAAAGAAGTTGCGCGCTAAAAACAGCACATTCGCCGGCCGCTCTGCCAGCCGCCGCATGAAGTACGGGTACCACTCGTGCCCGAACGGGACGTAAATCCTCATCCCGTAGCCCTGGCTGACCAGGTGCTTCTGCAGGTCGCGCCGGATGCCGTACAGCATCTGGAACTCGAAGCTTGCCGGGTCGAGCCCGCGTTCAGCGACCAGCTGCTCGACCGCGGCAATCATCCGCGGGTCGTGCGTGGCAATGCCGTGATACAGGCCGCTGCCAAGCAGCATGCCGGCAAGCCGCACATAATTCGCATCCACATCCGCCTTGGCTGCAAAGGCGAGCTCCGCCGGCTCCTGGTACGCGCCCTTGCACAGCCGAACGCGGATGCCCTCGCGGACAAGCATCGCCACGTCCTCGGCCGAACGCCGCAGGTACGCCTGAATCACCACGCCCACCGAACCCGGGTAGCGGCGGTGCAGCCGGCACACCAGGTCGAGCGTGGCCTGCGTGTAGGCCGAGCCCTCCATGTCCACGCGGACAAACGTGCCAATGGCGCGCGCATGCTCCACCAGGCCGGCCACAATCTGCTCCGCCAGTCCCGGGCTCAGGTCCATCCCCATCTGCGTAAGCTTTACGCTGACATTCGCATCGAGTCCGCGCCCGCCGATCTCATCGAGCAGCCGATGGTAGATCGCAGCTGACGCCTGCGCCTCGTCCGGTGTGCGGACGTTTTCGCCCAGGCTGTCGAGCGTCGCAAGCAGGCCTTCGCGGTTCAGCGCCGTGGTCGCCCGCAAAACATCTTCTATCTCGAGGCCCGCGACAAAGCGGCTGGAGACGCGGCGGCCCGCGGCCGAGCTCTCTGAGAAGCGGCGCAGCGGCTGATTCTGCGAAAGCGAGATAAAGGTGGATCGAAGGAGGGCCATCGGCTTCTATCCTTTCATGGCACGGTAGGTACGGAGCTTGGCCATCCACGCGTGCCGGAAAGAAGCTTCTTCCAATCGGCCCCTAACCGCCAATATGCACCATCGTGCGGCCAGGCTGCAGGAAGCCCTTCTCGCCGATGTGGTGCCGCGCTTCCTTCTTTTGGATCGTCCGCTCGATGAAAGCCGCCAGGTCTTCGTCCGTGCCTCCGGCCCGCAAAACTCCATGCAGGTCATGGTCGAAGTGGGAAAACAGGCAGGTGCGAATTTTGCCGTCGGAAGTCAGCCGCACCCGGCTGCAGGCGCCGCAAAATGCCGTAGAGACCGGGGCGATGACGCCGATCTCGCCGATGCCGTCGTCAAAGGTGTACCGGCGCGCGGTCTCGCTAGGCGCGTTTGCAGGCAGGGCGACCACGGGTCTAAACTCCCCGAGCTTCGCCAGCACTTCACTCAGGGGTACCACGGTATCGGGCGCCCAGATACGGTCTTCTTCCAGCGGCATGAACTCGATAAAGCGGACAATGACGCCTTCGCTGCGCGCAAAGCGGGCAAACGGCACAATCTGATCGTCATTCCAGCCGCGCAGCACTACACAGTTGATCTTGACCGGCCCGAGCCCCGCGGCAGCAGCCGCGCGCACCCCGCGCAGCACATGTGCAAACGAGCCCGGCACCCGGGTGATGCGGGCGAATGTGTCGGGCTCTACCGCATCCATGCTCACGGTTACCCGGCTCAGGCCCGCTTCGGCCAGCGGCTTGGCAAGCGGCGCCAGCAGGTGGCCGTTGGTCGTGATCGCGAGGTCAAGCGGGTCGCCATCGACCGTTCGCAGCTTCGCCAACTCACGAACCAGCTCTACCAGCCCACGCCGCAACAGCGGCTCGCCGCCGGTAAGGCGCACCTTCTCAATGCCGAGCCCGGCAAACACCCGCACCAGCCGCAGGTAGTCTTCCATGGGCAGCTCGCTCGGAGGCGCGGCGGACTCACCGCTGCGGCAGTACACGCAGCGGTAGTTGCAGCGGTCCGTCACGGACATCCGCAGATCGGTAATGCGGCGGCCGAATTTGTCGATTAACTCAGTACGCAGGACACGGCCCGGCGCCCCCACGGAGGAAGGTCGGTCGAGCACTTGCGGTACCGGAAGGATGGGGAGAGTTGTTGCCATCAGGGATTAGCTATCAGATGCTCGGGCATGCTCCCGGGAGTCAAACAAGCGCTCCGCCAGTGTACCGTTGCGCTCCAACTTGCCTTACGGCACTTCTACGGCGTTCTTGCAGCTTTCTTACACGGCCAGGCGTTGAATAGTACTCGCAGGCGGGAGTTTTCCATGCAATCGCTTTCCTCTTCCAGTACTCCGACCGTGCGCCCTGCACGGTCGTCCGATGTCCAGAACATCTTCCATCTCATCGACAGCATGACTGGCGACGGTACGCTGCTTCGGCGCTCCGCTACGGAGATCGAGCAGCAGATCGAGAGCTTTCTCGTCGCGGACTCCGCCGAGGGTGACTTCCTGGGCTGCGCCGCCCTGCACCGCTATAACGCGCAACTGGCGGAGATCCGCTCGATCGCCGTGCGCCCCGAAGCGCGCGGGCTCGGCGCCGGCGGCATGCTGCTGCAGCACCTGCTTGCGGATCTCCAGGAGTCCGGCACCGGCTGCGCGTGCCTGTTTACGCGCATCCCGGAGTTTTTCGCCCACTACGGCTTCCACACCGTGCCGGCCGGCGCAGTGATTGCAAAGGTCGCCAAGGACTGCGTGCGCTGCCCGCGCAGGCAGGCGTGCGATGAGACTGCAATGGCCCTCGGCGAGCTGCCGCCGTACCCCGTCACGGTGCTGCCCGCCGCCGTGCAGCACGCGCTGGTCCAGCTAAGCAGCCAGCACCAGTAACGGCCGCGTTCCGCAGGAGCTACGCGGCTTCTCACCGTGCAGTCGGGCCGGTCAGGGCGTGCTGGTTCCCTGCTCCACCGGTCTGAACCCGCCTTTATTCTCCGGCGCCAGCGGGTTTACCCCAAAATCCCAGCCATCCTGATTCCACCCATCCCCGCCCAGCAGCTCCACCAGGCTGTACTGCCCCAGGTTCAGGTCGCTCAACGGCTCCACCCGCATCCAGTGGCCGCCCGGCAGAATCTTTCGCTTCGTCGCGACCACCTCGGCACTGCCGTCCTGGTCGCCGCCGGTCCCAAGCGCCCGCAGCTGCTCTGCTGAGGCCGCCCGCTGGTCCTTCCATACCCGTAAACGCACCAGCGCGTAGGTGCTGTTTGGCGAAGCATGCTCCCGTTTGTCCTCCATCGCCGCCGAGGCGCCATGCGTGTCCACCACCATCGCGTCCTCTCGCGCGTCGCGCGGGCCGGGACTGTCGAGCGCGATGTAAAACACCGGCCGCGCCACGTGGAACTCGACCACGGCCTTGTACCCCTGCAAACGAATCAGGTCGCGCGCGCCGCGGTCCCCGGGACGAGGGATCCCCGCCGCCTTCACCGTGTGCCCCATATCGGTGTTTAGGTCACCATCGCTTTGCCGGATGTGCAGCAAAGCGGGCACATCCTTATAGCTGTCGAGCGCCCACACGCCGCTCTCGTTCGGCAAACGCAGGCCGGGCGCGACCTCCGGCTGCTTTGCGGCCTCGTCGGCCCGCTGCGCCGCGGCCGCGCGGTCCAGCTCCGCGGCCTCCTGGCTTGCGGGGCTGCCCGGGTCCGGCACAGCGCCAGGCGCGTGCTCATGGTTGTAGCGCTCGGTCGCTTTCCAGTCGATCAGGTCCGCCGGCAGCTCCTCCCACCCGTCATCCCGCTCCGCCGAGCGGAATCGTACACGGTCGCCCTTGACCTCGTAGCGCAGCACCACCTGGTAGCTGCCGTCTTTCAGGATCAGGCGCTCGCGGCCGGGCGCGTCCTGGCCGGTGGCATGCGGGACCGGAGCGCTGAGAACGCACGCGAGCAGGAGAGCCGCTGTCAGCTTGGGGCGCATACAGAAATGCTACCGGAACGGCTGGCTCGCGTCGGTTTTCGGACGCCGTACATACACCCGGAAGCCCAGATACCCCGGCTCAAACACGCCGAACTCCTCCTGCGAAGCGAGCGTGTAGTGCTGCCGAAGATACGCGTCGAACCAGGGCCAGAGCGCCAGCTTTTGGTAGCCGTCCGGCCCTTGGGGAAACAGCACGCTTGAGACGAGCATGACCCGGGGCGCGCCGCTCGCCGCAAGCTGGGCTTGAAACCTCTGCCGAGAGATGACAACGGCTTCCGGAAGCCTTTGCCCGGGCGGCGGCCCAGCCCTGCGCAGCACCCATCCGGAAGGCGTTTGCGGGAACAAGGCTTCGTCGTAGAGGGTTCCGGTGGCCTGCTCGAGCCCCAGGGCCAGCAGGGTATCCGTGCAGCCGGAAACCGTGTCGATGCACTGCACCTGCCGGTCCAGCGATCCGACACCGCCCGCGCCGGCTGCCAACCGCAAAGCCTGCTCCATGGCTGGCACAGCCGGTGTGGCGGAGTGCGAGTGCGCTGCCCCGCGCACGTAAGTGGGGGCGCACAGGCATACGCCAAACAGCAGCCCGCCCGCACCCACCGCCCGCAGCACAATGCGCGGGCTTCTGACGGCCGCGGCGAACTCAAGGCCCGCAAGCAGAAACAAGAATGCGATGTAAGGGTACTTATGATATGGGAAGCCCTTGCCCTGGTAGAGGAACGAAAACAGCCCGAGAGCCACGCAGAACAGGAGCAACAGGCGCTCCGCTCCCGCATACCATTCGCCCGTCAGCTCGCCCCGCAGCGCACGCTGCAGGCTGCCGCGCCAGTAAGGTTGGAGGGCGAACAAGGGCAGAAGAAAACACAGCAGCTTCACCACGGACGGCAGCGTGCTCTGGCGAAGCAGCTGCGGCAGCGAACCGTCGTGCAGGCTCGCGTGGTATGGCAGCATGGTGCGAAGCACCTGCAGGAGGGCGCCCGCGGCGTGCCAGTGCAGCAGAAACACCAGGACGCCCAGCGCAGGAACGAGCAAACCCGCTGCAGCCCAGCGCAGCACGCGGTCTCGATCTCGCGCCTGCGATAAAGCCAAAGGCACGAGCAGCAGTAGCCATACCGCGCCCAGCGGCTTGATCGTGCAGGCCGCGCCCACCAGCAAGCCGAACAGGCCTGCCTGCCGCGCGGCTTTCTCGTGCGCGCTCCGCATCGCGGCAAACAGCGCCCAAACTGCCCACAACAGCAGCATCGTCAGCCACAAATCCCGCTGGCCGGCATGCTCCATGCCGTCGCGCCCGTGGTACAGCGCAAGGAGGCTCCCTGCGAACACCCCGGCAAACCACCGGCGCCGTCCGGCAATCGCCACCATCGCCAGGAGCGCCAGCAGCTCGACCGCGGCGTCCATCACGCGCCACATCGCAGGCTCCGACACGTGGAGACCCGCCGCCAGCCGCATGGAGATCCACTCCGGCACGTACGCTCCGGGCAGGTTGTAGTCACTGATCTCTCGATAGGGGGCGAGCCCGCGCTCCATCAGGAAAACCGCGTAGTGCATCAGCGCCGGGTCATTTACCAGCGGCCAGCGGCGGGTCGTCCAGAACAGCAGGCCCATGCAGACCAGGAGGACGAGCGCCCCGGCGAGCGCCCCGGCGGCACGCGCCTGCTCCCATCCGAAGCCTCGTTCACCCATCGAGCCCTGCCCCTTCACGTCTCCCGGCGCCCGGAAGCGTCTGCGATACTAGATCGTACCCGCCCGCTTTTCCCCGGGTACACAGGCAGCACGCGGCCGAACGCGTACTCAACGCAAAACTCGGGGGAGTCTCATGTCTGCAAAATACATATTTGTGACCGGCGGCGTCGTTTCTTCGCTGGGCAAGGGTCTGGCCGCGGCCTCCATCGGCTGCCTGCTTGAGTCGCGCGGTATGCGGGTCAACCTGATGAAGTTTGACCCCTACCTCAACGTCGACCCCGGGACCATGAGCCCTTTCCAGCACGGCGAAGTGTTTGTGACCGACGACGGTGCGGAAACCGACCTGGACCTGGGCCACTACGAGCGCTTTACCCACGCCAAGCTGACGCGCGACAACAACCTGACCACCGGCCGCATTTACGAGCAGATCATCACCAAGGAGCGCCGCGGCGACTACCTCGGCAAGACCGTCCAGGTCATCCCGCACGTCACCAACGAGATCAAGAACGC
>CAXUDF010000139.1:0-8558 GCA_964249695.1 uncultured Acidobacteriaceae bacterium
CGGCTACCGCAGCGGCGCCGACGAAGGCGCGGCGGGACACGGGTGAAGGCTGCGGCAGCTGTTCCGCTGATGCTTGCGTGCATTGCAGGCTCTGACTCTCCTGCGATTCCTGATCTTCCCAACGCTTCTGGCTCAAGGCTTCTCCTCTGGACTGAAGGTGAGATGAAGACATGGAACAGAGTGCATGGATGTCCTGTTGATGGGGATCCAGGCTCGTTTTTACAAGGCCCGGTTGCATACCGGCTATGCTTCTGGGAGACTGAGGCTCGACGGCCTGCGGGGCTCGGTTTGCTGATGAACAAAACACTGGTGGTGCGGCAGTACTGCGTGGAAGGGCGGGTGCAAGGCGTAGGTTTCCGCTGGTTTGTCCATCGGGAAGCGGCGGCGCTTGGGCTGCGCGGCACGGTGCGCAATACAGAGAGCGGCGCGGTGGAGGTCATTGCAGCGGGGAACGCCGACATGCTGGCGAGTCTGCGCCGTGCACTGGAGCAAGGTCCTCGCGGGAGCCGCGTGGATCGGGTCGGCGAGATGGAGCTGCCGCTCGACAAGGCAGACAGCCTCGACACATTCAGAATTGAAGGAGCTTGGTAACGAATGCCTACGACAGAGCCCGGCAACATCGCCGGGGAGAGCTACAACAGTGATTACGTAAAAAGCCTGGTACGTACCGTGCCGGACTTCCCGAAGCCCGGCATCTTGTTCTATGACATTACGACGCTGCTCAAAGACAGCAAAGGGTTTGCTGAGCTGATTGACGGGCTGGCGGCACACTATCGCAGCGAAGACGTGGACCTGGTGCTCGGTGTGGAGGCGAGGGGATTCATCTTCGGTCCGGCGCTGGCCTACCGCTTGAACGCGGGATTCATCCCGGTGCGCAAGCCGAAAAAGCTGCCGGCGGAGGTGATCCGCGTGAGTTATGACCTGGAATACGGTTCGGACTCGCTGGAGATGCACCGTGACGCGATTGCACCGGGGCAGCGCGTGTTGCTGGTGGATGACCTGCTGGCGACCGGCGGCACCATGCAAGCGACGGTGCAGCTTGTGGAGCAACTCGGGGGCATAATCGCCGGGCTGGCGTTTGCGGTCGAGCTCGACTTTCTGAAAGGCCGGGAGCGGTTTCCGAAGTATGACGTCTTCAGCCTGCTGCATTACAGCAGTTGAGCTTGCTGTAGGGGTTGCGGGTGGACCCTGGAGTCATCGCGATCCAGGGTCCTTCATCACGCGCTACCTGCCCGAGACGCCTACGCGCGCGACCCGCGAAGAAAGTGGAACACGATCGAAATGACGGCAAAAACAAGCAGCAGGTGAATGAGCAGGCCGGCTGTATGAAAGACCACGAAGCCGCCAAGCCAGGCAATAATAAGAACGATACCGATAATGAGCCACATAAAAGTCTCCTTGCAGAGCGCGCTGTGAAATCTGCCGCTGCTATGCTCCCATCTCGGATGTAAACGCGCGGTAAAGGTTTGCTGCTATTTCGGATGCTTGGCCTGCGTTGAGTTCGGATCTTCCACGTTGACCTCTTTTGCAATCGCCGACAAACGTTCATCCATGGCCTGCTCTTCGGCGAGTGTTTTCTCGAGAAGTTCGGCGATCGCCGGCAGGTTCATCGCTCGCGCGTAGGTCGCCATGACGCCGTAGGACGCGATCTCCCAGTGCTCGAAGCGCTTGCCTGCGCAGATGAGGCTCGCGTCTACGACATGCGGCTCGCCACCCTCGCCCATGCGGTCCTCGGTTTCGGTCAGCAGAGCCTTCACGCTGCGGCCGTGACCGCCGCGGGGACTACTTTCAAGCTGCGTGAAGGCGGTCTCAAGCCGCTCAATGTGCAGCTTTGTTTGGTCGGCGTGCTGCTGGAATGCTTTTTGGAGGTCCGGCGAGTCAACCCCGGCGATGATACGCGGGTATGCCTCCTGCACCAGCAGTTCCGAGATATAGATCTCCTGCAGTTCGTCAAGCAGGAGCCGGCGGATGGTGATCAGCTGCATGGTCGCTTCCCTTCCCGTGTTCCGCGCAACGGCGGCTTGCGAAGTTAGGATGCGCTGCCGGGCGGGTCAGTGTGCGCCTGCGGTCGGATGAGCTCTTGTACGCGCAGGCGCGCCCCGGCGCTGAGCCAGCTTTTCCGGCGGAACCACGCCTCCAGGGCTGCGGTGAGTGCCGGCAGCGGCACTCGATAGCCTGCTTCCAGGCGCCCCGCTTCCACCGGCAGAAGATCGTCGAACTCGACGCTGTTGGTGAAGTTGCGCATGGCGAAGTTGTCGAGCCAGGCGAGCGGAACCGCAGTCTCCGGGCTCGCTTCGTCTGCTTTGTAGGTGACCTGGAGTGTGCGCGCGAACATTGTGTCCCTTTCACCTTCGCACGAGGGGGACAGTGCCGGCGGCGCAGGCTCTATCACATCAAGCTGTTCCGCCGGATCAAGACCGGGCGCGCTTGCCGCAGCGGGAGCCGGCAGGTAGCGTAAGAGGGCGATGGCGATTCCGGCAAAGGTCATTCTTCTTGGTGCAAACGGCGCGATTGGCAGAACGCTCGGGCCGCTTCTCGGCTCCCGTGGGGTGCCCTACCGCGTCGCGGGGCGCTCACTTCTGGCGCTGCAGGTGCGCTTCCATGAGGAACCCTTGTGCGAGCACTTCCAGATCGATCCTGAGGATAAGGACGCGTTTGGACCAGCATGCGCCGACGCGGGCACGGTGGTGTACCTGATCGGCGCGGCATTATGGAAGTTCAAGGACCACTTACCGCTGATCGACAAAGCGCTTGCTGCGGCCAAGGCCGCGGGAGCGCAGCGCTTTTTGCTGGTCAGCTCCAGCTGGAGCTACGGCGTGCCGCAGGCAGAACGCGTGTCCGAGTCGCACCCCCGGGAACCGGAGACCGTGAAGGGGAAGATCCGCCGCGAGCAGGAGGACCGCGTGCTCCGCGCGCATGAGCCGGGCAGGTTTGCCACAGGGGTGCTGCGCATGGCCGACCTGTACGGGCCGCGCGTCGAGGCGAGCCATCTGTGGAGCCTCTTTCAGGCTGCGAAGAAGGGGACCGAAGCGCAGGTGCTGGGGCCGATCGACCAGACGCACGAGTTTGTTTTCGTACCGGACGCGGCAGCCACCATCGCTTCTCTACTCGACGCGGATGCTGCGTGGAGCGGAGAAGCCGGGCAGGCCTGGAACCTGGGAGGGCCGGCGGTGACGACGATTCGCGCGATGGCCGAGTTGATTTTCAAAACCGAAGGAAAACCGGCGCGGTTCGTGGTGCCAGGAGGCTTCATGATGAAGTTTGTCCGCGCAATGAACCCGTATATCCGCGAGCTTCAGGAGTTGGAGTACCTGCTGAAAGGCTCGCTGCTGCTTGACGACACGAAGCTTGCGGCGGTGCTGGGCACCCTCAAGAAAACGCCCTACGCTGAGGGCGTTCGCCATACGTTGTCGTTGAAATGAAGCGGCGAACTTACGACGCGCCCGGTGCCAGCTGCCCGAAGTAGGTCATCGCCACGGCGTCGCCTGTGTTTGGCAGCGGAGGCAATCCCTCGGTACCGCCGGCTTCCTTCAGAACCACCTCGAGCCCGGACAGGATCTCGTCAACGCTCATTGTGTACATCTCACGCCCGTTGTCGTAGCCGTTCTCTATCGATTGCTTGAGGTAGCGGCCCGCAATCTGTGTCGCCAGCTGGTCCGTAATGACGTAGCCGGTCTCCTGCTTATGGCGTACCCAGGCATCGCAGGGCATGGCAATCCAAACGGGGCGGCCGTTTACATCAAATCGCACGTCGACTGCGTCGGCATGGCGCGTAGCGATGGCGACAACAACAGCTTTCCAGCGACAGTGAAGGTCTTCGCTGGTCCAGTGATCCTCGACATGAAAGTCGTCATACATAGAGCTCTAGCGTAATGCGCGGTAGATAAGGACACAAGTGCTTTCGTGCCTAGCAAAAAATAGCGATGAAAGGCAAACATATTTTTTTGGGGATCGCGCGTCCAATAAGCGACCACCACCCTAGCCAGCCGCTATAACCAGGAGTTTCCTCGTGACGACCCGTTCCCCAGAGTCCCTCCAACGCTTTGAAGAAAAGCTTCGCGCCCAACAGGCTTTGCTGGAGCGCAGCATGGTATCCGCCGTTAAGGAGGGCCGCCAAACCAGTACAGATGACCTGCAGGATGCTGCGGACCAGGCTGTGCAGTCCTACCAGAAGGAACTGCTTTTTCTGCAGGGAACGCAGGGCCACCATCAGCTGGCCCTGGTGCGCGCTGCACTTGATCGGATCGAAGAAGGAGCTTTTGGCGAATGCCTGCAATGTGGCAATGTCATCGGCGAAAAGCGGTTGGAGGCGGTGCCATGGACGCCGCACTGCATCGCCTGCCAGGAGAAGATTGAGAATGGCGAGATTGCCGATCCGGGCCGTGCGGCCTGAGCCAGATCAGTCTCTGCTCCTGGCGGAGCACTGTTAGAATGAGGAGCGCGGGCAAGAACCCGCGCTCTTGGCTTTTGAGGCATAACGAACCTTCTGTGGACATAGAAACCAGACCTACCGGTACCTTCGCGCGCGTTTCCACGACTACCCCGACCTGGCTGGATCAGAACCGGCGTACTGTGGTGCGCGCCTCCGTCATCGGCGCCGCCCTGCTCTTTGTCGGGATTGCCGGCTCGATCTGGGCTTCGAACCAGTCGCAGCATGCGCAGGACGCTTTTAGCAATGCCATGGACGTGTATGACTCGCCTTTGCAGCAGGCAGGGCAGCCGCCGATTCCGAATGTAAAGTGGTACAGTTCCGCGGCCGCCCGCGCCAAGGAGGCCAATCCGTTGTTCCGCGAGGTTGCGGGTAAGTACGGCTGGTTGAAGGCTGGCGGAAATGCCGAGTATTTCGCAGGCCTGACCGACGAAGACATGGGCCGGACCGCCGATGCTGAAGAGGAATTAAAGAAGGCAGCCGGGAACAGTGACGCGGGCCTCGCCGCACTGGCAAAGATGGCGCTCGCCAGCTTGTACAGCGGGTCTGGGAGGCAGAAAGATGCGGCCGGCTTGTACCGCGGCTTAATCGACCACCCGACGCTCACCGTCTCAGCCAATGCGGCGAGGCTTGCCCTGGCAGAAGCCGAAGCAAGCACCAACCCCCAGGAAGCCCGAGAGCTGTACGCCAAGGTGAAAGATACAGACAAGACCACCGCAGCGGGACAGATTGCCGCACAAAAGCTGAGCGGCAAGTAAGTCGTCGAGGCGCCACCCAGGGCTGCCACTGGAGACAAGCAGAGTTATAGCAGGAACGCCGTTCGGATCTCGCTTCTCTGCGCTTGCGACACTTCGGCTACTTTTTTCTAGAGACGTTTAGGCGAGTCGATGCTCCAACTACACCGTGCATACCTGTGCAGTGCAGAATCTGGTCGCTAGGAACTGCGAAGGCCGCCCATCTGTCCACCGTGAGTAGGAGCCTTCGGCGCTTGACTGGCAGACTGCACCCGGAATACCGGAGTGGTAGATTCGGTGTTAACGAACGTCGGCGCGGAACTTCTCCTTCACGAACTCCGTGATGAATGCGACCACTGCGATAACCAGCGAGGCGATGAATGCACTCTTTCGTCCAGTCACGTAGTAGCCGATTTGCGAGCTGCTCGTAGCCTGGATCAAGAGATAATCTGCAACGAAGATGATGAAGTAAAGAAGGCCTGCCGGCACTTCAAACGCCATGACACGGGCAGCCTTGATAACCAGGGCATCCAGAAAGCCGATGAGGAAGGCAATGGTAAAGGTGGACTGGATGTATGGGCTATGGAAGCCAGGCAGAATGCTGGCCATGGCAAAGAATGTAAAGGCGAAAATCGCCCAGTTTAATCCAAAAGAGAAGAGGGTCAGAATCATAGGGATCGGGGTGGCGTCGCTGAATCATAGCGCAAGCACTCCGCTTTTGCGATGGTTTTGCCGCAGCCGGTACTCCAAAGGCATATACCTTGCGAGACTCCGCGGCGCGCTCGCCTCTGTTTTGTTTCTGTGCGTCTCGCATCCACTGCAGGCATCTGAAGCACAGACGCTGCCGGACATGGGGACGTTGATACAGCAGGTCCGCGCGAATCAGCTGCAGCTGGATAAAGTTCGCGAGTCGTACACCTTCCGCGAAGTGCAGGTGCTGCATGAGCTGGATAAGCATGGAATAGTGAAAAAGGAAGAATCGCGGGAGTACAACGTGTTTTTTGTGCACGGCCACCAGATCGAAAGCCTTGTGCGCAAAAACGGTGCCTCGCTGAGTGCGGACGAAGCAGCGAAGCAAGCTGATCACCTGAAGCACAGGGTAGAGCTTGCCGAGCAGACACCTCCCGGCGAACCGCTTAACCACAAGCACGAGGTCGACATCTCCCGGCTGCTCACCATCGAGCATTTCTCAAATGAGCACCGCGTCACGATGGACAATCGACCGATGATCTCGATCGACTTCGCCGGGGACACAAAGGCGCAGACGCACGGCATTGCCGAGGACGCTTCGAAGCACCTTGCCGGCACACTTCTGATTGATGAGCAGGACCGTCAGGTTCGCCGCGTGCAGGCGCGGCTTGACAGCCCTTTACATTTCGAGCTCGGGCTTCTGTCCCTGTCTCAGGGCTCGAGTTTCAGCTTTGATCAGAAAATCATCAACAACGAGGTGTGGCTCCCGACCGGAGCGACTGCCCATATCGAAGCGCGGGCCGCTCTCTTCCTGGGCTACCACCTTCAGATCGATATCGTGGACGATCAGTACAAACGCTTCCACGCGACAGCTGAACAGCAGAACAATGGAACGAAGCCCTAGCGAGGGAGCGGGCGACAGAGGAGTGCTCCTCCAGAAACGCCCGCTGCCTGAACGCTACTGAGGCTGCTCGCTGCTATCCGGTCCGCCGCTGCCACCTTCACGGCGCGACCGCATCTCTGCCATACGCTGCTTGCGGTCCGCAACCATCTTCTCGTACTTCGTTTTCTGCTGGTCATTAAGAACAGCTTCCAGCTTCGTGTTCGATTCGTCATCCACCGACTTCATTTTGGCTCCCTTGGCCTCGCGGGAAAGACTCGCATCCTGGCGCATCTGCATCAATTGGTCGCTGCGGTCCTGCAAGACGGGCTTGATCTGCGTCTGCTGCTCGGTTGTTAGATTGAGTGCCTTGGTGAGGTGCGAAAGCTCCTCATCCGGAGACATGGGGCCGTGATGGCCGCCGTAATGACCGGCCTGCGCGGGCGCGCCGTTAGCAGTGTTCGGTGCTGTAGGATCCTGCGCGAACAACGTTGAAGCTGCCGCGCACGATAGACAGAGAGCGCCGGCCAGAACGGTAGACGAAAGAATAGAACGCATAATGTTTTCTCCTCGTCCATAAGAAACCGAACCTGCTGACGGAGTTGCGAACTTATCGCAAATCACTGACCGGCGGCATGTCTACAGGATTGCTGCGCAGGCCGCACGAAAGCCAGGACGTTTCTTGTCCATAGGGACCGGGAAGCAGCGCATAGCTCAAAACGGCGCGGTATTCGCCTCCCCGTGGATAGTTACAATGCTCACAACCTGGCATGTAGCGGAGCGTCGGTCTTTGCTGGAAGCTGGCCGTCCACGCAAATGTTTCGCCCGGGGCCACGAGACGTACTTCCAGGGGAACCAGGCTGGCTGGCTCCGCCGCTGCAAACACCGGGCCCGACTGGTGAAGAGCATCCAGCAAGGCGCCGCCCCCAACACCGCTCGACGCCCGCCATACCCACCCGGACCCACTCGTCGCGTACCAATGAACACTGAGTGGAACAGGCAGCGGCACAAGGAAAGGCGCTAACGTAGCGTTTCGCAGCTGTATGAGGAAGCCCGGACCCTCATGAGGACTGATCTGCGCGAGATACGATGCACTCAGGCTCACGGCACGACATTGGGGAAGCGCTTGTTTCGGGATGGTTGCGCGTCCGGGTTCAAGCGCGGAACAGAAGCTGGTCATCGCCGAAAGAACCACGATTGCGACAGGCAGCATCGGGATGAAGCGGCACCTCGAATGCACTCGCGTCCCTGTCTGCCGTGACCCGGCCATTTCGCAACCGTTCTAGATTGCGCCGCAATGAGGAACGGCCCGCCAAAGCGGGCCGTTCGGATGTTATTACCGGCGATGTCCTAATCTCCCACGCACCTACGCGCGCAGTACCATCGGCCCGGCGAGGCTTAACTTCCGTGTTCGGGATGGGAACGGGTGGGACCCTCGCAGTATGATCACCGGTAAACCTGCCGACGTTCTGCAACTCCCGCTTTGGGACTGCTTCCAGTGTCATCTTCACCGGACCGCCGTTACATAAGAGGCAGATGCCTCACAACGAAATCGATTGGGGTAGTGCGTGCACTGCCTGCGGCAGTGCGGTACTGACCATTACAAGGCTTGTGTTGAATGTCCATCGGTGCAGCGAACTGCACAGAGTTAATTCTATGGACAAGCCGAACGGGCGATTAGTACTGGTAAGCTGCACGCATTACTGCGCTTCCACCTCCAGCCTATCAACCAGGTGGTCTTCCTGGGCCCTTCAGGGAGATCTCATCTTGGAGCGTGCTTCCCGCTTATATGCATTCAGCGGTTATCACAACCGAACTTCGCTAC
>CAXUDF010000140.1:0-8556 GCA_964249695.1 uncultured Acidobacteriaceae bacterium
TGATCGCCGGCCTGCGTCAGCTGCGTGAGCATTTCGGCGCAGGCTTCATGCTCAGCCTGGTGCCGGAGGGCCCGCAGCTGCCGGCGGGAGCTGTCACCTACGGCGGGCAGTTCGGCTCCTACCTGCCGATTGTGTATGCTTTGCGCGACATCTTGTCGTTTGTGGATGTGCAGGACTACAACGCGCCGCCGCTGGAAGGCCTGGACGGCGAGATCTACCAATCCCACACGATTGCGTATCACGCAGCCTTAACGGAGATGCTGCTGCGCGGCTTCCCTGTCGGCGGCGACCCGCAGCAGATGTTTCCGCCCTTGCCGGCGAGCATGGTTGCGGTCGGCTTTCTGACCAGCTATGACACCCCCGACCTGGTCAGCGCCGCGATGCACTACCTGCTGACCGGGCAGCCTGCTGATGGCGCAACGTACAGGCTTGAGGCAACACAGGGGTATCCCGGCTTGCGCGGAGCCATGTTCTGGAACATCGACGACGATATGCTTTCCGGAAACAGCTACTCAAATCTGCTGGGTCCGCAGCTGCACGCAGCGGGTGCGAGCCGGTGAGCGCAGCCCGGTTACCCAAGGATGCAAGGAGCGCGACTTGATGGCTGACTTTGCGCAAGTTGTGCCACATACGCTGACACGGCGCCGCGCCCTGTCGGGCCTCGCCACGGCCGCGGCCTGGAGCCTGCTTTCCGCACCCGGCTTCGCGGTAGAAGACAGCTCGCCGGTGTCAAAAGGCCGGCGTCCTGACCCGTCAGACCGGCGCTTCCGGTCGGACGCTGTCGAGCGCTACATCGACGCGACGCGCAGGCGCATTGCGGACCCGCTGCTCGCTACCTTGTTCGAGAATTGCTTCCCGAACACGCTCGATACCACGGTCGAGCCCGGCATGTTTGAAGGCAAGCCCGACACTGCCGTCCTTACCGGTGACATCGCGGCAATGTGGCTGCGCGACTCCTCTGCGCAGGTGTGGCCGTACCTGCCGCTGGCGAAAGGCGACCCGCAGCTGCGAGCGCTGCTCGAAGGCGTCATCCGCCGGCAGGCCCGCTGCATCCTCATCGATCCGTACGCGAATGCCTTTATGGCGGACCTGAACGCGCCGCCGCTCCCCTGGAGCCGGCAGGACGCCACCGAAATGAAGCAGGGCGTGGGCGAGCGCAAGTATGAGCTTGACTCGCTCTGCTACCCGGTGCGCCTGGCCCACGGCTACTGGAAGCAAACCGGCGACACAGCACCCTTTGACGCGCGCTGGGCCGCTGCCATGCGGCTCGTCGTGGCGACCATGCGCGTGCAGCAGCGCAAACAAGGCCCCGGCCCTTACCATTTTCAGCGGAGCGCACCTACCCCTACCGAGACGCTCGGCGAGAAAGGCTACGGCAACCCTGTCAACCCGGTCGGCCTCATCGCGTCCGGCTTTCGCCCGTCCGACGATGCGTGCATCTTCCCTTTTCTCGTGCCTGCAAATCTGTTTGCCGTGACCGTGCTAGGCCAGCTGGCAGAGATGGCCGATGCTGTACTGCATGATGCGGCTCTTGCAGCGGAGGCGGCCGCGCTGGCCGCGGAGGTGAGGCGCGCGCTGATGCAGCATGCCGTGGTGGACACACCCGGCGGCACCATCTGGACGTATGAGGTGGACGGCTTCGGGAGCCGCGTTTTGATGGATGACGCCAATGTACCGAGCCTGCTTGGACTTCCCTACCTCGCGAGCTCGCCCGATGCGGCGTTGTACGCGCGCACGCGGGCGTTTGTGTGGAGCGAGCGCAATCCCTGGTTTTTCCGCGGCACCGCAGGCGAAGGCATCGGCGGCCCGCATGAAGGCAAGGGCATGATCTGGCCCATGTCGCAGATGATCTACGCGCTGACCAGCACGGAGGACGTGGAGATTCGGCGCTCGCTCGCAATGCTGAAGGCGGCAAGCGCGGGCACCGGCTTTATGCACGAAAGCTACGAGCAAAACGACGTGAAAGACTTTACGCGGCCGTGGTTCGCCTGGGCAAATACACTCTTCGGGGAGCTCATCGGCACGCTTGCCTACAGCCGGCCGGCGCTGCTGGACTAGCAGCCGCTCTGTGCTCACGTCGCTCCGCGCGATCGCTTCGGTAGCAGCGTCGCGCACACGGGTTCATCTTGAAAGGATGCGCGTGAAGTTGGTGGCGCACCCAAGAAGCGTCATCCTGAGCGCAAGCGAAGGACCTGCTGTCCTCCGGCAGCAGCGCAGCGAGTCTTCCACGGTCTTACTCGGTCACCACGGCCTTGACCAGGTTACGCGGGCGATCCACATCGACCCCTCTGCCAGTCGCGACGAAGTACGCGAGCAACTGGAGCGGGATCACCTCCGAAACTGCAAGCAAGGGCTCGGGTGCCGGCAGGACAGGGATAGTCGCCGTTGCCAACTCCTGCACGCCACGGTCTCCCGCATTCGCAACTGCCAGGATGTTCGCACCCTGCGCGCGCATGTCGCGCATCAGCTGCACGACCTTCTCGTAGCGAGCGGCGGAGTCCGCGTCAGCCGGGTCGACGGTCGCGATCATCACGAGAGGCGTTGTCGGGTTTACCAGCGCATTGGGCCCATGCTTCAGCTCGCCGCTAGGGTAGCCCTCCGCATGCACGTAGGCGCTTTCCTTCAGCTTCAACGCGCCTTCGCGTGCGATGGGGTAATGCAAACCGCGGCCCAGAAATAAAAAGCTCTGCATGTCCAGATACTGCGGAGCAAGCGCGCCTACTGCGTCTTCCCAGCCACGGAGCTGCTTCTCGATTAGCGCGGGCAGCTCTTCCAACGCGAGAAGCCGATGTTTCAACTCGGCTGCCGAAAGCCCACCGCGTACTTCAGCGGCCGCAAGCGCCAGCACCGCCAACACCGCGAGCTGGGCGGTAAAGCTTTTGGTCGCCGGGATCGCGCGCTCCACGCCGGCCTCGGTCGGCATGGATACAGTGGCTTCCCGTGCCATTGTGGAGGCTGGGACATTCGTAATGGCAAGCGTGCCTGCACCGCTCCCGTTCGCCAGGCGCAGCGCAGCCAGGGTGTCAGCGGTTTCACCCGACTGCGAGATGACCACAACGCCGGCCCGCGTCCGCGACTGCGTCTTGCGGTAGCCGTACTCGCTCGCAAACTCGACGTCCACGGGCAGGTCGCTCGCTTCCTCAATCAACATTTCCGCAAGCAGGCCCGCGTGCCGGCTTGAACCGCTGGCGGTTATCAGCAACTGCTGCTGTTGCCGTAGCCACTGCCGCACGGGTGCGATCGTCTCCTCGCGAAAGCTGCCGGCCGCAACGTAGCGCGCCAGCGTCGCGTGCAAAGCTTCCGGCTGTTCGTGGATCTCGCGCAGCATCCAGTGCGCGGTTTTCATGTCGTTCAATCGTTGCTCCTCGGGCTTCCGCTATTACGCCGTCAACGACGGGGGTGCTGTCTCAGGCGCGGCTCCAAGCTCTTTGTTGGGCACGGTGCCGAGCTCGAAGCGGATGTGGCCTCCACTTGCGATCTCCTCGTGCGCGACCCAAAGTTTGTTCGAACGCTTGCCGTTGATGGTCACGGACTGGATATAGATCGCGTCCGGCGAGGGTCGATGGGCCTCGATGACAAGCTTTTTCCCACCGGTAACCGTGATGGTGGCTTTATCAAGCAACGGCGTGGTCAGCACATAGTTTGCACTTACAGGGTCCACCGCATACAGCCCCATCGCGCTCATCACGTACCAGGCCGACATCTGCCCGCAGTCCTCGTTGCCTTCCAGGCCGTTCGGGTCGTTGCGGTACATGGTTTTCATCAGCGAGGTCACGCGCGCCTGCGTCTTCCATGGCTGGCCCGCATAGATATATAGAAAGGCAATGTGATGGCTTGGTTCGTTGCCGTGCGCGTACTGGCCGACAAGGCCGGCGATGTCAGGCGGGGCGTTTGCAGGCAGTGTTGAGGGTACGGTGAAGAGCGCATCCAGCTTGGTGACAAACGGCTCGCGGCCGCCCCACTGCTGCATGTATCCCTTCACATCGTGCTGGATGCCGAAAGTCGTCTGCCATGCATTTGACTCGGTGTAATCGCGGTACTTGTCCGTATGGCCTAAGTCAATTGGATTGAAAGGCTCTGTAAATTGGCCGTCGAGCAGCTTGCCTCGGATGAACTCGGTCTTCGGATCGAACAGGTGCTGATAGTTCTGTGACCGCTTGCGTTGCAGATTCGCGTCGTCATGCGCGCCCACCGCGTCGGCCACGTGGGAGCAGGCCCAGTCCCCGTAACAATATTCAAGCGTTTTCGAGATCGCTTCTTCTTCCTTGTCGACCGGAATATAGCCAAGCTGCCGATAGTAGCCCAAGCCGCGCCAGTTATCGTCCATGTTGCGCTTGCGCATCACCTTGTAGGCGCGCTGCCAGTCCACGCCGGGTACGCCCTTCACGTAGGCCTCGGCCATGACGCTTGCCGAGTGGTAGCCCGTCATGGTGCCGGTTTCCTCGCTTTGCAGCGGCCACACCGGCATACCCGAAGGGCTTTGCTCGGCCTTGGTGACCAGGCAGTTCACCATGCCCGCAACGCGGTCCGGCTGGAAGAGCGTGTACGAGGGATGCAATGCGCGGAAGGTGTCCCACAGCGAGAAGGTGCTGTATTGAAGCTCGCCGGGCGCCTGCTTGTGGATCTGCCGATCCATGCCGCGGTACTCGCCGTTGCTGTCGCTTGAGATCGTCGGCGCGACCAGCATGTGGTACAGAGCCGAGTAGAAGATCACGCGGGTATCGTGGTCCGGCGTCTCAATCCGAATGCGGCTCAACTCCGCCTGCCAGGCGCGCTTGGCCGCCGCGCGGGTACCTTCGAAGTCGTACGCCGGCATCTCTGCTTTTAGGTTGGCCAGCGCATTTTCCGGGCTCACCTCGGAAATGCCGACTTTTACCAGGATGGTTTGACCGGGTTTGAGATCGGCGTAGTGCAGCGCGGCTTTCATACTCTTGCCTGCTGCTTCTTTCGTGCCTGCGGGCAGCACGGTGCCGTCCTGCCGCAGCTCCGCCCGCGCAAACGGCTGCGAAAATTGAGCCGCGAAGAAGATGTGTCGACCATGCGCCCAGGAGTTCACCACGCGGCCGCCGACGATTGTGTCCGGTGCTGTTACAGACAGGGTGGCGGACTGCACCGGGTTCGCCGGATCGCCATAGGCGTGCTCAAGATCGAGAATGAAATGAGCGTCACCGCCAGCCTGAAATGTGTATCGGTGCAGGCCTACGCGGGGTGTCGTGGTCAGCTCAGCAAGCACCTGGCGGTCGCGCAGCGGCACCGAGTAAAAGCCAGGTTCCATTACCTCGTCAGCATGCGAAAATGGCGAGCGGTAGCCTTCACTGGGGTTCTCGCGTGAGCCCGGCTCCCACTTCACCTCGCCCCGGTTCGGCATCACCAGAAAATCGAGCAGGTCGCCCGCGCCGGTGCCGCTCAGGTGCGTGTGGCTGAAGCCCATCAGCGAGCGATCTGCTTCGTAGTAGCCCGAACACCAGTCCCACCCGGATGTGTAGGTGTCGGGACTTAGCTGCACCATGCCGAACGGCGTCGTTGCACCGGGATAGGTGTGCCCGTGCCCGCCAGTGCCGACGCGGATATTTACGTACTGCGTCAGGTCAGTCTCTTCGAGTGCGGGCTCCCCAAGTGCCTGACCAGGCGAGCCGGTGGTGCGCAAGATGGGCAACAACGAGGCAGCAGTAGCGGACTGCAGGAAGCGGCGGCGAGTGGGCATGGTGCAAAACCTTTCACAGCAAAGACTTGTCTTGCTCAACCCTTCCATCATATCGCCGCTTGCACCGGGGCGGCGCCCACAAGGCTTCCGACGGGGCGCTTAGCCCGGTATTGCCGGCGTACTGCCACCTGCGAAGCGCTGCTCGATCTCCTCAAGCGTCTTGCCCTTGGTCTCCGGCAGCAGCAGCGCAGCCACCAGGAAGTAGCAAAGCGTAAACGCCGCAAACAGGAAAAACATGCGCGAGTAGCCGTGCTTGCTGACAAACGGCAGAAAGATGCCCTGCAGCGTCGCGGCAATCGCCTGGTTCAGCACGAGCGCCACACTCATGCCGTTCGAGCGAATACGCGTGGGCATCAGCTCTGACAACGCCAGCCATACGCAAACGCCGGGACCCACGGCAAAAAAGCCCATGAACAGGTAGAGCCCCCCGGCCACGAGCCAGCCATTGCTCCTGCTGGGTACCGCGCCGATCGGCGCCCGATCAATGTGAATCGCGGCTGAGCGCGACCTCGCGAGATCGCCCAGCGGGTTCTTGAAAAAGCCCTCAACCGCGTTCGCGGGCAGGCAGTTCTCGCGCGACACCTGGATCGGGGAAGACGCGTCGTCGGAACGCACAAAGCTGGTGGCCGTGGTGTAGTCGCCGCAGGAGTAAATGACCGCAAGGGAGGCTCGCGCAGAATCAATCTGACCGCTGCCGCTGGTCGCCGCAAGCAGGCGCGCCGCCGCTGCCCGATCGAACTGCAGCGTCAGGCTGCCATCCGGTGCCAGCATCCGCTGCAGGACAGCGCTGCTGTCCACGCTTCCCTTCTCCGTGTGGGAGAAGAGCATACCGACGCCGAGGAGCGAGACGAAGATGCCGCTTGTGCCGAGAATCAACAGAAAGCGCCGGCCTTTGCGGTCCACAAGCGACAGACCGGCCAGCGTCAGCGTGAAGTTGACGAGCGTGAAGACGACATAGCCCCAGTGCGCATAAAAGTCCGAAAGGCCGGCCTGCAGCAGGATGCTGGTGTTGTAGCCGATGACCGAGTTGACCCCGGTGGCCGTGTTGCACGCGAGCACGAGGCAGGCCAGCACGAATGGGTAGACGTACCGCCGCTGCAGCAGAGACTCCCTTGTTTGCACGCCTTTGCTCTTCGCAAGGACGGTTGACTGCAGCAGCTCCATCTCGCGCATCTCAAGCTCGGCCTCGGCGGCGGAACGCGAGCGGCGCAGTGCCCGTTCCGCGGCCTCCGTGCGGCCCTTACGGAAGAGCCAGCGCGGCGACTCCGACACCAGCAGCGCCCCTAGAACAAACAGCACGCCGGGCGGCAGGGACGCCCAGAAAATCCTTCGCCATGCCTGGTCTTTGAACGCAAAGAGCGTGGCCGCATCCGCGGTCCGCGTCACTGCTTCAACGCGGTAACTGTAGTAAATGCCGATCAGTGCCGCGGCCACAATCCCGAGCGTCAGCAGCCATT
The DNA here is from genome assembly GCA_964249695.1 of uncultured Acidobacteriaceae bacterium. Lineage (GTDB taxonomy): Bacteria > Acidobacteriota > Terriglobia > Terriglobales > Acidobacteriaceae > EB88. The sequence goes on from CAXUDF010000140.1 coordinate 7,162, forward strand.
GAAAGACGCCCGTGCCTTTGCCCCGGTTTGCGGCCTGGAGGCACTCCGCAAGGTACAGCGGCAATACCAGGCCGATAAAGCCACCGCTGACGCCCTGCAGCAGCCGGCCCAGAAACAGCGGGCCGTAGCCGTGCGACAACGCGATGCAAGGAATGCTGGCTACGAACAGAAACCCGCTCAGCACCATGAGCGGCTTGCGGCCCATCCAGTCCGCCAGCAGCCCGGCAAACAGCGTGGAGAAGACGCCGCCCAGCAGCACCGCCGCCACAATGACAGAAAGCTGCCCTGCACCCAGATGAGAGGTGGCTTCAAGGTACGGCAGTGCGCCGCCGATGATGCCGACGTCGACTCCGTAGAGCAGGCCGCCAAGCCCGGCGACCAGCAGCAGGAATCGTCGGTATGCACGCACGCGGTTCTCGGTAACGGCGGGCACGGCGCTGCGAGATGAGGTGGCCATCCTTGCTCCTTTTGGCGAAAGACCGCGATGCCCATTCAGCCTAACGGATCGACGCAAAACCTGCGCCGCGTGTTCTGCATGCCGAATGCTTCCCGGACAGACGGCCGACTCGGCCCTGGGGCTCGAGCAAGAGTGCCAGGGGCAGCGTGCAACGGCTATAATCGGCGCGATTCTGGAAGCGATGCGCCCCGGAGATCTGCCCTCGCCATGTTTTAGGGCGCCGGCGCCTCAGGACGCGGCGAGCGTGAGGAGACGGTCATGAACGAGATCGCGCCGTTTACCCCTTTCCGCCAGTGGGCGCGTGCAAGTGCCGTGCACGCGCAGTCGCGGCGCGCGTTTCTCGCCGGGGCCGCGGGCGCAGCCGCATTTACAGCGCTCGCTGGGTCGAGGCGCTTGCTTGCAAGCACACCGGATCCACGGCGCAAAGTCATCGTCGTCACCTTTGGCGGCGGTGCGCGTGACGATGAGACGTTTTCTCTACGCGGCCAGCGAAACATCCCGAACCTGGTGCAGACCCTCGCCCCGCAGGGAACATTCTTCACGCAGGTCGTCAACCGCGGCATCCTTGGCCACTATGTCGCCACGGCAAGCATCGCGACCGGCACCTATCAGACCTTTGACAATTTCGTCGCGCAGCAGCCGACTGCGCCAACCATGTTCGAATACTTTCGCAAAGAGCTGAAACGCCCCGCGCAGGATGCATGGGTCATCGCACCCGGCAACGGCTTTGACTACCTGGGGGCCAGCAACCACGGCGCATTCGGGCAGGCGTTCGGGGCTGAGGTGGTGCTGCCCAAGCGTTTGCTCGCGCTTGCCGCACAGGCCGGTCACCATGAACTGCGCGACTATGACTCGCTGATGCACGACAGCTATGAGCTGCCGCGAGCAAGCCCGGGCAACGCCGCGCCAACAGCAGAGGAGCAGGGGATGCTCGAGCG
>CAXUDF010000141.1:0-2685 GCA_964249695.1 uncultured Acidobacteriaceae bacterium
CGCTGGAAATCGTGGAAGCGCTGGTGCGCTCGAACGCGGTAGACGTACTGGTGGTCGACTCGGTCGCCGCGCTCGTGCCCAAGGCCGAGCTCGACGGCGAGATGGGCGACTCGCATATGGGCCTGCAGGCCCGGCTCATGTCGCAGGCCCTGCGCAAGCTGACCGGCACGGTTTCTAAGTCACGCACCTGCCTCATCTTCATCAACCAGATTCGCGAAAAGATCGGCGTCATGTTCGGCAACCCGGAGACAACCACCGGCGGCCGCGCGCTCAAGTTTTATTCGTCGGTGCGTGTGGATATCCGGCGCATCGCGGCGGTCAAGGAAGGCGACCAGGTCGTGGGTTCGCGGACGAAAGTCAAGATCGTGAAGAATAAGGTCGCGGCACCATTCCGCGAGGCGGAGTTCGACATCCTGTACGGCGAAGGCATCTCGCGCGAGGGCGACGTGCTCGATCTGGCGGTCACGCATAACGTGGTCGACAAGTCCGGCGCCTGGTACAGCTATTCGGGTGAGCGGATCGGCCAGGGCCGCGAGAATGTACGGCAGTTTCTGAAGGACAACAAGGAAGTGTTTGGGCGTATCGACACGGCCGTACGCCAGAAGCTGGGGATTGCGCCGGGAATGCTGCCGCCGGTGCCCATTCCGGACATTCCGGTAGATGGTCCACTGCTGGCTCAGGAAGCTGTGCGTCCTTCAAAGCGCCAGTAGCTGCTTCGGGAGGCGTTCAAAAGAGGGTGACCGTCTCGGTCACCCTCTTTTGTGTTTCAAGGCATGCCGGCCTGCGTCTGTCTCCGGTGGATCAACCCTATCCATTTCAGCAGCTTGTTAGGCCGCAGCCTATGCCATGCGCCGCGAGGTCGAACGGTCTGCCAGAGCGGCCTTTATGAGGCTGCCGGCAAGCGCATGATGCTCTGCGCCATGATCTTCCGAATCGCATCCGCCAAATCTAAGACCATTCTTGTCGTATATTGAAAACGAGAGCGGAAGCCCACTTCCTCTTGGCCGAGATCCGTGGGCTTCCGCGCGAACACACAACCAGCCGGCTGCGGTCCATTTCGTCATGATAGGGCTGCGGGCCGCGCTTGTCACGGAGCCCCATGCGTTCGAATCCCGCGCGACGTCTGCGCTTTCCCCTGATTTTCCTCTTTGCGGTCCGCCTGCTCCAGGCACAGCAATCTCCTTCAGTTCCGCCTTCCACTCCCGCTGGAGCCGTGTGGACCGGGTCAGTCGTTGATAGCTCCGGAGCAGTGGTCGGGCATGCCCGTGTGGCAGCGGCCAGAGCCGGAACGGCGAGCGGCCAAACGCAGACTGAAACGCAAACCGACGCACGCGGAGTGTTTCACCTGGCGCCGCCGGCAGGCGCAGGCCCTATCGTGCTCACGGTCGAGGCAGCCGGATTTCAAACCGACGTAGAGCCGCTTGAGCTGCAAGGCAGGGGGGCAGAGCCGCTCGTCATTCACCTGCAGGTAGCTGCCGCGTCGACTTCGGTTGAAGTCGATGCGGGGGACGGCAGCTCGATCGAGCCAACGGACACGCAGCTGGGTAGCACGCTAAGCCAAAAGCAGCTGGCGCAGCTTCCGCTGAACGGGAGAAGCTTTACCGACCTGCTCGCTTTGAGCCCAGGCGTTACGCCGACGAGCTCCGCGCAGCCAAATGCGATCGTGATGAGCGGTGTTGCAAGCACCCCACCCTCGGGGGACCTGGATATCGGTGCCCTTTCGGTAAGCGGCCAGCGAGAAACGGCGAACGCCTTTCGAGTCAACGGTTCCAACGTGCAGGAGGACGTGAACATGGGGGTGGCGGTCGTGCCGACGCTCGACTCCATCGCGAGCCTGAAAGTCTTGACGAGCAGCTTTGACGCCAAGCTCGGCAACCAGAGCGGGGGACAGATTTCGGTCGAGACACGCTCCGGGGGTGCAAGGCTGCACGGCAGCGTGTACGAGTACTTTCGCAATACCACTCTCGATGCGAGAAACTACTTCTCGCTCACGCGCGCGCCTTTCCACCAGAACCAGTTCGGCGGCACGATCGGCGGTCCGGTTCCCCACGCGGGCAGGCTCTTCTTTTTCGCTGACTACCAGGGCACCCGGCAGACGCAGGGCGTGGACACCGGCCTGATCGCCGTACCTTCGGCGGCCGACCGCACCGGCAACCTCTCGGACCAGGCAGCTTCGCTCACCGGCAAGGTGAGCGGCAGCTACTTTGCGCAGCTGCTCAGCGCCAGGCTGGGCCGACCCGTGCAGCAGGGTGAGCCCTACTACACGCCGGGCTGCACGGCGGCCACCTGTGTTTTGCCGGGGGCCGCTCTTCCGTCCGGCGCCTTCTCGACGCCGGCGCAACACCTGCTTAACTACATCCCGCAGCCCAATCAGGGGGCAGCCACGTTCTCGACGTCGAGCTATGCGCAGCGCGTACGCGATGACAAAGGCTCGGTTCGTCTGGATCGCGCAACCAGGCTGGGAGCGCTGACCGGGTATTACTTTCTGGATGACTACGCCCTGCTGAACCCTTATCCGACCGGCCAGGGCGGGGCGACGGTGCCGGGCTTCAACGCAGAAAACGACGGCCGCGCGCAGCTGTATGCCGTCAACCTGGTCAGCAGCTTCGGGGCCGATGCGATCAACCAGGCGCATTTCAGCTACCTGCGCAACGCGGCCTCGGTGGGGCAGCCGCGCGACGGCGT
>CAXUDF010000141.1:2785-8528 GCA_964249695.1 uncultured Acidobacteriaceae bacterium
GACAACGGGAGCTTTTCATTTACAGGCAGCGAAACCGGTTCGGACTTTGCCGATTTCCTCCTCGGCATCGACTCCAGCTATACGCAAGGGCAAGGGCAGCAGTTTTACAACCGGAACCACTACGTGGGTTTGTACGCACAGGACAGCTGGAGCGTAAGCCCGCGGCTCACCCTGAACTACGGCCTGCGATGGGATGTGCTGCCGCCGTGGTCCGAGAAGTTCAACCAGCTGCTCACGCTCGATCCGACCGAGCAGTCTGTCGTTTTCCCAACGGCTCCCAAAGGGATCCTGTTCCCCGGCGACCCCGGTGTGCCGAAGACGATTTCGCCGACGCGGTACAACGACTTCGCTCCCCGGCTCGCGCTTTCGTGGGCGCTGCCGTCAGCAGATGCGGGACTGGCGCGCCGCCTCCTCGGTGCACCGGGAGCAACCGTCCTGCGCGGGGGCTTCGGCGTCTACTACTCGGCATTTGAAGGGCTGTCGGCCGGCATCGTCAGCGGGAACCCTCCTTACGGCGTCACCGACACCAGTGCTGCGCCGACCTTGTTGGATCAGCCGTTCATTACAGCCGCGACCGGCGTCAGCGTAGGGCAGCGCTTCCCCTTGCAGCAGGTCGCTTTCGGGGCATCGCCGGGGCACCCGAACAACACCGTGAACTGGAGCAATTTCGAGCCGCTGACCGGCATTCCCGCATTTGCCCGCGACAATCGAACGCCCTATACCGAGAATTACTCGATCACGGCGGAGCGGCAGCTTGGGCCGAGCACCGTGTTGACGGCCAGCTATGTCGGCACAGAGGCGCACCACCTGCTGGTGATCCAGGAGGTGAACCCCGGCAATCCGGCCCTTTGCCTGGCCCTGAGCGCGCCGGCGAATGTCGCTCCGGGTTCCGCGACCTGCGGGCCGTTCGGCGAAAGCAGCACGTACAAGACAGCATCCGGCCAGGTCGTCCAGGGGACGCGTACGGCTTACAACTCAGCCTTTGGCAGCGTCAACCTGCAGCGCACCATTGCCAACTCCCATGACAACGCGCTCGAGCTGAGCCTGCGCCACACCACGCGCGCGCTTTTTGCGCAGGTCAGCTACACCTGGAGCAAGTCGATCGACCAGTCTTCGACGCTTGCCGAGGCGGTTTACCCCGGCGACGCAGGCCGGAGCCGGGCGCTTTCAGCCTTTGACCTGACGCACAACTTTGTTGCCTCCTACCGCTATGCACTGCCCGTCGGACGGCTGCTGCGGGCTTCGACTCGTCTCAGCGACGGGTGGCAGGTTTCCGGCATCACGAGGTTCAGCAGCGGCTTCCCGGTTACGCTGGTCAACAACAACGACACCTCTCTGCTAGGTACGCAGCCCAATGGAATCAACAACAACGGGGTGGACGAACCGGAATTCAGCGGGGGCGACCTTACCCTGCGGCACCGGCCTGCGGGAGGCGCCGCGGCCACGATCCCGGCCTTCGATACAAGCCTTTTCTCGCTGCCCGCTCTGGGCACGCTCGGCAGCGCGCGCCGGCGCTTCTTCTATGGGCCGGGCGCTGACAACACAGACCTGACGTTTGCGAAAACGACGCACATCCAGGATCACATGTCCCTGGAACTGCGCCTGGAGGCGTTCAACGTCTTCAACCACGGCCAGTTCTTCGGCCCCGCTTCGGTCAACGGCAACATCTCCGATACCAACTTCGGCCAGATCCAGAGCTCGGCTCCGCCACGCCTGCTGCAGCTTGCGGCGCGGGTGGCCTTTTGAGGAGCAAGGGGAGCGTCAGGCTTCTCGCTGTCCCGGTCCTGCTACACTCGACGCCGTGCACACCGTCACAGCTATTTATCCCGGCTCGTTCGACCCGGTCACCAATGGGCACCTTGACCTGGTCGCACGCGGAGCCAAGCTGTTCGACCGGCTGGTGGTCGCGGTGCTGCGGAACTCAGCGAAAAACCCGCTTTTTTCGGTCGCCGAGCGGGTCGCCATGCTGCGTGACGGCGTGGCGGCGTACGGTAATGTCGAGGTCGCAACCTTTGAGGGGCTGCTGGTCGACTTTGCCCGCGAGCAGGGCGCGCACGCGGTGCTCCGCGGCATCCGCGCCATCTCGGACTACGAGTACGAGCTGCAGATGGCGCACATGAACCGGCGGCTCAGCCCGGAGGTGGAGACGATCTTCCTGATGCCGGACGCGAAATACTCCTACGTGAGCTCGCGGCTGGTGAAGGAAGTCTTCCGGCTGGGCGGCTCGGTCGAGGGGCTGGTGCCGCAAGCGGTGATCGAGCGCATGCAGCAGCGATCAGGCGTCGCCGAATGATTGCCGTGGACTACACTGCAGGCGAGGATCTTATGGCAGCCACCGCCCTGATCAGCTTGAGGGAGTACCTGGAAGGGCCTGTCCCGCAGCCGGATGTTGAGTACCTCGATGGAATATTGAAGGAGAGGTCTGTGGTTTTCTCGGTGCATGGCCTCTTGCAGGTTCGCATCGGTATCTGGTTTCACGCGCATAGCGAATGGAATCTGAAGGCGGCCGTTGAAGTGCGAACCCAGGTAAGCCCGAGCCATGTACGTTTACCCGACGTGGTTGTCGGTCCACGCCGCAAGTGGCCGCAGGTGCTGGTTGAGCCGCCGTTGATCGTGATTGAGATCCTCTCGCCGAGCGACAGCTATACCGAAGTCCGCAGGATGGCGCGCGAATATCACGCGATGGGCGTCCAGAATATCTGGCTCATCGATCCGGATACTCGTACCGCGGAGTTCTTTCAGGCAGGCAACTGGATCGCCGCCACGCGCTTGCAGGTTGCAGGCAGCCCAATCTACCTAGACATTTCCGAGATTTTTGCCGAGTTGGACCGGGACAATCAGGAAGCGGACTGAGTGTCCATGCATCTGGTAAGGGCCGCGACGGCCCTACTTTCAGCAGTTCTACCGCTGACATCCATCCGGGCGCAGCAGCCACAATCCGCGAGCAGGAGCGCAACCATGATGCATGCAAGCGGCAGCTTTGAGGTCAAGCTTGACCCGCAGAAAGACGCCGAAGGCGAGGGATTAAGCCGCGCGATCCTGCGGAAGCAGTTCCACGGCGGGCTCGACGGCTCAAGCGTGGGGCAGATGCTTTCGGTGATGACGGCCGTGAAAGGCTCGGCGGGGTACGTGGCGCTGGAGCGATTTACCGGTACGCTCGATGGGCATGCAGGTACTTTCACGCTGCAGCACTCGGGCACCATGACGCGCGGCAAAGCCGAGCTGCGCCTGACGGTGGTACCGGACTCTGGGACGGGCGAGCTGGCGGGGATTGCCGGGAACATGCGGATCGAAAATACCGGAGGGCAGCATTCCTATGCCTTCGACTACACGCTCGCTCCGGAGCCGCAACCCTAAGCCTTGCGAGAAGTGCATTACGCAAACTCCTCGGTTTCGGTCCCGCGTATCTTCAGCAGGTTCAGCATGGGCGTGGTGATCATGGTGGTGAGCAGCGCCATGACGACCAGCATGGTGAACAGTGTCGGGCTGAACGCGCCGACGTTATAAGCGATATTCAGGACAACCAGTTCGACCAGCCCCCGCGTGTTGAGCAGCGCCCCGAGTGCAAAGGCCGCGCGCCAGTTCTGACCTGTCCAGCGCGCGGCCAGCACCGCACCGCCTACCTTGCCGAAGATAGCACCAGCAAGGATGATGCCAGCCCAGGCCCAGGTTTCGCCGGAGTTGAGCAGGTCCAGGCGGGTGCGCAGACCGGTAAGCGCGAAAAACAGCGGCAGCAGCAGCACGGAGGTAACCATATCGACCCGTGCGCGGATGGCCTGCTGCCAAGGCTCGATGCGGGGAAAACACACGCCCGCGATAAAGGCTCCAAACAGCGGGTGGACCCCGGCCCAGTCAGTAGCCGCGGCCGAGGCGAAGGCAAACGCCAGGCTGATGCCGAACAGCCCGAGGCTCAGGTCAGGGTTGCCCCGGCGCTTGACCAGGCGGGTCGCAAGCGGGCGCAGCACGCCTAGCATAAAGACCAGGTACGCGGCCAGCAAGCCCAGATGAAGCAGCAGCTTGCCCGAGGTGCCGGTGGCGTCGATGAGGGTGAGGGCTACCGCGAGCAGCAGCCATGCGACCACATCATCGACAGCCGCGCACAGGATGGCCGTGGTGCCGAGGGGCGAGTTCATCAGGCCGCGCTCTTCCAGGATGCGGGCAAGCACCGGGAAAGCCGTGATGCTCATGCTGATGCCCAGAAACAGCACGAACGGGATGCTGCCGACTCCGTGCGGGGCAAAGCGGACGCGCAGGGAGTGCGCCAGCAGCACGGCGGTTACAAACGGGATGAGAATGCTGGTGCCGCTCGCGGCCAAGGCGGTGACCCGCTGGCGCACCAGCTGGCGGTCGTCGAGCTCCATGCCAACCAGAAACAGAAACAGGATGAGGCCCACAGTGGAAAGCTCTTCCATGGCGCCGAGCGAAGCTTTGGGGAAGAGGTGCTGGCTGAGCGAGGGCGAAAGGCGGCCCAGGATCGAGGGGCCCAGCAGGATGCCGCCAATGATCTCACCAATGACCCGCGACTGACCGAGCCGGGCCGCGGCCCAGGCGCAGCCCATCGTGACCAGCACGACGACCGCAATCTGAGCCAGAAGCAGGTGCATGGGTTCCTTTACGCGGCGTAATTGTGCGCAGCGCCGCAAGATACTGTGTACCACGGGCGCTTGGAGGAGGAACGCGGGTGCGGGAGCTACTCGGGCTGGTTTGGCTGGGATTGGTCGGGGCCGCGCAGCTTCCAGAGCACCTGGCGCAGAAAGCCGGTGAGGAGGCCGCCGTCGCGCTCGGACAAAGCGAGCCGGCGCACCAGCGCCCGCAGCTGCCGGGTGCGCGCTGCCGGGCCCATGCCGGGGTAGTCGCTTGCGGTAAGCGTTTGTTCCAGCAGGGCGGTGACGCGTTCCAGCGTTTCTGCGCCAGCCGGGGTCCCGCCCTCCGCCACGCGCGGAAAGTTCTGGGGCAGCTCCCAGCGGGGCAGCGCGGGCGGTGCGCCGGCAGCCGCAGGTGCCGCCTCGGTCCCCGCCAGATCGACCCGCGCCAGCTCATACAGGCAGAGCGCGGCGGCCTGGCCCAGGTTCATCGAAGGATGCTCGTCGCGCGTGGGGATGCGCAGCAGCAGATGGCAGTGGCTCATGTCGTCGTTGGACAAGCCGAACTTCTCCGAGCCGAACAGCAGGGCCACGCGCTGCCCGCGGTCGAGCGCGGCGCGCACGGTCCGGCCGCCTGCTTCCAGCCGCTCCAAGGGCTGCAGAAACGGCCGCCCGGACGACACGCCCGGAGCCCCGGTCGTCACGGTTGCCCCGGTGGTGCCGACGACCAGCTGCGCGTCCTGCACTGCGTCCGCCGTGGACGGGTAATCGCGCGCGGAGCGAAGCAGCTCCGCCGACGGGCCGACCGCGGAGGTGGCGGAGCGGAAGTCTTTGTAGAAGATGTTGGCGACGCGCAGATCGTGCGCGCCGAAGTTGCTCATCGCGCGCGCGACCGCGCCGATGTTGAGCGTGTTGCGGGGGGAAACGAGCACGACCGCTAGACGGTCGAGCGAGTGGATGTCGAAGTCTGCCAAGAAGGCAGTGTAGCGTCAGAAAGTAGCCGTCGACCACGTGACGCGCGGCGGCAGAGCTTGAGGCGGCTCGGCCGGCTCAGCATCCGGCCCGCGTTCCTCGTGCACGAAGAAGTGAAGCTCGGGAAGGGACACCGCGGCTTCGTACGGGGTGACGAGGTGCCGGTCGACCAGCAGGGCCAGGGTCGC
>CAXUDF010000142.1:0-8491 GCA_964249695.1 uncultured Acidobacteriaceae bacterium
GGATCGCGTGCCGCTGCATAAAGCGCTTCGAGAAAGCCTTGCTCGACTCAAGCGCCGCCGCACCCTGCGTCGGCCCAAACACGCGCATGCCGCGGCGCTGCAGCGCGTCCACCAGGCCGAGGGCGAGCGGCACCTCCGGCCCGATGACCACGAGTGCAGGATCCTCAGCGGCCGCAACCCGCACCATCGCGTCCAGATCGTTCGTGTCCACAGGCACGCAGCGTGCCAGGGCCGCAATGCCGCCGTTGCCGGGCGCGCACACAATCTCACCGACCCGCGGCGACTTGCGCAGTGCCCAGGCCAGCGCGTGCTCGCGGCCGCCCCCGCCAATCAGCAGTATCTTTGCTTCGCTCATGCCTGTCCGTTCCTCAGGGCGTTCTACGCGAGCGCCAGCGGCACAGCTTCTTCCCAGCGGCCCTGCGCCTTCAGGATCAGTTCCACCACCTCGCGTGCGGTACCGCGGCCGGCCAGCCGGCGCGTCACGTAGTGGCTGGCAGCCTTTACCTCGGGCGCTCCATCAGCAACGCAGACCGCAAGCCCGACCCGCTGCATGACCGGGATATCCGGCAGGTCGTCGCCCATATACGCGACCTCGTCAGCCGTGGCGCCGGACTTCGCCAGGATTTCCTCGAACGCCTGCGTCTTCTTTGCCTGGCCCAGGTACACGTGGGTCACCTTCATCTCATGCGCGCGCCGCTCCACCGCGGGCGACTTGCGCCCGGTGATAAAGCCGGTCTCGATGCCCATGGTGTGCGCGAGTGACAAGCCCTGTCCATCCTGCGCGTTGAAAACCTTCATCTCCGTCACCGTACTGGTGCTTGAAGCATCCCCCGGCTTCTCTGTCGACGCGATCAGGCAGATTCCGCCGTCAGTAATGGTGCCGTCTACGTCCATCAGGAAGACCTTGATCTTGCGTGCGCGGGCAAGCACGTCCGGGCTGGCGAGCGCTTCTGTCTCAGGCATATCCCGAGTGTAACGAAGGCTGGCGGGTGCTTGTCCCACTCGGCGGCTTCTTTCCAGTTCATCCCGGCCCGATATGGCACGGGTATGCGATTGGTCCCATTTCTGCATGAGCTGGTCACAGCAGCAACATCGGCGCGACGGCCCCGCCGCAAACCGCACCTATACTGGAGCCGTGCCCGACGTTGCCATTCCCGAATACGTGCAGGGCAAGTCCCACCCGCGTTCACGACTGCGCCACGCCAAACGCATTCTGCTGCACATGGGCCCCGCCTTTGTCGCAAGCATCGCCTACATCGACCCAGGCAACTTCGCCACCAACTTCGCCGCCGGCGCGCATTCCGGCTATCAGCTGCTCTGGGTGCTGCTCTGGTCCAACAGCATGGCGATTGTCATTCAGTACCTATCGGCCAAGCTCGGCATCGCGACCGGCAAAACGCTCCCGCAGAACTGCCGCGCGCACTTTTCGCGGCGCACCGCCGTTCTGCTCTGGGTTGCCGCGGAGATCGCCGCGCTCGCGACAGACCTGGCCGAGTTCCTGGGCGCGGCGCTTGGCTTTTATCTTTTGTTTGGGCCATGGTTCCTGAGCCACGGGTGGAGCCGGACAGAAACCCTTTTGTTTGCCGCGCTGATCGCGACCGGTTTCGTCTTCGCACTGCTGGCGCTCGAAACGCGCGGCTTTCGCAAGCTCGAGCTCGCCATCATCGCTTTTGTCGCCACCATTGGCCTGTGCTACGCAGGCGAGCTTGCCCTCGTTCACCCCGTCTGGCAGCTGGTTGCGCTGCATACGCTGGTGCCCGAGGTCGGTCGCAGAAGCATCTTTGACGCGGTCAGCATGCTGGGCGCCACCGTCATGCCTCACGTCGTGTACCTGCATTCCGCGTTGGTACAGCCGCGGGTGGCCGAGCAAACAGATCGCCCGCACATCAAGGACCACCACTACCTGTCGCGGCTGCGCCTGCTCTTTTACGAGAAGATCGACGTGCTGTTTGCCATGAACGGGGCCTGGCTGGTCAATTCAGCGATGGTGATTGTGGCGGCAAGCGCTTTTGGGACCGCGCACCAGGCGGGCGATATGTCCATCGAAGACGCGCACCGCACCCTCGGCCCGCTGCTCGGGCCGGCCTCCGCGACCATCTTCGCGGTTGCGCTGCTCTGCTCCGGCCTTTCCTCGTCGACGGTCGGCACCATGGCCGGGCAGGTCGTGCTCGAAGGTTTTCTGGAGATTCGCTTCTCGATCTTCCTCCGACGGCTGCTCACCCTTGTGCCGTCCATCCTCGTGATCGCAACCGGGCTGGACGCGCTCAAGATCCTCATCCTGTCTCAGGTTGTACTTTCCTTTGCGCTGCCGTTTGCGCTGGTGCCGCTGCTGATCCTGACCAGCCGCGAATCCGTTATGGAGCGCTTCTGCAACCGGCGCTGGACGCGCCGAGCCGGCTGGGTGATCGCCGGCCTCATCATCGCGCTGAACCTGCTGCTGCTGGGCCAGACGGCGCTCGGAGGCTCCTAGTTTCGCCGACGATGGCGATAATCGTTCCTAGCGGACAGCATTGGCACTGTCATGAAAGGCGCCGAACTTGATCGGCCCTTGTCTTCGGAGAAGAGACCGTCCCGCGTTCACGAGGGCGACACACCAGCGATCGGAATACTGCCCAGCATCTCCCCAGTCAGGAGCGAAATGATTTCACCCGTGCTTACAACGACGGCAGCGAGGCTAGGACACATATCGGCAATCGGCGTTGTTAAACCGCACACCGCAGCCGTCTCTCCCGTGCTCTCCTGGATTCTCAGGAGAGTCGCCGTTGGAAGACCTGTTTCCGGCTTGCCGTCGTACTTAAAGTTCACCGCATAAAAGCACGCGTCCTCAGTCCGGTACCACAGCCGCAACACATGCGACTTAGGCATCGGCATAAACCGCCATAGCTCCTGCCCGGTCACATTATCGTAGTTATAAGTGGGACCACCCATTTCTGATACACATAGAGATGTGTCGCCGAAGACGCCGCACAACATGGGTTTGGTAGGACCGACCAGGTGTACGTCCTGCCCTGTCGAAAGCACGTACCTCTTGGAGGGTCGCATCGCGATTCTCATTTTTCTTTCTTCATCTATGACGACTTCAGCTGCGGAGGTAAGCAGAGATACGCGTTTACCACTCGATGCTTCCACTTCTTCCATCTTATTGTTGTCCGTGATGCAGTAAACACTTCTTCCTGTCTCGGAAAACCACACTTTTGTAACCCTCTTCAGGTCATCCCTGGTCCACAGCACTGCTCCACTCTCGGCGTCATAGCATCGCACACAGTCTTTTGCGTCCCACCATGCGCCCGAGACGACGCTGCTGCCATTCGGGTGAATAGCCACTCTTGATCCACCCACGGTGTAAATAATAGCCAAAATCCTTATCAAAGAGCGTGTTTCGAGGTCCCATAGTTGGACCATTCCATCCTGATCGCAAAATCCGACTCTCGGGATAGTGCGCGCCGCGATCACCGCATGAATGTACGTCTTCTTGGCCATCACTTCATCTCTTAATGCTTGAGTCACTTGAGCAAGAGCAGTGACGTATCTACTCGCAGATACGGTCTAAACTTATGCTCTTACCGTAAATGCTCTCCTGAGATGCCGCCCGCAGAGCGCTCCGGCGCGGCAGCCGCGTCCAGAAGCCCGCTGTGCATCGCCTTCACCAACGCTCCATCGGCGGTATCACCGCTCAGCTCCCAGATCATCATGCCGCCCAGACCGTGCAGCCGCACGTACTTCGCTTTCGCCGCGGCCGAGGTCGGGTCGTCAAAGGTCCAAAATGTGCTGCCGTCATAGAGCCATGGCGCGCCCGAATGCGCATCACGAAACAGGGACGTGTAGCTCGGCAGCGCCGCGATCTCCCGGTACGGCGTGTCTTCGCGCTCGCTATGCCCGGTCACCCCAAGGCCGTGCTGCGCGCCGGCGTCGGTGACCTGCGACCAGTGGTACCCGTAGAACGGGACGCCCATCAGCAGCTTGGCCGCCGGCACACCCGCCTGCTCATACTCGGCGACTGTGTTGTCGTTATTGAAGCTTTCAAGCCCCACCCCCGGTATGGAGTACAGCGGTGCCAGGATGCCGGTCATCTTCTGCCAGGGGCCGTTGTAGTCATAGTTCATCAGCCCAATCTGGTCGACGTTGCCCGCGACCGCCGGCCAGTCCACCCCCGGGTAGCGTCTCAGACCGGGCGCAACGGCAATGGTCAGCATCGGCCGTCCTGCGTGGTTAGTGGCCCCATAGGCATCCAGCTGACGGCGAAACTCGGCCACCAGCGCCGTGTAGTTTTCTCCGTCCTGCGGGCCTGCGTTCGGGTACTCCCAATCCATGTCAATCCCGGAGAACAGACCCGGTGCCTGGAGCCCCGGCGCAAGGTTCCCGCGTAAAAACATGTCAATGCAGGAAGCCACGAACGCCGTGCGCTTCTCAGGCTGGGCCGCGTCGGCAAAAGCAGCCGGCTTGCCTTCGAGCGAGATCAGCATGCGGATGCGCGGGTACAGGCGATGCAGCTCCTGCAGCTGGTGGAACTCGCCCCGCAGCACGCCGGCGCCCGCCGGTGCGTCCGGCGGCGGGTCTGCCGACTTGTCCACACTGGTTTCCGTCGTGTACGGGTGCTGCAGATCCGCGTTCGGGTCCGCAACCGAGCAGCGGGCGTTCACGATAAAGGCTTGCGAGTAGTTGATCTGGGTGAGCAGCGGCGCGGTTCCGCTGGTGACCAACTGGTTCGCCGACCAGGGCGGGTCATCATAAAGACCCCACTGCGGCAGGTAGCCAACAATCGCGGGAGATTGTGCGCAGGCGATGAGCGCGAGCCACGGGAGTACTAGGCATAGGGTGCGACGCATAAGCTTTAGACGCTCACCAGCCGTCTACCTCGCGCGTACCGTTACGAAGTGTCCAGAGTTCGACAAAAAGACCGGAGACAGCGCGCAGCGGCCCCTAAACTCGACTCACCAAAAGCAGAGTGTCAAGCGGGAAACAGGATGGGCCTTGCCGAGTCGGGAGAAGTCTTGAAGAGGAGAGGGCCTGACCGACGTTCACCGCGACAATCGGTGAACGCCGGTTCCAATGCTGAAGGTGGCCTTTGGACGCAAACTCGTCCAACTGGGTACATCTGTTGGTGAGGGTAACGCTTGACTGGCGTACGTTTGCTGCAGTTGCTGCCTTAGCCCGGCTGCTGCGAAAGCGGTAGCCCGAACTCCTCGGTGGGTGACAACCATCGAGGACCTACCTACTTCCACACCCATATTCCATGCCAGCGCTTACCGGAAGTCAAGTAAGCTTTGCGCGCCGAAAGTGTCCTATTCGGGAACACCTACCGTCAGCCGGCGGTAAAATAAGGGCGCGATGATGCGTGACCTACCCCAGGATAAGCCGCTGCGGAAGCGCTTCCGCCGTGGCCGCCACGACCGCGGCCGCACCACAGGGCAGCGCCGCCTCGTCCAGCTCCCCATCTCCGTTCTCTAGCTCTGTTTTCCAGGCCGTCTTTTACAAAAAGGATCCGTTCCGGCATGAGTACCCCCGTCTCTCCGATCTCTTCGAGCAACAGCTTCCAGGCGTGCGCCACCCTCGCGGCTGGCGGCAAGGACTACGAAATCTTCCGCCTGCAGGCCCTGGCCGAGCGCGGCATTCAGCTTTCCTGCCTGCCCTATTGCCTGCGCATCCTGCTCGAAAACCTGCTGCGCCGCGAGGACGGCATCACGGTCACCGCGGCCGACATCCACTTCCTGGCGACCTGGAACCCGACGGCCGAGCCTTCGCGCGAGATCGCCTTTATGCCGGCGCGTGTGCTCATGCAGGACTTTACCGGCGTGCCCGCGATTGTGGACCTGGCCGCCATGCGCGACGCCATGAAGCTGCTCGGCGGCGACCCGGAGCGCATCAACCCGCTCCAGCCGGCCGAGCTCGTCATCGACCACTCCGTCCAGGTCGATGAATACGGCACCGTCGACTCCTACAACGTGAACTCGCTGCTCGAGATCGAGCGCAACCGCGAACGCTACGCTTTCCTCAAGTGGGGCCAAAGCGCGTTTCGCAACTTCTCGGCAGTGCCGCCCGGCATGGGCATCTGCCACCAGGTAAACCTCGAATACCTGGCCCGCTGCGTTTTTACGACACAAGTAGACGGCGTGCTGCGTGCCTACCCCGACACGCTCGTCGGCACGGACTCGCACACCACCATGATCAACGGCCTGGGCGTGCTGGGCTGGGGCGTCGGCGGCATTGAGGCCGAGGCCGCCATGCTGGGGCAGCCTGTATCCATGCTCGTGCCGCAGGTCGTCGGCTTTCGCATCACGGGCTCCCTGAGGGAAGGCACCACCGCGACCGACCTGGTGCTGACCGTCACAGAAATGCTGCGCAGGCACGGGGTTGTGGGCAAGTTCGTCGAGTTTTTCGGTCCCGGCCTGCCCGAGCTTTCGCTCGCCGACCGCGCCACCATCGCCAACATGGCGCCGGAGTACGGCGCCACCTGCGGCATCTTTCCGGTCGACGCGGAAACGCTGCGCTACCTGCGCCTGACCGGCAGGCCTGCGGAGCAGGTCGCGCTCGTCGAGGCCTACTACCGCGAGCAGGGGCTGTTTCACACGCCGGACACGCCGCAGGCCCAGTATTCGTCCACCCTTGAACTCGATCTCGCCATCGTCGAGCCTAGTGTCGCCGGGCCCAAGCGCCCCCAGGATCGCGTGCTGCTCAGCGAGGCCTCGGCCGATTTTCTACGGCAGCTGCCGACGCTTTTTGGCCCGAAGGGCAGCTTCGGCGAGCGGCAAGGCCAGCGCTGGGAGGGTGAAGGCGGCCACGCCGCCCTGGACGGCGAGGCGGACAGCACGATCGCCGCGCCGGAACCCGGCACCCCACACGAGCCGGAGCCGGAGGAGCCGGTCGCAATCGGAGTGTCCCCGCACGCACTCGTGCCGACCAACGGAAGGCCCACAGAAGCCGCCGCTGCAAGCACCACGCAAAACGCACCGCAGGTGCCACCAGCCGCGCAGGCGGTTTTGGGTGCTACCAGCCCGGCTTATTCGCGCACCGTGCGGCAGCGCTTCGGCGTCGACCCGGAACGCTACCTCGACCACGGCTCCATCGTCATCGCCGCCATCACCTCCTGCACCAACACCAGCAATCCTTCAGTGATGATCGCCGCCGGTCTGCTCGCGAAAAAAGCCGTGGAACACGGCCTCACCATGCCGCCGTGGGTCAAGACCTCGCTCGCGCCTGGCTCGCGCGTCGTCACTGACTACTACAAGCAGTCTGGCCTGCTGCCGTACCTGGAGCGCCTGCGTTTTCACGTCATCGGCTACGGCTGCACGACGTGCATCGGTAACTCGGGCGCGCTGCCGTCAGACGTTTCAGACGCGATCGAGGAGAACGGCCTGGTTGCCGTGTCGGTATTGAGCGGCAATCGCAACTTTGAGGGCCGCATCAACTCCGACGTGCGCGCGAACTACCTGATGTCGCCGCCGCTGGTGGTCGCCTATGCGCTGGCCGGTACCATGCGGCGCAATCTGGCGACCGAGCCAATCGGGCTCGGCCGCAATGCGCAGGAGGTGTACCTGCGCGATATCTGGCCGACGCAGGCAGAGATCGCCGAGGTACTGAGCGGGTCCCTGACCAGCGACTCGTTCCGCCGCGAGTACGCGACCGTGACCGCCGGCGACGAGCACTGGCAGCGCCTGCGCTTTGCCGAAGGCAACACCTACGGCTGGGAGCCGGACTCGACCTACATTCGCCAGGCGCCGTACTTCGACGGCATGCCGCGCGTACCCGCGCCTGTTGAGGACATCCACGGCGCGCGCGTGCTGGCCGTGCTGGGCGACTCTGTTACAACCGACCACATCTCGCCGGCGGGTTCCATCAAGGCAAGCTCGCCCGCCGGGCTTTACCTCAAAGAGCACGGCGTCAAGCCGGCGGACTTCAACTCATACGGGTCGCGCCGCGGCAACCACGAGGTGATGGTGCGCGGCACCTTCGCCAATGTGCGGCTCAAGAACAGGCTCGCGCCGGGTACCGAGGGCGGCGTGACCCGCCTGCTGGCGGAGGGCCCCGATTTCGGGAAAGAAATGAGCATCTTTGACGCGGCCGAGGAGTACGCCCGGCGCGCAACGCCGCTGGTCATACTGGCCGGCAGGGAGTACGGTTCCGGCTCCTCGCGGGACTGGGCCGCCAAGGGACCGAAGCTGCTCGGCGTGCGCGCGGTCATCGCCGAAAGCTACGAGCGCATTCACCGCTCGAACTTGATCGGCATGGGCATTTTGCCGCTCGAGTACACGGGCGGCGACTCGGCCGCGTCCCTGGGGCTTACGGGCGAGGAGGTGTTCGACTTTCCCGGGCTCAAGATGCTGCTCGCCGAAAAGCTTGCCGCCGGCCGCAACCTGATTGTGCGCGCGACCGCGTCGGACGGCGAGGATAAACACTTCCACGTGCGGGTCCGCATTGATACGCCCGGCGAGATTACCTACTACGAACACGGCGGCATTTTGCAGTACGTGCTCCGGCAGCTCGCGGGGGTAGC
>CAXUDF010000143.1:0-8471 GCA_964249695.1 uncultured Acidobacteriaceae bacterium
CTAGGGCGTCCTAATCTTGATTTAGAGTAGTTCAACATGGGAAGCGCTCGTCGTACGTTTTGCGAAATACTTCGAAAATCTGAAAAGAGCATTTGCACAAAGCTCATAGAGTCCGATTGTCAGCAAGACCCATGTTCCGTAGGTCCTTACCGGGTCCCAGACGGAGACGTGCGAAATGTGTTTCTCGAAACGGTACTCTTGGTAGCTCAGGAAATGACTTTCCCCGAAGTCGTGCCAAAAGGCATAGTAGTGGTGAACGTACAGTGCATAAACAAAGGATAGGGTTAAGGCTGTTATGAACTTTGTAACCACCATAGCCTTCATCAGTATGATCTCCAAGATGCAAACAGGCTTCGCGGCGTATCTCGATATCTACGCGTCCAGCACCCAGGTATCCTTGCTGCCGCCGCCCTGCGAGGAGTTCACCACCAGCGACCCTTTGCGCAGAGCCACGCGCGTCAACCCGCCGGGCACAACTGTTACTTTATCTCCGTACAAGATATAAGGCCGCAGATCCACGTGGCGCGGCTCGATACTGGTCGGCGCGCCGGCCGCGGCGCCCTCTGCGTCGATCAGGCACGGCGCACGCGAAAACTCAAGCGTCGGCTGCGCGATGTAGTTCCGCGGGTTCGCCTCAATGCGCCGTGCAAACTCTTCCCGCTCCTCTGCCGTCGCATGCGGGCCGATCAGCATGCCGTACCCGCCGGACTCACCGACCGCCTTGACGACCAGCTTGTCGAGATTCGCAAGCGCATGTTGGCGCTGCGCCGCATCGGTCATCAGATAGGTTTCTACGTTCGGCAGGATTGGGTCCTCGCCCATGTAGTAGCGAATAATTGCCGGCACATACGCGTATAAGGCTTTGTCATCGGCAAGTCCCGTGCCGAAGGCGTTGGCAAGAGTAACGTTTCCCGCGCGATAGGCATTGAATAACCCCGCAACGCCTAGAATGGAGTCGCCGCGAAATGCAAGCGGGTCAATGAAGTCATCGTCCACCCGGCGATAGATGACATCCACGCGTTTAAGGCCGGCAGTCGTGCGCATATACACGACGTTATTATGCGTCACTAAGTCGCGCCCCTCGACTAACTCAATGCCCATCTGCCGTGCCAGATAGGTGTGCTCGAAATAAGCCGAGTTATACACGCCCGGCGTCAGCAGCACGATGGTCGGCTCGGGCCGGCCTTCCGGCGCAAGCGAGCGCAACGAGGCCAGCAGAACCTGCGGGTAATGTTCAATCGGGCGCACGCCATAGTCGCGGAAAATATTTGGAAACGTGCGCTTCATCACGCGCCGGCTCGTCAGCATGTAGCTTACGCCGCTCGGCACCCGCAGGTTATCTTCCAGCACGACAAAGGTGCCGTCGTTCATGCGCACCAGGTCAGTGCCGGTGACCGCAATATAGACATTGCGCGGGACTTGCAGGCCCCGCATTTCCCTCCGGAAATGCGGGCACGTGTACACGATCTCGCGCGGCACCGCGCCATCGCGCAGGATCTTGCCGTCGTGGTACACGTCCGCGAGAAATAGGTTGAGCGCCGTAATCCGCTGTACCAGCCCGCGCTCAATGGTCGCCCACTCGCTCGCCGTAACAATGCGCGGCAACAGGTCGTAGGGGAAGATGCGCTCGGTCCCCTCTTTGCGGCCATACACCGTGAAGGTGATGCCCTGCGTCAGAAAGCTCATGTCTGCGGAATGCTTGCGCCGCAGCAATTCCTTGGGTGGCAGCGACCGGAACGTGTCAAGCAGCAGGCTGTACTGCGGGCGGATTTCGCCCTCCGCCGTAAACATCTCGTCAAACGCGCGGTCCAGGAAGTAGTCGCGCAGAAACTCGTCGGTAAATCGTGGTCTCAACTCATTGGCAGACGCGCTCATGCACGATCCCGCCCTGCACTTCCGGGTTCGTCCAGCCAGTCCGAAATGACCGTGAAGTGCTTCAGGTTTGCGATCCCGAACGAGGTGGTCAGCGCCACGTCGGACGCATCGCGGCCGGTGGCCATCAGAACGCGCCCCAAACGCTGCCGGTTGTGGCGCGCGTCACAGGTCCACCAGCGGCCGCCCAGGTACACCTCAAACCAGGCGCTAAAATCCATCGGAGACGCGCTTAACGGCACGCCGAAGTCCCCCAGATAGCCAGTGGCGTAGCGCGCGGGCACATTCAGCGCGCGGCACAGCGTAATCGCGAGGTGCTGAAAGTCGCGGCAAACGCCAGTGCGCTCTGTATACACGTCGAGCGCGGTTTTGGTGGGCCGAGCGAAGGAGTAGCCAAACTGCACCGTGCGGTGCACGTAATTAATCACCGCCTGCACCCTCGACCAGCCCGGGAGCATGCCGCCGAACAAGTCCAGCGCAACGCCTGACAACCGATCCACCTCGCAGTAGCGGCTGTTGAGCAGGAACTGGAGCACCTCATCCGGCAGGTCCTGGACAGGTATCTCGGGCGCGTCCATATCCACTTCGTCCGGGGTGTCGACGTTGCGGATCTCGGTCGTGTGCGCAAGCCGCAGCGGGCCCGCCGGAGCAAAGAGGCGCGAGCAGCGGTTCCCGAACGAGTCGATGTAGTCCCGCACCGGCAAGCCCGGCTCGGTCGCGAACATGTCCGGCGCGAGCAGATCCGCATCGCGTGAAGGATGGACATGCAGCATGGCGATCAGGGCTGTGGGGGCGGGCAGCTCAAAGCGAATGTCAAAGCCTAGGCGAAGATGCACGGATCGAGAGCCCTCCGAGTGGGGAGTGAGTTTACGCCGCGGCTGGAGCGCAAGAGCACCAAAGTACCTGCGCCGGTGTGCTAAGACTGTAACAGGTGTTTGGGCTGGCGCAAGGCGCGGCGGGGAGCAGGGCTTCGGTTGACCTATTGTCTCGGGATCAAGACGCACGAGGGTCTGGTGATGGCCTCGGACTCGCGCACCAACGCCGGCTACGACCAGGTCAATGTCTGCCGCAAGATGTACACCTTCGTCACGCCGGGCGAGCGCGCCTTCATCATCCTCACCAGCGGCAGCCTGTCCCTGACGCAGTCCGTGGTTACACTGCTTGAGGAAGAGTTTCGCCGCGGCCGCGGCCTGGCCGGCGCGTCCACCATGTATGAGGCCGCGCGCGCTGTCGGGGCCTGCGTGCGCGCCGTCTCTGATATGGATCGGGACGCACTGGCCAAGGACGACTACTCCTTCAACGTGCACCTGCTGCTGGGCGGCGAGGTAGCCGGCGGCGAGCCGGAGTTGTACCTCATCTACCCGCAGGGCAACCCGATATGCGCCACCCAGGACTCGCCTTACTTACAAATAGGCGAGGTCAAGTACGGGCGTCCCATCCTGGACCGGGGGATCGATGCGCAGACGACCTCGCTCGACTCGGCCGGCAAGTACGCCCTGCTCAGCATGGACGCCACCATGCGGTCCAACGTCACCGTCGGTCCGCCGGTCGAGCTGGTGCTGTATCGGCGCGGCAGCCTTCACTTCAACAACTATCGCCGCTTTCTCTCGGGTGATGCGGAGCTTGAGCTGATCCACGGACGGTGGGAGCAGGCGCTGCGCCGGGTCGTTGAAGACCTGCCCACCATTCACTTCGGCGATGAGTCCGCGCGCGCTTAGTAAGAAGAGGGCTGCTCCGGCACGGGAAAAGCGCCCTGCTTCGATCGCGGCTGCGAATGCATGAACCCGCCCCTAGTGCTCGAACACCGCGCCCATTACTTTCGCCTCGGTCGCGTTGATTTTGCTGAGAGCCGCTGTCATCGCCGGCCGATCCTCAAGGGAGGAGGCGAGCATGGCCGCCTTGAGCCGGAACGCACTTTCCCGCAGCAGGATCTCGGCGTCCTTCAGCTTCTTGGCGTCTTTGGCGAGCGCCATATCGAGTGAAGCTGTATACATCTCGACCGCATGGAGCGCGAGCGCACCGGCAGCGCTGTCGCCCGAGGCAAGCGCGCGGTTTGCGACCTCGGTGCTGTTGCGCACCAGCTGCGCGTACAGGTAGCACTGGTCTCGAAGGCCGGCATGCTCTGCCTTGGCTGCAAGGGCACGCAGGCCGTCAGCGTCGACCAGGTGGTCATCTGCGGCGTGGAGCGTGCACGGTGCAAGCACGGTAAAGGCGAGGGCACACAGCGCTAGAACTGGTCTGGCAAACATGAATCGGGCGAGTCTGGGTCGAGTCAGCATCGGAACACCTCCATGTGGTGTCCGGCCAAGCTGCGCGTTATTTCGCGAGCGCCACTAACCGGTGTCTGGCCTGCCATGTTTCATCCGGAAAGCTTGTGCCCGCGACCGACAGAAATTGACGGTATAACTCTGCCGCACGCTTGGTCTGATGAAGCGTATCGCAAGCAGTAGCCGCTAGGAAATAGGTAGCCGGTGTTTCTGACATTACTTTTGATCGCATGGCGAGTGCGTCGAGCACCAGTTGCGGCTGGTGCGTCTGGTTTGCCGCAAAGGCAAGGCTGCTCCAGGCGTTACCATCCGAGTTATCCAGCCGAGTAGCTTCTTCTAGCAGCGGCAGCGCATCCGCCGAGCGGCCCTCCCGGACCAGCGTGTCGCCGCGCGCGGCCAGCAGAGCCGGGTCATGCGGCTTGCGCAGCAGGGCCTGCCCAAACAGCGGGTCCGCCTTGGCCGGCGCGCCGCTCTGTAGATACAGGTCAGCCAGCGCCGCTGCGATTGTGTCCTCGTCCGGCTCCTTCGCGTGCAGGCCTTCCAGCACCGTGATGGCTTCGGCCTGTTTGCCTTCCCGACTCAGCACGTCAGCCAGCAGCGCATTGAGCGCCGGGCTTGCCGGGTTGGCGAGCAGCGCCTTGCGCAGAACAGGCTCGGCATCGGCGTAGCGCTTTTCCGCTATGAGCAGGTGAGCCAGCCCAGCGCCGGCTTCGGCTCCTTCCGGGCTGCCCGAGGGCGCCTCGGCCAGCACTTTGCCGTAGGCCGCCGCCGCGGCGTCCGTGTCGCCCTGCCTGCCGGCAAGCTCGGCAGCCAGCAGCGTGTCTGACGGTGTTTCCGGCGACTGCCGCAGAGCTGCCACGAGCGCTTTGCTCGCGCCGGCCGGGTCGGTCGGCTCCAGCAGCCGCGCCAGCGCCCGATTCGCTTGCGCCTGCGCCGCGGGGTTCGCCGGGTTTGGCGTCAGCGAGGCAGCGGTCCTCAGCTCGCGAACCGCCTCAGGCTGCTTGCCCTGGCTCGCCAGCAGCAGGCCCAGCGCAACATGCGACTCAAGCTGCGCGGGGTCCGCCGCAATCGCCTTCCGGTAGCTCCCCTCCGCAGCCGCGCTCGCGCCCAGCCCGTCCTCGGCATAGCCCAGGTCGAACAACGCGCGCGCGTCCGCCGGGTGCTCGGCGACGTAGGCGGCGAGCATGGTCTGCGCGCCCGTGTAGTCCTTCGCATCCAGCTTTGCCTCGGCATCGGCAAGGCCGCCGGTCTGGATGACGGCCTGCTGCCGCGCAGCGGCGTTCTCGTCCGGCGAGCTGCCCTGAGGGGTCTCTTGAGAGGTGCCGGGCGGCGGCGCGGCCGTTTGCCCGCGCAGGCCGGCGGGCACGCACAGCACAAACGCGGCAAGCAGCATGGCGGCGAGTTGTCGCGAGCCGCTCATGCCGCTCCTGCCGCGTCCTCTGCGCTTACACCGGGCAGCTCAGGAAATGCTGCCGAACGCCTCGGCTGCAGCGCGGCCTGCAGCCAGTGGCCGGTGTGCGAGAGCTCGCTGGCCGCAATCTCCTCGGGCGTGCCCACAGCCACCACCTGGCCGCCCTGCGACCCGCCTTCCGGCCCCATATCGATGACCCAGTCAGCCGACTTGATCACATCAAGATTATGTTCAATCACCACTAGCGATCCTCCGCCGTCAATCAGCTTGCGGAAGGCCAGCAGCAGCTTGCCCACATCGTCAAAATGCAGCCCGGTCGTCGGTTCGTCCAGGATGTAGAGAACTCGGCTGCCGCCCGTTTTCAAGCGGCTTTGCGGCGCGCTGCGCGCCGCGGCCAGGTGCGAGGCCAGCTTGACCCGCTGCGCTTCGCCGCCTGAAAGCGTTGTTGCCGACTGCCCCAGCCGCACGTAGCCTAGCCCCACCTCGTCGAGCACAGCAAGCTTGTCCACGATCTTCGGGTTGCCGGCCAGAAAGCGCAGCGCCTCCTTGACTGTGAGGCCGAGCACCTCGTGGATGTTCTTGTTCTTGTAGCGGATCTCGAGCACGCTCGATTTGTAACGGGTCGCGTTGCATTCCTCGCACGGCAGCTCCACGTCTGCCAGGAACTGCATCTCGACGGTGACCGTGCCGTCGCCGTCGCACGCGTCGCACCGCCCGCCCGGCACGTTGAAGGAGAAGTGGCCGGCCGCGTAGCCGCGCCGCTCGGCCTCAGGCTGCGCGGCAAACAGCTCGCGGATCGCGTCGAACGCCTTGATGTATGTCACCGGATTCGAGCGCGGCGTGCGGCCAATCGGGTTCTGGTCGACCAGCACAATGTCATTCAGCCGGTCTGCATTTTTGATCTCGCGGTAGAGCCGCGATGGGTCGCCGCCCTCGGTCTGGCCCAGCTCGTGCGCGACCGCTTTGTACAGCACCTCGTGGACCAGCGTTGACTTGCCGGAGCCGCTGACGCCGGTAATGCAGCACAGCGTGTTCAGCGGAATCGCGATATCGATGCCCTTGACGTTGTTGGCGCGTGCACCGTTCAGCCGCAGCCAGTCCTTGCTGGCCGCCGCAGGCACCTCGCGCCGCTTCGCCGGCAGGGGGATGGTCAGCGCCCCGGATAGGTATTTGCCGGTCAGCGAGTCGGGATTCTGTGCAACTTCGGCGACCGTTCCAGCGGCCAGCAGGCGGCCGCCAAACTCTCCCGCACCCGGGCCCATGTCGATCAGGTAGTCCGCTGCTTCAATCACGTCCGGGTCGTGCTCGACGACCAGGATGGTATTGCCCAGATCGCGCAGCGCCTTCAGGATGCGGATCAGCTTTTCGGTATCGCGGCTGTGCAAGCCGATCGAAGGCTCGTCCAGCACGTATAAAGCCCCTACCAGCTGCGAACCAAGCGAGGTCGCAAGCTGGATGCGCTGCGCCTCGCCGCCTGAGAGCGTCGAAGCCAGGCGATCGAGCGTCAGGTAGTCGAGGCCGACCGCATCGAGGAACCGCAGCCGCTGCTGTACCTCTTTCAGGATCGACCCTGCGATCTCCGCCTGCATCGGCGTCAGCTCTACCGCGTCAAAAAAGGCGTGCGCCGCGGCGATGGTCAGCGCGGCAGCGTCACAGATGTTCTTCGCCTCACCCTCGCGCCCGATGCGCACCGCGCGGGCCTCCGCACGCAGGCGCTGGCCCTTACATTCCGGGCAGGCCGCGTAGCCGCGGTACTTCGACAGCATCACGCGCACGTGCAGCTTGTACTTCTTGGTCTCCATGAGCGCGAAAAACGGGTGCACGCCTAAAAATTCGCCTTTACCGTTGCTCGGGCCATTGAGAACGAACTGCTGCTGGTCCACTTCAAGGTCGTACCAGCTCTTATCGGTCGGCACGCCGTGCTGCTTCGCCGCGCGCATCAGCTCGGTCTGGTAGCTCTTGTACTTCGGCCGCGTCCACGGGTCCACCAGGCCTTCGGCAATCGACTTGTTCTTGTCCGGCAGGATCAGGTCAAGGTCAAAGTCGATCGTGTTGCCGAAGCCCTGGCAGCGCGGGCAGGCGCCGAAGGGGTTGTTGAACGAAAACAGGCGCGGCTCGGGTTCAGAGTAGGTGCGGTGGCAGGTTTTGCACTCAAACGCGCGTGAAAAGCGAAGCACCTCGCGTGGACGCGCCGGGTCCGGTGCGGACCCATCGGCGCGCCGCACCACCTCCAGCAGGATTTCGCCGCACTCCTTAAAGCCGATCTCCGCTGCATCGACCAGGCGCCCGCGCGACTCAGCCGACACCGCCAGCCGGTCCACCAGTACATACACCGGCAGGGCAAAGTTAATGGCCAGCAGCGACTCGGGCTGCGAAAACTCGTAAATGGTGCCGCCTTGGTATAGGCGGTTAAAGCCGCGCCCGCGCAGTTCCATCAGGCGGTCACGCATGGCGGGCGGGAGTTCGCCGGGCTTGGTTTCCGCCTCGGCAGCTGCTTTTTGCGCGGCTGCTTTCTTGAGCGCCACCTGCGAGCTGCCGCGCCGGGTCACGCGCGTGGGCGCCTCAGGGGAGACCGGCTCCGCCGGCCGTGGGGTGCTCGCGGCCACCACCGGAAAGAGCGCGTGAAGCCGCGTGCCCTCGCCGAGCGCGAGCACGGTGGCCGCAATCTCGTCGACCGAGTCGCGTTTGACCACCCCATCGCACACGATGCAGTGCACCGTGCCGCAGCGCGCATACAGCAGGCGCATGTAGTCGTAGATTTCGGTTGCCGTGGCGACCGTCGAGCGAGGGTTTCGGGTGGTGTTCTTCTGCTTAATCGCAATCGCCGGGGCAAGCCCGTCGATCAGGTCGGCATCCGGCTTTTCGATGCGCTCCAGAAACTGCCGCGCATAGGCCGACAGCGACTCAACGTAGCGCCGCTG
>CAXUDF010000144.1:0-8461 GCA_964249695.1 uncultured Acidobacteriaceae bacterium
CGTGGCGCTCCCGGAAGAGCAGGCGCCCGAGAAGAAAGAGCGTGACCATGGCAAGTGAGCGCTGGACGGGCTCACCAAATCCTGTAAATACCGCGTAGGCAAGTGAGAGCACGAGAGTCAGAGCGGTCGCGGCAACCCGGTGCAGGCGCAGCCGGCGTGCACACAGCAGCACTACTGACGAAAAGATAGCCAGGTGCATGCCGGACACCACAAGCAGGTGAAACGAGCCGGTGCGCTCAAAGCCTACGCGTGTGCTGTGCTGCAGGTACGTTCGGTCGCCGGTGAGCATCGCGGTCAGCATGCTTGCATCCTGCGGCGAAAGCTTGAAAAACGCGGGGAGCCAGTTTGCTGAGGGCAGCTGAGCAAGGGTCATCACGCGCTCGCTTGCTTCACTTTGCAGCGCATGGAGGCGGCAGGCGATTGTCGGTTTTGCCGCGCCGAGAAGCTGTACTTTGCCGGCCTCCGCCGAGCCGAGCGCCCCGATGCCTTGCCCTCGCATGTACTCGCTCGCATCCCAGACGCCCGGATCGTTATAGCGGCTTTCGGCGCGCGGAACAAACGTGACCGCGAGCTCGGAACCGCACCCGAGCGTAGGCAAAGCCGAGTGGGCATCCGTATAGATTGTCATGCGGACGCCGCCGGTGAGCGCCAGCTCGCGCCCGTCAGGAGTGCCTGACCTGCTGACCCGCATATCCACGCGGCGCTCGATCTCGTCGCGCTGCGTTCGCTGAAAAAAAGCCTGGTAGGTGGAATGATGAACCGCTTCCAGACGCACGACCTCGCCTGTGAGTGTGACCGGTCTGGCTTCGGATGCGAGAAGCGAAAGCTGCTGTTGCGGATCGATCGGCGGCTCCAGCTCCGCAGACAGGCAGCCCAGCGAGGCAAACAGCAGCGCCAGCACCGGCACCATAGCGCGAGGTGCGCGCCACGCGGCGAAAATACTGATCGCTGCAAAGAACGGGAGCGCAAGCAGCAGCGAAGCCGGCGTGAGCCAATGCCAGCGGGCAAGCAGAATGCCGAGTGCGAATCCGCACGCAGGCGCGAGCGCCGGCGACGCGGCAAAGCGGAGCGGGGCTGCCGTGAGGCGATGCGACACCGCGGCAGACGGGTGTGCCGGCGCTGCCGCAGCAGCGAGCGTGCGCGGGATGGATGCAGTCGCGGCCATAAGCGGCCCACAACCGGCTGCCGTTCAGTCGCGGCGAAGCTTCGCCACTGTTTCCAGGTGAAACGTTTGCGGAAACATGTCGACCAGGTCCAGCTCGGTGATGGTGTACCCAGCATCGGCTAGAATCCGCAAGTCGCGCGCCAGTGTTGCGGGGTCGCAGGACACGTAAGTAATGTCGCGAGGACCGATACGGGCCAGCAGCCCGCTCGCTTCCGCGCCTAGCCCGGCCCGCGGCGGGTCAACCAACACCAGATCCGGGATAATTTTCTCTGCAGCCCGCCTCGGTCGAACCCTGGCCTGCAGGAAACCAAGCGTGCTGCTCTCGACGACCACCTGATCATGCAAATTCAATCGAAGATCGCTCGCGGAGATCGGCGAGCCTTCCACGGCGACCACCTGCCGGAACGACCGCGCGAGCGCCCTGCCAAACAAGCCGACCCCGGCGAAGAGATCCCAGGCGAGCTCGCCGCCCGCGCCCCCAGTCGCCAGCGCGCGCAGTTTCGCGGTCAAGAGACGGTTTCCCTGAAAAAATGATCCGAGGCTGACCCGGTATGCGTCTGCGCCGACCGAGTAGGTGAGCGCCTGCTCGCCCCAAGTCGCTACGATACCCCCTGACGCATCCTCGCCGTCTGCGTCGCTCGCCAGTGTCGGGCTTTTCGACCGCTTGCGCTGCATACCCTGCTGAGGCTCCGGAGCCTGAAACAAGCCGGCGCCGACAAGCTGCGGGACCTCTCCGCGCAAAGCCTCACAAAGGGCCGCGAGCGCATCGCGCGCGGGGCGCACACCGGCACGCAGCTTTGCCGATACAAGCAGCGCGTCACTGCTCCCGCTGGTGAACAACTCCAATTCGCCGCACCACGAGCCCGCGCCCTGCCGTGCGAGCACGGCTGCCGCTGCCTGCAGCGCGTCCTGGAGCAGCGGTGCCGCGATCGGGCACGCATCCACCGGCAGCAGCGCATGCGAGCCACGCCGACGGTAGCCCAGCGTGTGCGAGTGTGCGTCCACATGCAGACGAATGCGATTGCGATAGCCCCAGGGCTCGCCCGCGTGCGTTGCGATCGCAGGCAGCTCGCGCAAACCGGCGCGGGTGAGCGTTTCGGCAAGGATCGCCCGCTTTATCGCGAGCTGCTCCCCGTAGCCGGCGTGCTGGTACTGGCAGCCGCCGCAGGGGCCGTAGAAAGGGCAGCCCGGCGCGACGCGCTCGGCCGAGGGCTCGAGCACCGCAAGCAGATCGGCTTCGGCAAAGCTGCCGCGCTCCCGTCGAAGCGCCGCGTCGACCACCTCACCCGGCAGCGCCATGGGGACAAACACGGCTTTGCCGTCGACGCGCGCCAGACCTGCGCCGCCGTAAATCGCCTTTTCGATCGTTACTTTCACCCATCGCTCCGCATGTAAAACAGGCTCAGGCGGGGCAGCGCATGGTCAGCCAGCAGGCGCTTTTCCAGGAACTGCTGCTCTATCTGTCGTATTTGCAAGGCCTGCATGCGGCTGCGATACGGGGCGATCTCCCGCGCGGCCTGCGCCCGCAGCGCGCTCAACCGCTCCTCAGGAACCGTGGCCAGCATGATTGCCAGGAGCCGTTCTTCCAGCGTACGCAGGGTTTGCTCCAGCTGCTCCGCATCCGGCTTTGCCGCTTCCGCCACGGCCGCAAGCTCAGCCAGCCTCGCTGCCGTTTCGGCAGCCAACGTCTGCGCGCCAGAGGGCAGCGCAGGCGCGTTCAGGATCGCTGTCCGACACTCACGCAGATGTGCCGCGATGCGGGCTCCTTCAAATCCGGTATCGGCCGCCGGCTCCTGCGGCGCGGTCCCGGTGGCAGCGTCCCGCATCTGTTCCGCGGCCTCCATCACCGCCTGCGCGCACCAGCCCAGCCCGTTCACGCGTCGCGCGCGTCCGCGCGTTTTCTTCGCTTCATACTTGTCGAAAGCGTCATCAATGCCGCGCAGCACCGCCTGGAGCGGCAACCCGGCGTCGCGCCAGGACTCAATCAGCGCCCAGTCCAGCGTAGACAGCAAAAGCAACGAGCCGCGCCGCTGCTGGAAGCGCTCCTCAATCTCTGTGAAGTAGTTGAAGTAATTCTGCACTTGCTTTTAATCGCCCGCGCCGAGGCTTCGGTTGCGCTCGAAGAGCAGACGCAGCCCTTCGAGCGTCAGCATGTCCTCGACTGCGGTGATAAAGCGCGACTCCGGGGCAATGAGCCGCGCCAGCCCGCCGGTCGCGAGGATCGTCGGTGTTGTCCCTGTTTCCGCAAGTTCCGCGCACATGCGCTCAAGAATGCCGTCCACCAGACCCAGGTAGCCGAAGAACATGCCGCTCTGCAGATTTGTCACCGTGTTGGTGCCAATTGCTTTCGCGGGCCGCTTGATCTCGACCCGGCCCAAACGGGCAGCGCGCGCAAACAGGGCGTCAGCCGAGATGCCGAGCCCCGGTGCGATTGCGCCTCCTAAGAACTCACCGCGCGCGGAGATCACATCAAAGGTCGTCGCAGTGCCAAAATCAACCACGATGCAGGCCGTGCGGTACCTCGCGAACGCCGCTACGCCGTTCACAACGCGGTCGGCGCCGACCTCGGAAGGATTGTCGACCAGCAGCGGCATGCCGGTGTCGAGCCGCGGGTCGACCATCAGCGGCTCGCAGCCGAAGTACTGTGCGGCCACGCTGCGCAGCGTGCCGTCGACGGGCGGCACAACCGACGAGATCACGACGCTGGTAACCTCGCGCGCGTTCACGCCGCCCAGCGCAAACAGGTTCACAAACAGGACGCCGTACTCGTCGACGGTTTGCGTTTTTTGCGTGGTCACGCGCCAGTGCGCCAGCAGGGGGCCGCCGCCGTCGGGGAAGACGCCCAGCACTGTATTCGTATTGCCCACATCCAGCGTCAGCAGCATGTCAGCTTGCTGCCTCGCGGACGCCGCCGGACAGTACAGTGCGCAGCTCGCCTGCCTCGGTGCGGACCTGGAGAAAGCCGCGCGCGTCCAGCCCTTCGGTCACGCCGGTAAACGGCTGCTCCTCGCCTACGGTCACGCGCTTGCCGCGCACCCAGGTCGAGTTCGCTTCAAGCCGCGAAAGAATCGACTGCTGAGCGCTCGCGGCGTTCTTCCCTGTAAGGGCTCGCGTTTCCTCGTCCAGCGCAAATAGGAGACTCACCAGCAGTTGCTCGCGAGAGAACGTCGTGTCCGGTGCCTCGATCGCCAGCGATGTCGCTTGCGAGTGCAGGTCCGGTGGGAACGCCTGCTGGTGAACATTTATGCCGACGCCAACGACCACAAAGCGCACGCGCGTCGCCTCGGCCTGCATCTCGGTCAACACGCCGCCCAGCTTACGTGGGCCTGCCAAAAGATCATTCGGCCATCGAAGATCAGGCGTTACCGGCGTAGTTTGCTCAAGGACGCTTTGGCTCGCGAGGCCGGCAGCCAGGGAAAACCAGAGTGCATCCCCCGGGGCGATCTCAGGCCGCAGTAGGATGCTGACGTAAATCCCGCTGCCTGCGGGCGAGCTCCACGTGTGCGCCCCGCGGCCCCGCCCAGCGGTCTGGGCATCCGCGATGTACACGCAGCCGTGCGGCGCTCCCTGCGCGCCTGCCTGCATCGCGTGAGTGTTAGTTGAATCGATCTCCGCGAAGTAATGAACAAGCCCGGAGAACGAAGTCTTTCGGAGAGACGCATTCATCGCGGGGAGATCATACGGATCAGAGCCCTCCACCCACTCTGAAGACGAGCTGACATGCGCCCTCAAGTGCGCTCCGCCGCGATGCGCATGCTTAGATCGACCGCGACCGCTGAGTGGGTCAGCGCGCCCACGGAGATGTAATCCGGACCCGCCAGCGCATAGTCGCGTATCGTCGCGAGCTCGATGCCTCCGGATGCTTCAATCGGGATTGCGGAGCCGCGCTCGCGCACCGTCGCAATGGCGCGCCGCACCTCATCCGGCGTCATGTTGTCGAGCAGCAGCGACTCCGCGCCATTGTCGAGTGCCTCGGCAAGCTCCTCAGGCGAGCGCACTTCAATGTCGATGACCTGCTCCGGTTTGCGGCCGGCGTGCGCGTGCCGGAGCACCGCAGCAACGCCGCCGCCGAGCGCGATGTGATTGTTTTTGATCAGAATGCCATCGGAAAGATCGAGACGGTGGTTTTCGCCGCCGCCGCAGGTCACCGCGTATTTATCCAGGATGCGCAGCCCGGGCACCGTTTTGCGCGTGTCGATCACGGTTGCCTGCGTCCCGGCAACCGCGTCCGCGTAGTGCCGAGTAAGGGTTGCGATGCCGCTCATGCGCTGGAGAAAATTCAGAATGACCCGCTCCGTCGAGAGCAGCGTGCGGGCGCTGGTGCGGATCACCGCGAGCGGCTGCCCCTTGCGTACGCGTACGCCGTCGAAGATCTCCGGGTGGCTCACGACGTCGAAGCTCGCGCTGCCGCGGCCTTCAAGCCGCGCAAACGAGCCGAGCACGCGGCTGATGACGCCGAGGCCCGCGACGATGCAGTCCTGCTTGGCTACCACAGTGCCAGTGCCGCGCAGCGTCGGGTCGATGGTGAGAAGCGTCGTGGTGTCCGCGGTCGCCTTGTCTTCGACCAGCGCCTGTTCGACGATGGCCTCGACGCGGCGGGATTTCCAGTCCATGGAGGCTGCTCCTACGGTTTGGACGCGAGCGCGTCGAGCCCGGCGCGTGCCCGTGCGATCAACTCGACGAGTTCAGCCGAGCGTTTCCGAATGCCCTCGATTACCGGCGCCGGGGCTTTTGCGAGGAAGCTTTCGTTCCCAAGCTTCGCCTCGGCACCGGCCTGCTCCTTCTGTAACCGTGCCAGTTCTTTTTCAAGCCGCCCGGTTTCCGCGGCGACGTCGATCTGCTTCTCGTAGATGACCTGCACATCGAAAACCGGCGTCGAACGTACTCCCGCGCCTTCAAGCGAGTCGCTCACGTAGTCAATGGCGGACACGCGCGCCAGCCGTTCCACAATGGCGCGTGCCTCGCGCAGCGTCTGCTCCGTCGCTGCGGAGGCGCGTACACGCACCGGCACCGTTTCCTTCTCTTCCACGCCCATCTCTTTGCGCAGCGCGCGTACTGAGCCGATCAGCTCCTGCAGCGTGCTCATCTCGCCGAGTACCCCGGGAGTCCACGCAAACGGGCTCGCATCGGTAGGGTAGGGCGCAAGCGCGATCGACCGCAACGGCGGAGCTTCGTTGTAGACCGCGTGCCAGAGTTCTTCTGTCAGGAAGGGCATGAACGGCGACAGCAGCCGCAGCGAGCCTTCAAACACCTGCAGCAGCGTGACGAGCGCGCGCTCTGCGGTAGGACGGTCTGCTTCCGGCCCGAACTGCAGCCGCAGCTTCACCACTTCCAGGTACCAGTCGCACAGATCGCCCCAGAAGAACTGGTACACCAGGTTTGCCGCGTCGTCATAGCGATAGGTCGCGAGCGCCCGGTTGACTTCACCTGCGGTTGCGGCCAGCTGTGAGCGGATCCAGCGCGCTTCGAGCTCGTCAGAACCGGCTGCGGTATCCAGGGCTTTCACATCCACCACGATGCCTACCTCGGCCGCGCGGTCCACATTCATAAAGATGAATCGCGCCGCATTCCAGATCTTGTTGGCAAACGCGCGATATCCCTCAGTGCGCGCTTCGTTAAACGCGATATCGGTGCCCGGCGAGGCCATGGACGCGAGCGTAAACCGCACAGCATCGGTACCGTACTGCTTCACGATTGCAATGGGATCGATGACATTGCCCTTGGTCTTCGACATTTTTTGCCGGTCGGCATCGCGCACCAGCGCGTGGATATAGACCTCGCGAAAGGGAACCGATTCGGCGAGCGCGCGCCTGGGCCCCGCCGGGTCGTCGCTCATAAACCAGCAGCCCAGCATCACCATGCGCGCGACCCAGAAGAACAGAATGTCAAAGCCGGTGACGAGCAGCGTGGTCGGGTACAGCGCCTGGAGATCGGGCGTTTGCGCGGGCCAGCCGAAGACCGTAAACGGCAGCAATCCCGCGGAGAACCAGGTGTCGAGCACGTCAGAGTCCTGCTCGATGCTCGCGCTGCCGCAGTGTGCGCAGGCGGACGGCGTCTCCCGCGCGACCGTAGCCTGCCCGCAGGCGGCGCAGAGCCACGCCGGGATGCGATGACCCCACCACAGCTGGCGCGAAATGCACCAGTCGTACATGTTGTCCATCCACTCCAGATAGACCTTGCGGTATTGGTCCGGGGTAAAGCGGATGGCCGGCTCGCCGCTTGCAGGGGCAACGGCTTCACGCGCCTTTCTTGCCAACCCTGCGCGGGGTGTACCGTGCTCATCGGTAAAGTCTGCCGCACGAAGAAACCACTGCGTCGACAGCCGCGGCTCAATCACGGCACCGGTACGCTGCGACAGGCCGATCGACATCGGGTGCTCTTTCACATCCACAAGCAGGCCGGCAGCGCGCAGGTCTTCGACGATGCGCTCGCGCGCCGCGTAGCGGTCAAGCCCGTGGTAGGGCGAGCCGGCGAGGTCAATGCGCGCTTCCGTGTCCATGATGGCGAGCTCCGGCAGGCCGTGCCGCTTGCCGATCGCAAAATCATTTGGGTCGTGCGCCGGCGTGACCTTGACCGCGCCGGTGCCGAACTCAGGCTTGGCCCAGTCGTCGGCAACCACGGGAATGGTGCGGTCTGCACCGCCATCGACGCCGCTCAGGGGCAGGCGCAAGCGCCGGCCTACAAACGCCGTGTAGCGCGCGTCGCCCGGGTTGACGGCCACCGCCGCGTCGCCCAGCATCGTTTCGGGCCGCGTCGTCGCGATGACCAGCGAGTCGCGGCCATCCGGGAGGATGCCGTCTGCCAGCGGGTAGCGCACATGGTAGAGCTTACCCGCGCGGTCTTCATGCGTCACTTCGAGGTCTGACACTGCGGTCTGCTGCACCGGGTCCCAGTTCACGATGTAGGTGCCGCGGTAGATGAGCCCCTGCTCATGCAGGCGCACAAACGCCTCGCGCACCGCCGTCGAGAGGGCAGGGTCCATCGTGAAGTACTCGCGCGACCAGTCCACGCTTGCGCCCAGCCGGCGCATCTGCTCCAGGATCGCGCCGCCGTACTCCTCACGCCACTGCCAGGCTCGCTCCAGGAAACGCTCGCGCCCCAGCGCCTTGCGCGAGCTGCCTTCGGACGCGAGCTGGCGCTCCACCATCATCTGCGTCGCGATCGAAGCGTGGTCAGTCCCCGGCACCCAGACCGTCTGCTCCCCGCGCATGCGGTGCCAGCGCGCCAGGATGTCCATCTCGGTCTGGTTCAGCATGTGCCCCATGTGCAGGCGGCCGGTCACGTTCGGCGGCGGCA
>CAXUDF010000145.1:0-8344 GCA_964249695.1 uncultured Acidobacteriaceae bacterium
AGCAGCCCCGGCATAAAGTGGTCGACCGAGATGCGGCCAAGCCCCACGATGCAGTAGCCGACCGGCGCTATAGGAGCGCCGGCAGCGGGAGTGGCCTGTGCGGCATGGGCTTTTTGCAGCAGGCCGGACGCAGCGGCCAGCCCGGCCAGTTTGGAAAAGCTACGACGCGACACGTGCATGGCGGCTCCTCTTATGTACAGCTTCTATCCGGAGCAGATGCTGGAAACGAACGCCCCGGCTATCTCGGGCAGCAGCACACACGCGCGGCGGCCTTTTCCCTGTCAGAAGCGAGCGGTCTGTACGGTGAGGAACGTGCGTCTAACGGAGATATGCGGATCGCATGGTTGCTGCCTCTTTTCCTTGGACCGGTTTGCTTTGCTTTTTCCGCGGCGCCTGAGCTGCCGCACACCCCGCCCGCCGCGCCTGCCGGTGCGCTGGAGGTGTACTTCATGGATGTCGAGGGCGGCCAGTCTACTTTGTTTGTGACGCCGGACGGACACTCCCTGCTGGTCGATACAGGCTGGGACGACCACGAAGGCCGCGATGCCGGACGCATCGTGAACGCGATGAGCCTGGCCCACATCAAGCGCCTGGACGCGGTGCTGATTACGCACTACCACCTGGACCACGTCGGCGGCGTTGCGGCGTTGGCGGCACGGGTGCCGATTACGATGTTTCTGGACCACGGGGCCAATCGCGAGCCGCTCGGGGGCGCGACCGGGGACGCGCGTGCTGCGTATGAGGCTCTGCTGCGGAGCGGCCGGTACGCGCACCGGGTGCTCCACGCCGGTGAATCTCTGCCCGTGCCCGGCTTTACCGGTACCGTGGTCAGCGCGGATGGCGTGGTGCTTGGGGCGCCTCTCGACGGCGCGTCCTTCCCTGGGGCAGGCGCGCCCAATCCGTTCTGCGCCGATGCCGGGCAGGCGCAGCCGGACGCGACAGAAAACGCACGCTCGCTGGGGTTTGTGCTCCAGTGGGGCCGGGCGCGCATCCTCGATCTCGGCGACCTGACGCGCGACAAAGAGAAAGAGCTGATGTGCCCAAACAACAAGCTGGGACTAGTGGATCTGCTTGTCGTTTCGCACCACGGCTGGTACCAGAGCTCAAGCGCGGCGCTGGTGGATGCAATTGCGCCAACGGTCGCTGTGATGGATAACGGTGCTCAAAAAG
The DNA here is from genome assembly GCA_964249695.1 of uncultured Acidobacteriaceae bacterium. Classification (GTDB taxonomy): domain Bacteria; phylum Acidobacteriota; class Terriglobia; order Terriglobales; family Acidobacteriaceae; genus EB88. The sequence goes on from CAXUDF010000145.1 coordinate 1,171, forward strand.
GCGGCTCCATCCCGGTGCTCGACACGTTTCACCAGGCGCCGAACCATCCGGCGCTCTGGCAGCTCCACTATTCCGAGGAGGGCGGCCCCGCGCACAACAGCCCCGGCGCGCAGATTGCCAACCTCGCTGGCGGGCAGGCCGGCGTGGACACAGGGTACCTGCTGCGCGCCAGCGTCAGCCGCGACGGCTCGGTGCAGCTTTGGAACAGCCGCACCGGGGAACTTCATCGTTACCCTGATCGACAGCCGCTTGCTCCTGACTCGACGGCGCGATGAGCCTGCGATTGCTGTCAAGCTCAAGCGTTCCGGGGCGGTCTTCCTCGGCGCGCCGCAGGCTTTTCTGCGATCGCTTTTTCTATCAGTGCGTCAACCTTGCGCGGCCGTCCGCGGCCGCGTTTCGGTGGATCTTCGTCGCCGTCGCTTTCCACCAGCAGAGCACGCGCACGGCGGAGTGACTGGATTTCAGCATCCAGGCTTGCGAGAACTTCACTCATCTGCATGGGACTTCCTCATTTCGCTAGTTTTCCGGTTACTCGCCGACAACTCAGGCTCTAAGTAGCGAGTATTGCCTTTCGCAGAGCTTACCCTTTCTGCTGCTCGCTGTCCTTAACTCGTTTGCTTTATCTCTGTTGAGGACGAAGCCGGGCGCAAAGCCTTAGTGGATCGCGCTATGCTGTGGCGACGCTCGCCGGCGCTCTCGGGCGTCGCATCGGGAGGAGCATGCCGCGACGACACGAGAAGGCGCGAAGCAACACACGGCTCGACCTTGCCGCGGCGCCAATGGCGTCGAGCGAGACAGCCCGGCACATGAACCGCGACGTCGTGCTCGAACTGATTCGCACGCACCAGCCTGTATCCCGGGCTGAGCTGGCGCGGCTTTCCGGGCTCCAGCGCTCCACGGTTTCGCTCATTGCCGAGCAGTTGATCCGCGAGCGCTGGGTGCGCGAGGGTGCGGTCGCACGGCTGCCGCGCGGGCGCCGCCCCACCCTGCTCGGCATGAACCATGAGCTGGCCTTGCTGGTGGCCGATGTGCACCCAGGCCAGGCGACGCTCGCCGTTGTGGACCTGCACGGACGCTTTCTCGCGCGGCAGTGCACTGCGTTCTGCGGCACTCCGGCTGCTGCAATCCGAAAGATTGCGAACGAGCTTCGCACCCTGCGCGACAGCTTTCCCGGCATCAGCTTTGAGGGCGTCGGCATCTCCCTGCCCGGCCGGGTGGACCCGCAGACGCAGGAGTTGATTTTTGCGCCAAACCTGCGCTGGGAAGGCCAGCGCATCAAGGCGATTGTGGAAGAGGTAACGGGTCTTACGGCCGAGCTGGAAAATGCGGCCAACGCTGCTTTGCTGGCCGAGCTGTGGATCGGACATTTAAGTGGTGTGCGGGACGCCGTGCTGGTCGACATTGCGGAAGGCATTGGCACGGGAATGCTTGCAAACGGGCAGCTGGTGACCGGCCGCAGCGGCATGGCCGGCGAGTTTGGCCATGTGACGCTTGCCGGCGACGGGCCGCCCTGCGGGTGCGGCCAGCTGGGCTGCTGGGAGACGTTCGCCTCCACGGAGGCGGCGCTGCGCTACTATCGCGAGAACACGCGCGGCGACTCCGCAGCCGCGTCCATTTCCTTTGCGGAGCTGCTCGATCTGGACCGGGCAGGCGATCCAGCAGCCTGTTCTGCGGTCGAGAAGCAGGCAAAGGCCATTGGCCGCGGCCTGCGCGCCGTAAGCGCCGGCCTTTCTCCCGAGGTGATCATCGTCGCCGGCGACGTTACCGGCGCGTGGCCGCGGTACGAGCCGTTTCTTCGGGCAGAACTTGCCGCACTGTCGCTGGGCAAAGCCACCATGCCCCGGCTGGTGGTGACCGATGACTGCGAAACAACCCGCCTGCACGGTGCCGCGGCGATTGTCCTGCAGCGCAACTCGTTATTTCGCAGCCAGAGCTAAGTTGGGGCGGGGAGAGTTCTCTCAAGATCAACGTTGTCATCCTGAGCGTAGCAAAGGAGCTGCTTTGTTTTGTGTCCAGGCTGAAAAGCAGGTCCTTCGTCACTTCGCTCCTCAGGATGGCGCCTTTTGGAGTGAGGGCGTTTTATGAGCCGACTTCTCAAGCACCCTTTCAGGATGACTTTCCTTTTACGAGGCGGCTTTGCGGCCGCCCGTAGAGAGCGGCACCGGCGGCTGGCCGGCGACAATATCGAGCAGCCAGTCGCTCAGGATGCGGGCCTGCTGCGCCAGGCTCGGCATTTTAGCGAGGTAAATGGCGCGCCACATGGCCCATGCCAGCAGACCGGAGAAGTTGGCCCCGTAGACCCGCGCTACTCCGGACCGGTGGCCGACGAGCGCCAGCTCGCCGACCGGCGTGTACCGGAACGGAAGCGGCGGCTTGCCATGCAGCGAGGCCACGATGTTGCGCGCGACCAGCGCGCCCTCCCGCGTCGCATTTTGCGCTGTAGGCGCATACGTGCCTTTGCCGTCCGGCTGCGGGATTTCGGCACAGTCGCCCAGCGCCCAAACGCCCGGGTGCTCCGGTACGCGGCAGCTGCTGTCGACTGTGAGGCCGCGGTGCTTGCCCTTCTTCGCGTCGACCATATCGAGCAGCGGGTTCGGCATCACGCCGGCTGCCCAGATCAGGGTGCGCGTCGCAATGCGCTCGCCGTCTTTGATCTGCACAAAATCAGGCCCGGCCGCTTCTATGCTGGCGTTCAATTGAACTTCTACGCCGTGTTCTTTAAGTTTTCTCATCGCGTAGTCCGCGAGTTCGGGCGAAGTTTCCGACATCAGGCGGTCTTCGGGATGAACCAAAATGGTACGAATCCGGTCCGGCACCATTCGCGGCAGCTTGCGCGCCGACATGCGGGCGAGATCGTTGATAGCCGCCATCGTTTCCACGCCGGTGTAGCCGCCGCCGCCCACCACAAAGGTCAGCAGTGCCTGCTGCTGCGCTGCGTCTTCTTCAAGCGAGGCCTGCTCCAGGCAAGCTGAAACGCGCTCAAACGCCGCGCTTGCATCCTCAAGCCGCTTCATGCCGATTGCGTTTTCCTGCACGCCGGGCGTGCTGTGAAAGTTAACCGTTGAGCCGAGCGCAATCACCAGGTGGTCGCCCGTGAATGTGCGTGTGCGCGGCTCCAGCCGCCCCGCCCCAGTCTCCACCTTGACGCTCCTGGACGCGATGTCGATGCTCTTGATCTCGCCCTGGACGAAGGTAACCCGCTGACTGAGCGAGCGCATGGGGCTGACGATGTGGCGCGGTTCGACGGCGCCACCGGCAGCCTCGGTCAACATCGGGGTAAACAGCAGGTAGTTGTCGGCATCGATGAGGGTGATCTCGCCGTTGGCCTCCCCATGCAGCAGCCGCGCCAGTTCCTGCGCGACAGCAGTGCCGGCGAAGCCGCCGCCCAGCACAAGGAATCGCTTGCCTGCCGCGACGCCGGCGTTCCGCTCACGCTCTTCAGCCCGCTTTAAAATGGCGCGCGCGGCATACACGCTGGCAAGCGCCGCCCCGGCGCTAAGAAGTGTGCGTGGCACTGAGGACTGACCCATTTGCTGATACCTTCCTTCTGTGAAAGCGTGACGATGGTGTGCGGGTGGAAGGCTTGAGAGCGTTCCAAGCAGCCTGACCGTTGGAACTTACCTGTGAACGGGAGCTGGAACAACGTCCGCGGCTCCCAGGCTCCGGACGCGTGTGACCAATGGTGAAGGCCACCCACCTTCTGTGATGCGCCACTGTCCGTGTTTCGCCTGTCCGCGTTGCGCAGCCGGCTTGAAAGCCGCTTCTACAACGCTCACCAGAGCAGGCAGCACCGCTCCTTCAGACACGCTACTCTGGCAGGGCTGCAGCCATCCAACGCCGAGCCGCACGGCGAGCGTGGCGTATAGCTGGTTACCGCTGTAACCTGTCTCGAATTCATGCATGGCCAAATTCAGCCGAAGAGTCCTTCAGTGCGGGCCGTCAGCCCCCGCCGGAGGATGCACGTGCGTAACAGCTTCATCTCATGGACCAAACGCCTCGATCTGCGGAAAGCATCCCTCAAGCCGCGTCTTGAAGTCTTCATCGCAGGGGTGCTGCTTTCAGGCCTTTTTCTCCTGTTTGTGTTGACCTTTCTTGCGTCTCGCAGCTTCAAGATGTTGAAGGGAACCTCCGATGAGGCCGAGCATCAGCGTCTGTCACTGATCGCGATCCAGAACGTGAACAGAGCTTTGCTGGTTGCGGAAAGTGGGCAGCGCGGATACCTTCTTACCTCCAAGGCGAGCTACCTGGACAGTTATCAGGAAGGGGTCGCAAACGCCCGGCTTGGGCTGGCCCAGGTGCAGCAGCAGCTGCGCGACAGCCCGACGCAGCGGGCGCAGGTGGAGCAACTTACAGTGGTTGCGCAGGCCAAGTTGGCCGAGCTTCAGGAGACGGTCCGTCTGCACGCGTCCAACCACCAGTCAGACGCACTGCGGATTGTGAAGAGTGACTCTGGCAAGCAGATGATGATCGACATCCAGCAGATCATCGGAAGCCTGATTGCGGATGGACGGCAGCAGCTGAATCAAAGGCGCATGGAAGCAGTAGGGAAGCAGCGCTCCGCCGAACGCTTTTTCTTTGTAGGCGAGATTGCGATTGCCTTCATCTTCGGGGTTGCTTTTCTGCTGATCCGCAGGGCTTTGATCGCCCGCTCCACAGTGACCGAGGCATTGCAGCTTAGCGAAATCCAGCTGAAAAAGAGCGAACAGATGCTGCGGGTCGTCACCGACAACCTGCCTGTCCTGATTGCCTACTTTGAGAGCGACGGGAGCGTGGGTTTTATGAACAGCACCTATGCTCCCTGGCTTGGCGTCGATCCGGTGAGAGCAGTGGGCCGTCAACTGCGGGACGCTCTCGGTGAGGAGGCGTTCCGGATCCGGGAGTCTTCGCTGCGCCGCGCGTTTGAGGGCCATGAGACCAGCCTTCAAGTCGCTGTCACCGACGCAAGCGGCCTGCGCCACCTGCAGATCACATACAGGCCGGACATACGCCCGGATGGCACCGTGGCGGGCATATTCTCGGTCAGCACAGACATTACCTCTATGAAAGCGGCCGAGCAGCACCTGGGCGAGCTCGCTCGCAAAGACACGCTGACTGGCCTTGCGAACCGGCGCCACTTCGAAGAAGCTTTAGGCGAGCTGCTTGGGCGTACACGGCTCGAGGCGGGTGCGCATGCGCTGTTGTTTCTTGACATTGACCATTTCAAACAAATCAACGACAGCCACGGCCATGCCGCCGGCGACCTGGTGCTGAGTCAGTTTGCTTCCCGGTTGAAAGCGTCCGTGCGCTCGAGCGACCTGGTCGCGCGCTTTGCCGGGGACGAGTTTGTGGTTCTGCTGAGCGGGCTTAACGCGCCGAGGGAAGCGGGCCGCGTTGCGGAAAAGATTGTGCGCGGCATGGAGGCTGACTTCACCATAGCCGGGCGAACGCTCAAGGTGACCACCAGCATCGGCATCGCCTACGGCGAGCGGGCCGGGACGGCAGAAGAGCTTCTCGCGTGTGCAGACAAGGCTCTCTACAGCGTTAAGGCCGCGGGCCGCAACGACTTTCGGCTGCTGCTGTGCGAGCCTGAAATCGCAATTGTAAGGAGAGCTGCAGCTGCTCTCGAAGGCTCTCGCGGACAGCACGCGCAGCCGGCCCTTGCTTAACGCCCGCTTGCTCGTCAAGCCTGCCCGGCGCTCAGACTTTCAGGAGTGCCGCTGCGTTTTGCATCCGCGCAGCGGCGGGTTCGCCGGCATTCTGAGCAGGTTCTCAGCGCAACCCGAGCGGCAGGTCAGGTATCGTGCCGGCCAAGGAGTAGGCTTACTCATAGTCTGATCTTCCCCCGCGAAGCCTTCATGTCGCTACACTCGATTTTGATTGGACGCCTGTGGGGCCGCGAGCCGGACTGTATGCCACGAGGTGTGGCTGCATCGTATAACTCGCGAATGGCGGTTTTGAAAGATCGCCCACTATCTGTCCGGCGCTTTTCGGACCAAGACGCTCAACCATGGAGCTGGAACGAAAGATTGCCGTCCTGCGATGCCCAGCAGCGCGCAGGTTTATAAGGAGAATGTCATGCCGTGTCTCACTTGCAGAGAACTCAGCTCGTCGCTTCAAACAGCCAGCGCGCCGGACCTGTCAAATGGCTTGTCGCCGGCTGGGGAGCGCAACCGAACCCAGCAGAAACAGGAAAAACTTTTAAAGATTCAGGCCTCGATTCTGAAACACCAGGCACTCTGCCCTGAAGCGCAACAGGAAGTTGCAGTCGCAACGACTTGAGCCGGTGGGTGTAAGCCGACCTCGTGTGTGGAAGTGTCGGCACACGGAGCCCGGGCCCAAAAGGAACAGGTCTACGCCTGCACCCATCGAAGACCCGCAACGCCGCACGTTGATTGGTTGGCTGCCGGTGCGTGCGGTCGCAAGTTGAGCCTCGCCGGCGTGCCTGTTCCTTCGTCTGAGCCGCATCCACAACCGTTGGATGGAAGCGCTTCTCCTGCGCGCGTTGCCCCCGCTACTCCGTGCAGCTAGCATCGATGTATGAGCGATCAGATAGTTGCCGCGGGTCAGCCTGTGCCCGATGAGCAGGCGCAAGAGTTAGCGAGGGAGCAGATCCTGTCGCTGCCTAACCCGCTTATCCTGTTCAGTGCGTGGCTTGCCGAGGCGGAAGCAAGCGAGATAAACGACCCAAACGCGGCCGCGCTGGCCACCGCCTCCGCTGATGGCGAGCCAAGTGTGCGCATGGTCCTGGTGAAGCGTGCGGACGAGCGTGGCTTCTCCTTTTTCACCAACGCGGAAAGCGCCAAGGGCGAGCAGCTTGCCGCGAATGCGCAAGCCGCGCTGTGCTTCCACTGGAAGTCGCTGCGGCGGCAGGTGCGCGTTGCCGGCCGAGTGACCGAGATGCCCTCTGAAGACATAGACAGCTACTTTCACAGCCGGGGTCGGCGCAGCCAGATCGGTGCCGCTGTCTCAAGCCAAAGCCGCCCGCTCGAGAGCCGGGCAGTGCTTGAGGAGCAGGTGCGGCAGTTCACCGCGGAGCATCCCGGCGAAATTCCTCGCCCTGCGTACTGGCGCGGCTACACCATTCGTGCGCATCGCGTCGAGTTCTGGATGGACGGCCCCGACCGGCTCCACGACCGGTTTCAATTTATCCACAACGACGATGGCTGGGCGAGAACCCGGCTGTACCCGTAAGCGC
>CAXUDF010000146.1:0-8269 GCA_964249695.1 uncultured Acidobacteriaceae bacterium
TCTTCACCAGCATCGGGCGGCGTAGCAGTGCTCGGCAGCGCTCTCAAGCCTGCGCTCAGGGGGAAACACAGCATGTTCACAGGTCTCGTCCAGGCGACCGGCACCATCGAAGCGCTCACCCCGCAGGGCGGCACGCTGCGGCTCACGGTCCATGCACCCGCGCTCGCCGCGAAGCTCCAGGTCGGCGACAGCATCGCGGTTTCCGGCGTCTGCCTTACCGCGCTTGCGCCCGAGGCCACTCGCTTCCACGCGGAGCTGGCCCGCGAAACAGTCGAGCGCACCTCGCTCTCCTCGCTCGCGGTCGGCTCGACTGTAAATCTGGAGCTGCCGACCCCGGCCGGCTCGCCGCTCGGCGGCCACATCGTGCAGGGCCACGTCGACGCGACCGGTTCCCTGCTCGGGCTGGAGGCGATCGAGTCCGGCGAAAACGCGCCCCGCACCGACTGGCTCCTGCGCATTGCCGTGCCGCCCGCGGTGGGCCGCTTTGTGGTGGAGAAGGGCTCCGTCACCATTGAAGGCATTTCGCTGACCGTGGCCCGCTGGTTCCCGGAACGGGACGCGAACGACGACACCCCGACCGGCGCGGGCGAGCTCCACGTGGCCGTGATCCCGCACACCTACGAGGCGACGAATCTACACACCCTTGCCCCCAGCTCCCCGGTCAACCTGGAGGCTGACGTGCTGATGAAGCTCGCCATCCAGAACGGCCTTGTGGTCGCCGGCAAGACTGAAGACCGTTGGACCCGCCTGGCCGAGCAGGACACGACCCGGGACGCGCCGTTCGCGGTCACGGTGGAGTATCTGATTGCGAACGGCTACTGACTTCGGAAGATTGACACGATTGAGGCTCCCGCATGGGCTTGTATGCTGTTGCCTACCATGAAAGGACCCGATCGTGTCTTGGAAGCCTTTTAGACGGATTCTCTCCATCTGCCTGCTCTGCCTGTTCTTTTCCGCTTCCCTGTTGGCCTTATCGAATCCCGCAGATGCGAAGCAGGATGGCATTCTTGTCGCTTTTGCGGACGTGGCGAGTGGTGCCAACTGCGTAGGCGGTGTGTATTCCCAAAATTGCCAAACAACAACTGACCGCCAGTACACGGTCCAGATCGGCGGGCAGCAGTTGGTACTGGTGCATCAACTTAGCAAAGCAGAGATGCGGAGCCAGATAGGTGTAGGCATTTGGAAGCTTCCGTCCAGTAATCACAGTGTCTTCTTCAATCAGCCGTTAGGGACTCACTTTCAGTCATGGAACGACAAGGAAGGACTCTACGCGGAGATCGCCGGGAAGAAATCCCTCTTTGTGATTCGCAGCGCAAGCACTCTCCAGCCTAAGTAGTTGAGTCATGACGGAGGTGGGCCGCCATCGATTGATAAGTCGCACTTCTTCAGTGTGTTCCGGCTGCTCACCAGCCACGCATGGAGCGGGACCCTTGCGGCTGCGCAGGGTCGTCGCGGGCTGGCCCCTTGCTCTTCCCTACTGCGGCGTGATGATCCCCCCAACCGCCATGCGCCCCGGCAGCGCCAGTTCCCCCTCCGGACGGTGCAGCCCCATCGCGTCTGCCGTCATATCTGTATATTTCAGCCCGGCGCCGGTGTTGAACAGCACGACGCGGTCTTGTTTCTTCAGAAAGCCGGTCTCGAGCAGGTGCTCGTAGCCCGCCGTGGCTGCGGCCCCTTCAGGCGACAGCAGCATGCCTTCGTGCCTGGCCCAGCCCAGCAGCGAGTGCAGAATCTCCTCGTCCGAGAAGTCAAGCACGACCCCTTCCGAAGCCCGCACAATGTCGAGCACGAGCGCGTCTGCATAGGGCTTCGGCACGCGCAGCCCGCTGGCAAAGGTATGCGCGCCCTCCCAAAAGGTGGACGCCTGCTCGCCGGCGTGGAACGCCCGGGAAACCGGAGCGCAGCCGGAGCTTTGCACCGCAATCATCTTCGGGCGCCGACCGCGCACCCAGCCCAGCTGCTCCAGTTCCTCAAACGCCTTCCACATGCCAAGCAGTCCTACGCCGCCGCCGGTCGGGTAAAACACCGCGTCCGGGTACTCCCAGCCAAGCTGCTCCACGAGCTCGTAGCCCATGGTCTTTTTACCCTCGACCCGGTATGGCTCCTTCACGGTCGACACATCAAACCAGCCCTCGGCAGCTTTCCGCTCGTTCACGATCCGCGCGCAGTCCGAGATCAGCCCGTCCACCAGCGTCGTGTGCGCGCCGTAGGCCACGCACTCCAGGTAGTTGGCAAACGGCACATCGCGCGGCATAAAGATGTGCGCCTCGATACCCGCAGCCGCTGCATAGGCTGCCAGCGCGCCGGCCGCATTGCCGGCAGACGGCACTGCCAGCTTCTTGAGTCCATAGTGGCGCGCCATCGATACTGCCATCGACATGCCCCGCGCTTTGAAAGTACCGGTCGGGTTCGTTGCTTCTTCCTTGAGCCACAGCCCCGTGTGCTCCCGGCTCTGCATCAACGGCGTCCAGCCCTCGCCCAGGGTCACCGGCTCAACCGCGGGCAGCACGCCGCGGTAGCGCCACATGCTGAAGTCCAGCTGCCGCTCGCGCCCGTCAATGCCTTGCGCGTCCTGCGGCATGCGGGCGGTCTCGCGCAGCAGGTCCATGTCGTACCGCACGTAAAGAATGCCCGCGCAATGGGGGCACACCGTCTGCGGCTGCGCAGCGGAGGTATGTTTCTGGCAGCGGGAGCACTGGAGCGAGGAAATTTCGGGCATAGGTTAAGGGTAATTGGTCGTGCACGATTAAACCGTCCCAGGATCACACCTGAACCCCGCAGAGTGCGTAGGGGAAAAATCAATCTCCGCGCTGATGCGCCGAAATGGGATTTCTCGACCCTCACTTTCCTCAAGTGAAACTGCGGTTACTGTCGTTTGTCCCTGCGCTACATATCTGTCACACAATGGCCGATACACTGGGTGCAATGATTCGACGACCCGAACACTGGCCCCCGGTCGCTCTCGTGGCCTTCGACATCGACGGCACCCTGATGCCTTCCGAAGGTCCCTGCATGAGCGAACGCACGATGCAGACGCTGCGCGAGGCGGTAGCCGCCGGCGTGGAAGTATGCATCGCCACCGGCCGCCGCGCTGCTTACGCCATGCCGCTGCTCCACCCGATCGGCCTAGCCCCTGAGACGGTACTTATCTCGTCCAATGGTGCGTCCACCCGCGACTTTGCCGGCAACCTGATGGACCGCTTTTACCTTGAGCTCGATACGGCACGCGCCCTGTGCGGCGAAATGCGCCCCTTCGGCGGCACCATGGTCTTTACCTTTGACACCGGCATGCATGCGCACCAGCGCGACCTGGTGCTTGAGTCCATGGATCGCCTCCACGACCGCATCGCGCTCTGGGTCGAGGCCAACCGCGAGCATATAGAGCAGGTGGACCCGTTGGAACGCGTGTTTGACCGCGGCGAGCCGCCCATGCAGGGCATGATCTGCGGCACGGTCGCCGAAATGGCGGCCGCCGAGCAGCACCTGCTTTCCACCCGGTACGCGGCCGAGATCGAAATGCAACGTACTGAGTACGTAGAACGAGATCTGAGTATCCTCGACATCCTGCCGCTCGGCTGCAACAAGGGGGTCGCGCTTGCCAAGCTGGCTGCCGCCCGTGGCATTCCGCGTGAGGCAGTTATGGCCGTCGGCGACAACTGGAATGACCTGGAGATGCTGCGCTGGGCCGGCCAGCCGGTCCTGATGGGGAACGCTGCCTCCGGGCTGCGCAAAGAGGCAGCGAGCTCCGGCTGGTATGTGACAGCGACCAACGATGAGGACGGTGCAGCGCTCGCTCTGGAAGGAGCGCTCGAACAGCGTGCGGCGGCCCGGCTGCCCGAGGAGGCTTTGCGCTAGATTGCGGCAGCGGCGCTATCTGGCAGAGCAGCGATACAGCAGTTCGGCAGCAACTCAGGATCTACAGCGCTTGTTATGCTGAACAGGTGACAACCTGCTAGGGATTCGGCAGTGAGGGCGGAGGCAACATGGGTGCTATCGAAGAAACGCTCACTGTTATCCAAGACGTGCTCGCACCCGATTTGCGCAAGTTAGGTGAACAGGTAGCAGCGCTCCAGAAAGCTCTTCCAGAGATGGAGGCGCGCTTGCTGCTGGCAATCAAAGCCAGCGCGGATCAGCTGAATCTCAAGATGGATTACGCTCCGCTGCAAGGCAAATATGAAGCGCTCCAGCGCAAGATGGAAGACAAGTCTACTCAGTGATGCGGATCACGCAAAAGCGGGAAGCAAGCGCAGGCCGAAGGGGCGGACAGTGGCTCCGTCTCATCTGTGGTCTTACCTCTTTCTTGGCTTTTACAGCGCCCGGCTACGCCGCCGAACGCATCACGCTCCAGAACGGCTTTGACATGGTGTGCGACCACCGCGTGGTCGACGGCGATCGCACCCGCTTGTACATGGATGCTGCTTCGACCAGCTTTGTCGAGGTCGGCACAGCGAGCATCGCTGGCGATGAAGTGCTGCCGGCAGCACCCACGGTCGTAGCCGCTGAGCCTGCCGCGCATGAAGTCCTGACCGCGGGCGAGCTCCACGAAGTGCTTACCGGCGCCGGCACAGCCCACCACCTGGACGTGGACCTGCTCCTCTCGGTTGTTCACGCCGAAAGTGCAGGCCGCATCCACGCCCGCAGCCGCGTCGGCGCCCAGGGCCTGATGCAGCTGATGCCCGCAACTGCTGCGACGCTTGGCGTGCGCGACCCGTATGCGCCGGCCGAGAATGTTGGCGGCGGTGCCGCGTACCTCGACGCGCTGCTGACCCGGTATCACGACAATCTCGCCCTGGCGCTTGCCGCTTACAACGCAGGGCCGGGCGCGGTCGCCCGCTGGCATGGGGTACCGCCCTACGCCGAAACGCACCGCTATGTCGCGCGCATTATTCGCGAATTTAACGCAGCCTACGCAGCCCGGCAGGCGCACCCGCTGGGCACGGTAGCCGAGGCGACGCCCCCCGCAGCCGTAGCGACCCCAAAGGAGAACCACCCGTGAAAAAGAACCGGACGGCGCTCTGGACCGTAGCCGTGCTCGCCCTGTTGGCCGGGATCTTCCTGCTGCGCGATCGCATCCACTTTGACTGGGCGACCGTTGGCCGGCAGCTTAGCCATGCCAACTGGCCGCTGTTTGGTGTTGGCACGCTCCTCATCTGGGCCGGCTATGCGCTGCGCGCCGTGCGCTGGGCGCTGTTTATCCGTCCCAGCAAGCGGGTCAACCCGGGCTCGCTGCTCGGCACGCAGGTCATCGGCTTTACCGCGGTCGCGCTGCTCGGCCGCCCGGCTGACCCGGTTCGCCCCTACCTGGTTGCCCGCCGCACCAGCCTTTCGCTTCCTTCGCAGCTGGCCGTATACGCGCTTGACCGCATGTTTGACATGGGCTCGGTCGCGCTTATCTTCGCTGTCGTTCTGCTGCTTGCGCCTGACCGCCACAATTTACCGCACCCCGAGCTCATCCAGCGCACCGCTGTCGCAAGCCTGGCAGTGGTCGCGCTCTTTATCGGCTTCGCCTTTTTCGTCCGCGCCGCGGGCCGGCAGGTCGCGGGGATGGCCGGCAGCTTCTTCGGCCGGCTCTCGCCCAAGCTCGGCGAAAGCGTTCGCGAGAAAATCCTCGCTTTCCGCGACGGCCTCAACGCGATCACCTCGTTCGGTGAGTTTCTCCAGGCGCTCGCGATCTCGCTTCTTATGTGGGCCGGCATCGCCTACGCGTACCTTGAAACGCTGCGCGCCTTTTCCGCCTCGCCCGAGCTCGCCTCCATGACGCTGTCCCGCTGCATGCTGCTTATGGCGACTTCGACCGCCGGCTCGCTCATCCAGCTGCCGGTCATCGGCTGGTTCACCCAGATCGGCATCGTCGCTCAGGCCATGCAGTCGTTTTTCGGCGTTGCTTACGAGCCGGCCGTGGCCGCGGCTGCCATGCTGCTTGTCGTCACCTTTCTCAGCATCATCCCGGTGGGCCTGCTCTGGACCCGCTTTGAACATGTCTCGCTCAAGAAGCTTGCGGAAGACAGCGAGGTTGCCGAAGAAGCGCTCGCTACCCCGAAAGGCGAATTTGTTCCGGAAGCCTGAGCCCTCAGGCAGCTGAGTCCAGCCGCCTGAGCAGGACGCTTGCGTTGGCGCGCGCGAGTCAGGACGCATCTTACCCTGCATGTCTGCCCGCACCGCCGAACGCCCTGATACCTCCTTCTCCAAAGCCCTGCTCGCTGGATTAGCCGGAGGGCTCGCCGGCTCAGCCGCCAAAATCGTAGGCGAAAAGCTGCTGCCTCCGCGCACCAAAAGCCAGCAGCCGCCACCAAAGCTCGTCGTGGAAAACTTGGCTGCTGCAGCCGGCGTCCCGCTACCCTCTGCGGTGAAGAAGCCGCTTGTCGAGGCTTCGCACTGGGCATTCGGCATCCTCGCCGGCGGCGCCTACTCGGTGGTGGCTGAGTATCAGCCGCGGGCTACTTCGTGGCGCGGCGCTGTCTTCGGCCTGACCCTGAACCGGCTCATGCATGAGGGCATTCTTCCAAACACGGGCGTGGTCGAGCCGGTCAAGGACCAGCCCGCGCAGGAACGGATCAGCGAGTGGGTCACGCACGTCATCTATGGCGTTGCGACTGAAGTTGTACGCGGCGCGGTTCGCCGCCGCTTGTAAGCCGGTGCTCAAGCAGCTCTCCTGTGGGTGTAAAGGAGACCAGCAGTTGTTGGCGCGGCCTTTCCTCCAAGAAAGGCCGCATCGCGAGAACCTCAGCGTTACCCGGCAACGGGAGAACTGCTTTAGAATGACGCAATCTTATGAAGTGCCCCTTTTGCGGCTTTGCGGAGGACCGAGTTGTGGACTCACGCGAGATCGAGGAGTCCGCCGCGGTGCGCCGCCGCCGCGAGTGCGCCGGCTGCGCCCGCCGCTTCACCACCTATGAGCGCGTAGACGAGATCCCGTACATGGTGGTGAAAAAAGACGGCCGCCGCGAAAAGTTCGACCGCCAGAAGATGCTGACCGGCCTCCAGCACGCCTGCGAAAAGCGCCCCGTCGCCATGCGCCAGCTGGATGAGCTGGTCGGCCAGGCCGAAACCTTTTTGAACGAAGCACCCGACCGAGAGCGCTCGACCGCCGAGCTCGGTTCGCTGATCATGGACGGCTTAAAAGTGCTTGATACCGTGGCCTACATTCGCTTCGCGAGCGTGTACCGCGAGTTCAAGGATGCCGCCGAGTTCCGCGACGAGCTGGAGCAGCTTGTTCAGTCGCGCACCGAAGCCGCGCTGGCCCTGCCGGACGCCGTCCCACCAACCCCCCCGCGCCCGAAAGCCCCCGCGCACCCTTTATGAGCCACCACACCATCACCCTCATTCCCGGCGACGGCATCGGTCCTGAAGTGACAGATGCCACCGTACGCATCCTGGAAACAGCCGCGCAGCCAGCCGGGACACGCTTCACCTGGGAGCGCCAGAACGCCGGCGCCGACGCTTTTGCGCGAACCGGTGAGTACATCCCGAAGGCTTTGTACGACTCGGTCGCCCGCACGAAGGTGGGTCTCAAAGGCCCCGTCACGACCCCGATCGGCGAAGGCTTCAAGAGCATCAACGTCACGCTGCGCAAGCAGTTCGACCTGTACGCGAATGTGCGCCCCATTAAGAATCTGCCCGGTCTCGCGACCAAGTACCCGGATGTCGACCTGGTCATTGTTCGCGAAAACACCGAAGGCCTGTACGTCGGGCTCGAGCAGGAGATCGTTCCCGGCGTGTGCACCTCGCTCAAGGTCATTACGGAAAAAGGCTCGACCCGCATCGCGAAGTTTGCTTTCGACTATGCCGAGAAGCACAGCCGCAAGCGCGTCCACGCGATCCATAAAGCGAACATTATGAAGCTCACCGACGGGCTTTTCCTGCGCTGCGCCCGCAGAATCGCCGAAGAGCATCCGTCGATCCCCTACGCCGAGCACATCGTCGATAACACCTGCATGCAGTTGGTCACCAACCCTTACCAGTACGACGTGATGGTGATGGAAAACCTGTACGGCGATATCCTGAGCGACCTATGCTCGGGTTTTGTGGGCGGCCTGGGCCTCGCGCCGGGCGCGAACATCGGCGAGCACGCCGCGATCTTCGAGGCCGTGCACGGCTCCGCCCCAGATATCGCGGGCCAAGGCAAGGCTAACCCGACCGCGCTGCTGCAGTCGGCCGTGCTCATGCTGCGGCACCTCAACGAGGACGCGCTCGCGGACCGCATCCACGCGGCGCTTGAAGCGGTCTATCGCGAAGGTAAGACCCTCACCCGCGACGTAGGCGGGCAGGC
>CAXUDF010000147.1:0-8061 GCA_964249695.1 uncultured Acidobacteriaceae bacterium
GTCGAAGTAGATGCCGTAATTGCCGCGCACCACGGTGGTGGGATTGGCCTGGTAAGAGAAGCCGATACGCGGGGAGAAGTCGAGCTTGGAGCTGTTGTAGCCGTACTCCGGGGAGCCGTTGGTGCCGGCACCGGTCACGACGAGACCACTAGCGGTGGAGGGATCGAAGATGGAGGTGTTCGGCGGGTTGGTGTAGAAGGGCTGCTGGTAGTCGTAGCGCAGGCCGAGGTTGACGTTGAACTTCGGATTGACCTGCCACGAGTCTTCTGCAAAGCCGGAGCCGGTGTGGGTGTAGAGGAAGCGTTCCTGGGTGCCGAGGGTAATAGTGGACTGGAAGGCGTAGCCGGCCAGGTAGTCAGCCAGGTTCAGGACGTTCGTATCGGTCACCGAAGTATCGTTTTTGTAAGGCCCGAGGACGCCGTTCGTCCCGAAATTGAAGGTGCCGCGGCCGCCGAAGTTGTAGTAGAGGTCGATGTACGCGCGGCGGAACTCGAGGCCGAAGCGAAGCTGGTGCCTGCCGAGAGTCCAGGATAGGGTGTCGGCGATTTGACCGGTGATGTCGTTGCGGCCCGAGGTAGGCGTGACGCCGATCTGGTCAAAGCCGTTGATGGCGATGTCTGGAGAACCGGACAGCGAGGAACCCGTGTTGAGACCGGCAAGGGCGAGCGGGTTCTGGCTGTGCACCGAGTCGGCAAATCCCTGGGTGAAGTAACTGACCCCGGCAGAAACCTGGTTGGTCAGACTGGGAGAAAGGCTGTAATTCCAAACCACATCGTAGTTCGAGATGTGCGAAGGAACGACCTGGAAGTACTCGGGCAGGTAAGAGCCGAGCGGCGCGTCGGCGTAGCCCTGGCCGAAGTAGTAGCGGCCGGAGAGGTGGCTCCGCTCGCTGAAGTTGTGGTCGAGCTTGGCGACCACATTGTGGCTGTAGCCGTTTTCCGGCGCGCTGCTGGCGTAGTTGAGCGGGGTACCCGGAAGATTGGCGATCACGGGCGGCTGCCAGAGTGTGTTGAGGATATTCTGCGAGACCGGGCTGGGAGTGACGTTGTACTTTCGGAGCTCAGCGAGAGCGAGTGCCTGGTAAGCAGGCGACGGCTCGGTGACAGTGTTGATGGCTCCTATGACGAATTTCTGCTCCTCGTAGGTGAGAAACAGGAAGGTATGGTCTTTCCAGATGGGGCCGCCAAGGGAGCCGCCGTAGTTTTGGTTGCGCAGGGGCGTGTTGCCGGAGCCGGGGGCGGTAAAGGGTGAGGATACGGCGAGGGCCTCGTTCCGATTGAAGTAGTAAGCACTGCCATGGAGCTGGTTGGTGCCGGACTTGGTCGTGACGTTGAGGTTGCCGCCCGGGCTGCGGCCGGATTCGGCGTTGCCGGTGGTCTGGAGGGAGTACTCATCAAGCGCGTCAATCGGGTAGACGACACCGGCGATGCCGGAGATGCCGCCCTGGTTGACGGCGTCGGCCTGAAGGTAAAGGTCGTTGTTATCGGTGCCGTCGATGGTGTAGTTGAGCTGGTCGGCGCGCAGGCCGTTGACCGAGCCTGTGTTGTTATAACCGGAAAAGGTCGATGAGGTGCCGAGAAGCTGGGTGAAATCGCGCCCGTTGAGAGGCGTACTTTGCAGGGCATTGCCGGAGAGAGTGGTTGTCTGCGCAATCGTGGTGGTGTCGAGCGAAAGAGCATCCGCAGACACCTGAACGGTGTCGGCCTGCTGCGCAAGGTTGAGCTTGACAGGCAGCGTATACACCTTGCCGGCCAACACCTGCACACCGTTCACTTCTGTGTTTTGGAAGCCGCTCGCCTGGACCTTAACGGTGTAAGCACCGGCAGGAAGATCATCGAAGGAAAACTCGCCTGCGCCGGAAGAAATAGCGTCGTGCGAGGAAGAGGTCGCTACCTCGGTGGCACTGATCCTGGCCCCGGCGATGACCGCACCGGAAGGGTCGACGATACTGCCATTGATGTTTCCACGAAAGGTCTGCGCGAACGACGGCGCAGCCGCAAGCAGGACCGGGACAAGCAGTGGCAATCCTCGCAGGCTACTTCTGTTTCCTTGCATAATGCCTCCTCACAGGTGCACAAACGCGCCGGACCAGAAGACGGCGGAACAGGCACTGGTCGGTGATGGTGGTTGTTCGGCTGCATACACACTCGCGGGCTGCGATAGGCCAGCCTTGGCGGGTGTGAATACACAACCGTATACATATGGACTGCCAATAATCCCGCCACAAAAGCATCGCCGAAAGGATAGAAACGGCTCAGTCCTGATCAGGTTGAAAGAAGGCCAAACGTGCAAAGCTGCAAAGCGGGCGTGAATTGGCCAAATGCTACCACAGACATCTCAGGAGTCTGGCTGACAACAGGAGGAGTGCGGCACGGGGTTCGCAAGCCCCATTGCGCTCCGCGTACTTTCTCGGCAGGTAATCTTGTTGGATCGCGCAGCGGCAAGCTATTCCTGCGGACTTAGGGAACTATAGATGCCCCCGCCGCCAGCCGATCGTAACCGGTAATCAGCCGGGTCAGAGCAGCTTTAGGCGGCACTAACCTGAGCTCACTTGCCTGAAGCAAGCAGCTACTGCGGCAAGGTACCGCGGGAGTGTTTTGATCGAGGCGTGGCTGCACCATGGAGAGCTCTCGTAAGCCCCTACCGCGCTGCCGCGTGCGTCGCGGCTGCCAGCGATTGCAGACAGGCGCTTTCGGCAGGTCCTGCCGTTCGCTCACAGCTGAGGCCGGCCTGCAGCGCGGCTTTCCTGACCCCGCAGACTGTGATGGTCAGCAGTCATCCTTCACAAAGCAGGTTCCATGCACCACAATCACCAGCAGAACCCCGGCCGCCAGGCCAAGGAGAGGCCAGCTCCAGCCAGGGAGTCCGAAACCTTCTTGCGCATGAGCGAATCGTTGGCTTTCCATGCGCGCATGATACCGGCTTCGCTTGACGATCGAACCCGCTCGCAAGAGATTCCCTTGTTGCCGTCAACGTGTCTCGGCCCATGTGTTCAGGCCAACCCTGCCCCCGTCTCGAGAATCCAACCGAGCGGTAAAGAGGAAGCCATGAACGAAGACAATGTCAAAGGTGTCCTGCAAAAGATTAGCGGCCGCGTTGAAGAGTCAGCCGGCGCACTCGTCGGTGACAGGAATCTGAAGGAGGCAGGGCAGGAAGATCAGCTGAAGGGTTCCGCGCGCGCGGCCTGGGGCAATGTGAAAGACGCGGGCAATGCCCTTATCGACAAGGCCAGAGCTGCGCGGTACGACGCTGAGGATAAATCAGCGTCGGCAGAGGCGTTTGACCGTGAACACGACGGCCCTGACGTGAAGTAATCGCAATCGAGCGTGAGGCGAACGGCCTTTCGGCAGAAGCTGGTTCTCCGCCCGTGCGCGGACCAAAGCCTAGGCTTTCGCCTCAGCCTGTAAGGGCGGCAACTCCGACCGGTACCGCAGCATCAGCCACACCAGCTTTCTGGCGGCCCAGTAGCGCGGCACGTATGCGCTTGGTTTTGACAGGCAGCGGAGCAGCCAACCGGTTCCGCTTTTGTCGGCCCAGGCGGGAATGTGCACTTGATCGCCACTCAGGAATGCAATCGCCGCACCGATGCAGTGAATCGCAGGCAGATACTCCAGCTGCTGCTTGATATACAGCCCAAGCCGCTCCTGCGTGCCCCCGCCTACCGTAATGACTACATGCTGGTAGCGATGCGCGCGCATCTTGGCGAGCAGTTCAGCGTCATCTATCGCACCCTTGTAGAACGGCGCCAGATAGATATCCTGCTCGCGGACGGCTATGCCCTGCGAGTGGAGCCAGTCCGCATTGGTGCGCGCACTTTTCGGGCTTGCCATAATCCAGAGTGTGTTGCCCGGCTCTCGAACGTCGGGCTCCTGCAGCAGTTCTTTCAGGTACTCAAGCCCGGAAACTCGCGGCACCCTCTCGCGGCTGATGGAGTTCCAGATCAACACCATAAATGCGCTGTCTGTAATGGCCAGGTCCGCGTGGAGCAATGCATCCCGGTATGCGGCGTTCGTTGGCAGATCTTTGAGCGCCGGGGCTGCCGGCACCACCAGAAGACCGCCGAGCCGCATGCGCTCAATAGTCTCGCGCGCTGTGCCGCAGAAGAAATTCACGCCAAGGATGCGTTGCGACGTTGCACCATTCGAAACCATTTCTACCTCCCACCGTTACGACGCGCCGAGCCAAAATTAAGTCGCCTTGCATCTTCATCGGCTGACTCGCCGTCTTCATGAGAGTGTTTCTATCAGTATGCCCTGCAGTACGCGGGAAAGCCGGCGGACCGCGATCAGACTATCTGCAGTCGGGAACTCCCAAGCACTCCAGCAGGTACACTCGATTCTACACACGACCGGTATTTTAGAGCTTAGGCCGCTCGCCCGTTTGTCGCTGAAGGAGCCCAGTCCGGATGCAGAAAAAAGCAGTGTCGCAGCCTCATCGACAGGCGCGATCAAGCGCAGCTGTATGCGCTAAGTACCTCCTTGCAACAGCATTGTTGGTGATTCTTGCGCCCGCGATGGCAGAGCTTGCCGCCACACCGCTGCCGAATGCACCCGATGCTTTGGCCCTGGCGCAAACGCAGCAGGCTTCGCCCGCGGCCACACCCACGCAGCCAGTGCAAAGACCCGCCGGACAAGCTCCGAAGCCGGGCGACAGCGATTACAACCTGAAGAGTGCTGAGCAACAACGTATTTTCGGCATCATTCCTGAGTTCCAGGCAGTCAATCACACGGGGCAGTTCGTGCCGCTCACCACAGGGCAAAAATTCAACCTTTTCTGGAAGAGTTCAACCGATCCTTATATCTTCACGTTGGACGCGATCGTTGCCGGCATCGGCCAGGCAAAAAACAGCAACGCCGGCTACGGACAGGGCGCGCAGGGCTACTTCAAGCGCTATGCCGCTTCCTATGCAGATACCTTTGACGGCAACTTCTGGGGCAATGCGGTACTTACCTCTGCATTTCATGAGGACCCGCGCTACTTTCGCGAAGGCGAAGGCCACAGCCCTACGCATCGCGCCCTGTACTCTGCATTCACGGCACTTTGGTGCCGCCGCGACTCCGGCAATTGGGGCCCCAACTATGCCAACGTTCTCGGCAACATCATCGCCGGCGGCATTTCAAACGCGTACTACCCGGCTGCCGACCGCGGCCTGAGCAAGACCTTTACCGGCGCCATCACGGTCACCGCGGAAGGCACCATTGGCTCAGAGCTGGAAGAGTTTTGGCCCGATATCGAGAACCACTTCCTTGCGAAGCGGCGCTCCCGGCCGTTGCCCCCGGCACAGCCTTGAACGCGGTGCCGCGCCACACGAGCGAAGCGGCTTCAGCCGAAACGCGTTCTCTGCGCGATGCAGCCCCAACTCAATGCACCGAAGCCTGAAATCGAGGACTCCGTCCCATGCCCGAGCAGACTTATAACAACCATACCCGGCTTGACCCGCTTTACCATTTCGTGGTCATGCCGGCCCTGCTCGCGAATCTAGTCGTCACAGTCGTTCGATGGGCTCAGCACCGCGATTTTGATCGTGGATGGACCGTGATCCTGGCCATTGCGCTTCTTCTGCTTGCCAATCTCGTCCGGGTCTATGCTCTCCGCGTTCAGGACCGCGTGATCCGCCTCGAAGAGCGTATCCGCATGGCCGCGCTGCTGCCTCTCGAGGCGCAGCCGCTCCAGCGCGAGCTCACCACCGGCCAAATCATCGCTCTCCGCTTCGCCTCGGACGCTGAGCTGGCCCCGCTTGCCGAGCGCGCTGTCCGCGAACAGCTCAGCCCCAAACAGGTCAAGCGGGCGGTTGCACGCTGGCGGCCGGACACGCACCGCGTTTAGCCGGACGTACGCTCGCGTATGAGGGGCTGCTGCGGTGCAAAGTTGGCCTGCGCGAGCCGCCGCTAAATGCCCAGCCGCTTTACTTCATCGTTGTAATACTTGCGGTACAGGATGTTCCACTCCTGCGTGCCTTCCAGGATGATCTTGCGCTGCGAGCTGATCTTCAGCCGCGCTGCCTGGTCGATCCGCATCTCGTCGGCAAGCAGCACCTGCAGGTAATTGCGCGCTTCCTTGCGGATGGTGTCGCGGTCTTCCTGGAAATCGACCTCATTGATCTCGGCCAGCGTATCGGCTACGGCGTGCGCCAGCTTGTTGACTTTGTCAGGGGTCGCTCTCATAGGATTGCCTTGTACTTGCGCACCAGCTGCTGCTTCACCTTCTTGAACATCTCGCCGTACTCGGCGCCGTTGCGCCGCATTTCGTCCTGAATTGCGTCCAGGATCACGCGTACTTCCTCGTTGATTTTGTCCTCCAGCATCAACTCGTCAACCAGCGCGGCGGTTATCCGCTCTTCCACCAGGCGGAAGTGCTCTGTCTTGATCATCTTCTTGTCAACCAGGTTTTGTACTGTCTTGCGGCCGAGATAGCCGACGTACTCGCGGGAGAAAATCATGGGTTTGGAGGCGAGTCTAGCACAGCGTTCACCCTCGCAAGAACTCGCGCCGCCCTCTCGCAAGCCGTCGCGGAACCTGCGAGAATACTCAAGCGATGGCACACGACAACCTCCTGACTTTAAAAGACGATATGGTGGCTTTCCTTTCCGGCCACGGCCTTCGGCAGTTCCCCGGCTATGTCGGCGACGATGTTCCTTCGGTGCTTTGGGAGGACGACGAGGACCCCGACGGCTGGAAGCGCCTGGTCGAGACCGCGAAGTCCGCCGGCGTCGTTTTTCTCACCATGAGCGACGTCACTCTCGACGACGAAGAACTGGACATCCTGCTTGAGAAGCTGCGCGAGCAGAACTTCCCCGACGAGGAAGCCCCGGAGTTCGAGGAGGTTGATGCGCTTCGCATGCACGCCGGCAAGGTCGGCTTCATCCAGCTCGGCTTTGTACACCAGGGCATTGCGTTTCTGCATGAAACTGCGAGCGAATGGTACGAGCGCTATGAGGAGCTGGTTGAGGCTATCGACGAGTTCGCCATGGGCGGCATGGTCTTTGACGAGGACACAGACGAGGAAGCCTGAGCCGCTGCCTGAGGACCCCGGGCGGCCCGTAGCTGCTCTGACGCCCTCCGGACGGTGAAGGCAAGATCGCCGAGAGTGCGCCGAGCCGGAACTATGATCCTTGCCTCGCACTGTCTATCACAATCGGGTTGCACCCTGAACGCTCCAATCAACGCTGCAGGTGAAACCCGCGCCCCCTCGCATGACGACTCCGACCCTCCCGGCTCCTTCCACAGCGCTGCCTAGGCCCAAGCGCTGGCTCCTTTCCGCTGTAGACCCCGTGCAGGCGCAGAGCCTTGCCGCTGAGCTGCAGCTGCCAGTCGCCATAGCGGCCCTGCTTCTCCAGCGCGGGATCTCAACCTCCGCCGAGGCGCACGCGTTTCTCCACCCCTCACTCGATCAGCTGCATGATCCATTCGCCATGCTCGGCATGGCTCTGGCCGTTGAGCGCATCCGCCGCGCCGTCGCGCTCAGCGAGCCCATCCTCATCTACGGCGACTATGACGTCGACGGCACCACCGCGGTCGTCCTGCTCAAGACCGCGATTGAGCGCGTTTTGCGGCTGAACCGCGAGCCGAACCAAAGCTCCCCCGAGAATACGGTGCGCTTCCACGTGCCGCATCGGCTGCATGAGGGCTACGGCATGCAGCGCGAGGTCCTGGAGCGCGCCGCTGCCGAAGGCGTCCGGCTCGTCATCAGCGTGGACACAGGCATCCGCGCCTTTGCCGCTGCCGAGGCCGCCGAAGCGCTCGGGCTCGACCTGATCGTGACCGACCACCACCTACCCGAAGGCGCCGACGGCGCACACACGCTCCCGCGCGCTCTGGCCGTGCTCAACCCCAACCAGCCCGGGTGCCCGTATCCGTGCAAAGGACTTTGCGGCGCGGGTGTCGCCTTCAAGCTTGCCCAGGCGCTGCTGCTGACCGCCGCTGCCGGCGACTCTTCTGAGCAGGAAACACTCCGCACCAAGCTGCTCCCGTCCTTTCTCAAGATGCTCGCCATTGCCACCATCGCCGACGCGGTTCCGCTGCGCGGCGAGAACCGCACGGTCGTCGCGCTCGGCCTTGACGC
>CAXUDF010000148.1:0-7976 GCA_964249695.1 uncultured Acidobacteriaceae bacterium
CTTGCCATGGTCACGCTCTTTCTTCTCGGGCGCCTGCTCTTCCGGGAGCGCCACGCGCTGCAGGCGCTGGGCCTGGCCGCTCTGCTCCTCATGGCGGCGAGCCCCCGCGCGCTCGGCGGCTCCAGTCTGCAGATGACGCTACTGACCGTGGTCGCCATCGGCGGCATCGCGGCACCGCTGGCCGAGCGCAGCTTCGCGCCCTACCTTGCGGGCGCACGCAATCTCTGGCTCACAGCGATTGATGCTTCGCTGCCGCCGCGTGTGGCCGAGTGGCGCGTGTCACTGCGTATGCTCGCCGAACACCTCGAACCGATCGTCGGCCGGCGGATCGCCCGACGTGTGCTGCCGGAGGCACTTATTCTGTTGCTGCGCCTCCTTGAGCTCATTGTGATCTCCGCCCTGGTCGAGCTCGTCATGGCGCTGCCCATGGCTATGTATTTCCATCGCGTAACCGTAGCCGGCCTACCCGTGAACGTGTTGATCATTCCCTTTCTCGGCTTTCTGCTGCCGGCGGCCATGGTGTGCTTCGCGGCGCTGCTGGTCGCGCCTTCTCTGGCGTGGATCCCGGCGGCCGTAACCGCAGCATTGCTGCACATCGTCTCGGCAATTGTGAACGGTTTCGCCCATCTGCGCTTCGGCGACTATCGCCTGCCGGCACCGCCTTCGCCCCGCATCGCCGTTTGGATCGTGCTGCTTGGGCTGGCCGTCTACGTGATTCGCCGACGCGACCGCTGGGCACCGGCCGGTGCCCTGGCTTTGCTGCTGGGTGCGGCGACCCTCGCCGTCGCGCCGCAAGCCGTGCAGCACCGCGCCGGAGTGCTTCAGGTCACGACGCTCGATGTCGGGCAGGGCGATGCCATTCTGGTAATCGGGCCCGATGGCAAAACGATGCTGGTGGATGCGGGCGGCCTTGTCGGCGCTCAGCCCGGCAGCAGCTTTGACATCGGCGAGGAGGTTGTCTCGCCGGCCTTGTGGGCCCACGGCATTCGCAGGCTTGACGCGGTCGCGATCTCGCACGCGCATGAGGATCACATCGGCGGCATGGCAGCCGTGCTGGCGAATTTTCAGCCCAAAGTTTTGCTGGTCGGCAATAATCCACTGTCCAAGCCGTATGCGGCCCTGCTCGCACAGGCAGCAGACGAAGGTATCCCCATCGAGCAGCACCGGCAGGGCGACCACTGGAAGCTGGGCAACGCAGTGGAGGTGCAAACGCTCTGGCCGTCACGGGCCTACACGCCGAAGCTCGAGCCGGGCAACAATGACTCGCTGGTGCTGCGGCTCGCCTACCGCAATACCTCGGCGCTGCTCGAGGGCGATGCGCAGGCCCTGGCCGAGGCGGAGATGCTGAAAGCCGGGCTTCCGCATACGGATCTGTTGAAGGTCGGCCACCATGGGAGCAACTCCTCGACCATCCCGCCGTTTCTAGCCGCCCTTTCCCCTGAGTATGGCCTGATCTCCTGCGGGCGCAGGAATTTCTACGGCCATCCCCGGCCGGCCACGCTGGACAAGCTCGAGCAAGCGCACGTGCAAACCATGCGAACCGATACGCTCGGAGAGGCCGATGTTTACCTGGACGGGACGGGTGTCAGCGCGGGTTCCTGGGCTGCGGCGCAGCCCTGACCGAGCAAGCCGCAGCCCTGAGTGCGTTCCGGATGCGCGACGTCAAAAAAGCTGCGCATCGAGCTTGAGAAAGCGCTGCGGAAGTGAGACCGGAGTCTAGGCATTGGGCGCGAAGGAGGCGTAGGATCACCGAACGGGCCGTACTTTGCAGAGAGGCGGAGCATGAGTCGAGGAGAAAGCGACAGAGCCACACAAGCGGATACCGGAGAGTTGCAGCCTCGTCCCGAGCCGCGTGAGAGTAGCCACCGCGAAGAAGAACGGAAGCTGCGCCGCCTGCAGATCATGATGCAGTTCCTGCTGGCCAGCATCGCGCAGGACCGATCCATGACGGTTGAAGACGCCGCCCATCTGGTGGCGCACACCAGAAACGCCGCGCTTCGAATGTTTCCCGACAAGGAGCTCGCGTTTAATCTTTTGTGCCGCCCCAGCATCCAGCGCGCGATGCGGGAGCGCTTTCAGATTCAGTAAAGCAAATTACTTTTACCTGCCGCTCGAAGCTGCAATTCCAAGCGCGTTATTTGCTGTCGATGCCGGATAGACGAAACGTGAGCGTCCCCCAGAACAGGCGCGCGCGCATCTGGACCGGAATATGCCGGCCGTCGTCGCTATACCAGATCCACAGCTTGCCGCGGTTCCGCACCGGCCCTGAGTCGGCCGTCGGCTCCACACGAACGGTCTGAAACGTTGAGGTGGGCGTTCGAACACTCTCGCGCGCTTCCACGTGCAGCGTCACATTGCTCACATGGTTGCCGCTGACCACTGGCAGGTGCAGTACGCCGCCCGGCTCCAGCGTTTGCGAGCCGACAAAGAAAATGCCTGACAGCATATCGGTCACGCACGGCGGTATTGCGACCGATTGTTCAAGGTGCACCCGCGACACCAGGTTGCGCTCGTCGTACAAGGAGACCCGGCGTGCGCCGTCAATCCTTTGCGTGGACTCGATCTGGCGGCGGCCTTCCATGGTCTGCCGGCTGAAGCTGTCGGAGCAGCCCGTATCTTTCCGAAAGGAAGACTGAAAGCGATCGCTGACGTGCATCAGGAGGTTGATCGCGCCCTGCGAGTCTCCGGTCACCGTAACACGCTCTTCCGCACCGTCGCTTTCGAGGTGAACCGTAGCAGAGCCCGCCGGGAACACACGCCAGTCCACGGCATACGTAAGTGTCTGGCGCTGCGGAAACGTCCAGCCGGCAGCCGGCTGCGGCATGACTAAGGAGTCAGGCGTCGGGACCGTGCCGATCACGGGCTTACGCGTCTGCGCGGGAGCCTGCAGCAGATTCCATGAAAGCGCCGCAACCGAAAGGACGCGCCAGGCGCGGGCGCGTTGCACGGCGTCGGGAGCGGTCGCATCCCGGCGTTTCCACAACTTAGGCATCCTGTCTGCTTCGTCTCCAGGGCTACCGACCATGCGTCATTACCAACCGCACGATCAGAGCAAGGTACAGGGCCGCGGCGCCTATGCTTGCATTGTACTCGCGATGTTTTTGGAATAGCGCCGGGTCAAACCGGCCCGCGATGTTCGCCTTCCCGCGAGCAGGAATGCGCCAGGGCAGCAATCGCGGCACCTGCCGCGCATAGCCCGCAAACGCCGGGAAATGGGCCCGAAGATACTGCTCCTCTCCCCGAATCACCGGCAGGTAGATCACCGTAAACAGGCAAGCGAGTGCACCCGCGAGCAGGGGCGAGCGAGCGCCCGCGGCGAAACCGAAAGCGATGAGCATGGACCCGAGATACAGTGGGTTGCGCGTCCACGCGTAGGGTCCGGTTACGGTGAGCTCGGCATTCTTTTTCACATAGCCCGAGGCGTAGCCGCGAAGAGCGAGCCCCGGCAGCACCAGGGCGAGACTCGCACCAAGCGAGCGCGCCGAGGGGTGGGCAAGCAGCAGAAAGACGCCGGCGAACACAAAGCCGAGCGGCACCCGGATGCGCTTCGCCACAGCTCCCCAACCATGTCTGCCCGTCATTGCGGCCCGCCTTGCGGCAGCGATTCGAGCCGGTTCTGCTCCCCGTCGAGAAGAGCCCCCGCAGCGTCGGCCACAGACTCGGGCGCAATGCGGAGCAGACCCGCTTCTGGCTCCGCGTGGCGCGTGTGATCGCGCCGACTCCCGGGGTCGCGCAGCACGTGGAAACGCCCGTGAAAGGGTCCGTTGCGGGCCGGGTCAGTCGGCCCGAAAACCCCGACGGTCGGCTTGCCCAGGGCAGCCGCCAGGTGAAGCGGCCCGGTGTCGCCGCCGATCGCCAGATCGATGCGCCGGGTAAGCTCGATCAACTGCCCGACCGTCGGCGAGATGATCCACGGAGTCACCTGCCGTGCGCGCAGAGATTTCGCGAGCGCGCCGGCCAACTCCAGCTCGCCCGGCGCGGCATGAACCACAATGCGGGCGCGCTTTTGCTGAACGAGCAGCGCGGCCGCCGCGGCGTAGCGCTCAACGGGCCAGCGCTTGGCACCCCAGCCGGCACCGGGATGCAGCAGAATCCACGGGCCGCGCTCGGCGCCCACACGCGTGCGGGCGCACCAGCCGGCAGCAGCTTCGTCCTGCGGTAGCAGCGGCAATCCCAGCGGCAGCGCATCCCCGGCGAGCGCGCGCACCACATCTGCGGCCTGCTCAATCACGTGGACGCCCGCGCTTGGGACGCGCTCGGAAAAAAGAAAGCGCGCCGCCCGCTCCCGAGGCGCGTCCTCCCCCAGCAAGCGCGCCGGCCGAGCCCAGCGTGCTACCAACGCGCTACGCAGGGCGCCCTGTAGATCAAGCGCCTCGGTGTAGTCGGCAGCACGCAGCTCGGCACGCGTCTGCAAAATGGAGCGCAGCGTTGCCCCCCTGAACGGCGCGCGTGCCCACTGCTTTGCCGGCACCAGGTGCACCCGATCCACAAGCGGCTGCGCCGGCCCGCGCACGGCTCGGCCGTCGACCGAGTCGGCTGCGAGAAGGGCGCGCCAGCGCGGTTCAACCGCCCAGTCGATAATCCATTCGGGATGCGCAGCGCGAAGCGCGGAAACTGCAGGCAAAGCATGAAGGATATCGCCCATGGCGCCGAGTCGGACGACCAGAACGCGATGCTGCTCTTGATCTGACAACGGCTTATTTTCGCATAGCGAAGACCGGAGCGAGGGCGGCGAGGAGCTCAGCCAGGCATTGGTCTGCGTCGATGAGCTCCGCTCGAAGCGGTACGGCGAGCAGCGGCGCGGCAGCAGAAAGCTGCTCCCGCGCGGATGGATCGAGGCGTTGCAGGTCTTTTTCGGTCGTCAGCAGAGCGGCTGCGTCCGACGCCAGCCCCGCAAGCCGGCGCAGGTCGCTTTCGAGGAAGCGGTGATGATCGCGAAAAGCGATCGCCGCGCGAAGCGTAATGCCGGCAGCGCGCAGGCTCCCGAAGAACTCCTCCGGGTGAGCGATGCCGCAGAACGCAACCGCTTCTCCTACAAGCTTCGGCGGCGCGAGCGTGCGCCTGACCCTCCACACAGGTTTGCGAAGGCCAGCGCGTGCCAGCGCCTTTTCTGTTTCAGCATCGTCGTCCCGGATCACGAGAATGTGCGCCCGACGGAGCGCGCGAAACGGCTCGCGAAGCCGCCCGGCAGGTAGAAGCCGGTCCGCGCGGTCGCCTGGGTGGATCACCACAAGGTCCACCGCGCGCGCGAGCCGGCGATGCTGGAAGCCGTCGTCGAGCAGGTGCACGCCCGTCTGCGTGGCGGCCTGCTCGGCAAGCCGGCCGGCAACGAAGCGGTTCGCGCCGACAAAGACCGGCACCCCGGACTGCCGGGCGATCAGCAGCGGCTCGTCGCCGAAGCGGGCCGCCGAACCTGTTTGGTCGACCTGCTCCACGGGAAGCGGGGACCGTCGGCCGTAGCCGCGAGACAGAACATCGACAGCAATGCCGCCGTGCCGCAGCAGCGATGCAAGCGCGATGACGACCGGCGTTTTGCCCGCGCCGCCAACAGAAAGATTGCCGACACTGACGACCGGGAACCCCAGTGTGCGCTGCGGCAGCAGCCCGCGTGCGTAGGCCGCGTTTTTGGCTCCAAGCGCGAGCGCGTACGGCAGGGTCAGGGGCGCAAGCATGCGCTGCCACGCGGGCACAGTCACCGGCGTGCCCGTGACAGCAAAGGCAGCAGCGCGGCAACGGCTCGCGACGTGGCACCTCGTTGCGCCAGGCAGACAGCCCGGGCGCGTTCGCCCAGCGCCGCGGCTTGCTCCGGATCATCGAGCAGCCGCTCAATCTCCTTCGACAGCGCGCCCACCTCGGCCAGAACCACCGCGTCTGCCTCCCGCAGCAAGCGGACGATGTCGGCAAAGTTGGCATAGTGCGGGCCGAGGATTACCGGCTTGCCCAGGGCTGCGGACTCCAGCGGGTTGTGGCCGCCCGGGTGGAGAAAACCGCCGCCAACGATGGCGACCGTGGCCAACGCGTACAGAGCCGCAAGCTCGCCGACCGAGTCAACCAGCAGAACGGTTCCGGGCGGGATAAATCTGGGTGCCGCCCTCCAGTCCGACAGCGGGAGCCACGGCTCTTTGCCATCCCGGAGCAGCGATGCTACTTCGGCAAAGCGCTCCGGGTGCCGCGGTGCCAGCAGCACGACCGAGCCCTCCGGGGCGCTCCGAAGCAGAAGCTGCTCCTCGCCGGCAAGCGTGGATCCGCACACCAGCACCGGCGCACGCGCGGGCAGATGCTGTCGAAGCTCGGCGAGCAGAGGCGATGGGGCGGCGAGCGGCAGGTCGTACTTCAGATTGCCGCCGACAGCCGCATCCCGGGCGCCGAGTGCGCGAAAGCGCTTCGCGTCCTCATCGGACTGTGCCTGCACCAGCGCAAGCGAGCGCAGAAGCGGTCGCCACAGAAGGCGCAGGCGGCGGTAGCGCGGCCACGATCGCGGGGAGATACGCCCGTTGACCACAGCGATTGGCACGCCGGCGCGCCAGGCTTCATGAAGAAACCGCGGCCAGAACTCGCTTTCGGCCAACACGATGAGCGACGGCCGGAGGGCAAGCATCCATGCGCGGACAGCAAAGGCGAAATCGAGTGGGAAGTAGAAGACCGAGTCCACGCCGAAGCGCGTGCGCGCCAGCGCCTGGCCGGTGCGCGTGGTGGTCGAAACCAGCACACGCGTGTGCTCGCGCTCGCGCAGCGCGGCGACCAGGGGCGCGACCGCCAGCACCTCGCCGACTGAAACAGCGTGGACCCAGACAGTTTGGGGCGTCGCCGTGCCGGCGGGACGAGAGCCGGCGGCGAAAAGGTAGCGCCACGTGCTGAAGCCGAGCCGCTCCCGCAGGCCCTCGCGGTACTTGCCGCCCCGTCTGAGCTCGCGCGCCCACCACGGCAGCGTCAGCACGAGCGCGAGCAGGAGCCCAAAGCTGTACAGGGCAAGGAGCGCTCGCGCGACCGGCGCAGCTTTCGGCTCAAACTTTAGTGAGGATGCGTTCACGTCGTTTGTCGATGATAATGGGCTCGCGTGCCTGCTTTTATCCTTCCGCTTCTCCGAGACCCTGCTCATGTTCCGTTGGTTTGCACTGCTTGTTCTGTTTGCCCTGCCGTACACCCTTTCCGCCGAGAAGAAGATCGATCCTGCCGTCGCCGCGACCCAGTACCCCGCGCACATCACTCAGGACGGCATCACCATCGCCGCGGACCCCTTCGACCGGAAACCAAAAGTCGACGTTTTCCGTGTCGACTACCTGCAGTACGACTTCATTCCCATTCGCATCATCGTGACCAACGACACCGCGCAGCCCATCTCGCTCAACGATGTCCGCATCCTGCTCATGCCGTCTGACGGCGGCAAGATCAACGCCGGGGAGCCTGAGGAGGTAGAACGGCGCGTGTCCGGCGCAGCGAGGCGGGGCACCAACATACCCATCGGGCCCATCACGATCCACAAAAAAGGCAAAGTGGCCGACAGCAAGGTCGAGGCGGACTTTAACGAGAACGAGTATTCCGCGCTCGCCGTCGAGCCGCACACCACGCGCGCCGGTTTCCTGTTCTACGACGTGGAGGGCTTGGGCCAGCACCCGCTTGCCGGGGCCAGGCTCGTCTTTCGCCAGGTCAAGAACAGCGACGGCAAGGAGCTGTTCGCGTTTGAAGTGCCGCTGGACGCGTATCTGCAGTCCGCGCCGAAGTAAGTCCGCGGCCGCGCAATGCACCAGGATCGTTCTAAGAGGATATTGCTGAGACGAGCGGCGTCCGCTACACGCCCTTTTTCTGCGGCTCCCAGACGTACTTATGGATCTGCAGGCTCAGGCGCGCGGGCACGCCGTCCTCGAGCATCCAGTCCACCAGCAGGCGCGGATCCAGCGCGCAGTTTGCGGTCGAGCGCTCCAGGCTGGGCGCTTTCTTGAACGCCGGCGAGAACAGAACATGCCCGGCGCGGCGCG